>JAXDIE010000042.1:0-12704 GCA_034664165.1 Thermoleophilaceae bacterium | reverse complement strand
AGCGCGTAGCCCGAGAAGCCGCGCTGTTCCAGCAGGGCGCCGGCTTCACCCCGGACGCCTTCCCCAAAGCGGATCAGGCGATCGCCGTCGACGAAGGTGAAGTCCGGGGCCGCGCCCATGGCGCGAGCCTAGCGCGGCCCCGGAGCTCCTACGGAGTGGTCTGGCGGGTGGCCTGGTCCAGGTGGTGCTCGGCCTCGGCAACCGGCGAGTTCGAGAGCGCGTTTGTGATCGCTCTCAGGTACGCCTGGCCCGACGCTTCGAGGATGTCCGTGGACACGCCCTGGCCGGACGCGCTCACGCCGTCCAGATCGAGCCGTACCGTGACCTCACCCAGCGCGTCGCGGCCGCCGGTGACGGCGCTCACCTGGTACTCCTTGAGCCGGCCCTCGCGGCCGGTGGCCACGTTGAGCGCGCTGAAGAACGCGTCGATCGGCCCGTCGCCGGTGAAGCTGCCCTCGGCGGTCTCCCCCGACGGGAGCTTGACCGTCACATGGGCATGGGGCGTCCGGACGTTGGAGGCCTCGATGTCGAAGGCCTCGAGCACGTACGCGTTCTCCTGCGTTGCCCGCATCTCGTCGGTGACCAGTGCTTCCAGGTCCATCGCCGTGACGCTCTTCTTCTTGTCAGCGATGTCCTTGAAGCGCTTGAACGCCGTGTTCAGCGCATGCCCGTCGATCTTGAAGCCCAGCTGCTCCAGGGCGTCGCGCAGCGCGTGGCGTCCGGAGTGCTTGCCCAGCACGATCGAGTTGGCCTCCAGGCCCACCGACGTTGCATCCATGATCTCGTAGGTGGAGCGCTCCTTCAGGACACCGTCCTGGTGGATGCCCGACTCGTGAGCGAACGCATTACGCCCGACGATCGCCTTGTTCGGCTGTACCTGGTAGCCGGTGAGGCGCGAGACCAGCCTGCTTGTACGCGCGATCTCGCGGGTGTTGGCGCCCGTCCACATGCCGTGCGCGGCCTCGCGGGTGCGCAGGAGCATCACGATCTCCTCTAGTGCCGCGTTGCCGGCTCGCTCGCCGAGCCCGTTGATGGCGCACTCGACCTGACGGCAGCCGGCCTCGAGGCCGGCGAAGGAGTTGGCCACGGCCAGCCCCAGGTCGTCATGGCAGTGAACCGAGGTCACGACCTTGGACAGGTCCGGCACCATGCGGTACAGCTCGCGCCACATCTCCGCGTACTCCATGGGCATCGAATAGCCGACCGTGTCGGGCACGTTGATGGTTGTGGCACCCTCGTCGAGGGCGATCTGGATGACCTCGGCCGTGTACTCCCAATCCGCCCTGCTCGCGTCCATCGGCGAGAACTCCACGTCGTCGCAGTACTGCTTGGCGTGGGCGACGGCGGCCCGGGCCTGCCCCTTGACGTCCTCGCGGGTCGTCTGCAGCTGGTACTCGATGTGGATGTCGCTCGTGGAGATGAACGTGTGGATCCGCGGCCTGGCGGAATCCTTTACGGCGTTCCACGCGGCGTCGATGTCCTGGTGCGCCGTCCTTGCCAGTCCACAGATGACCGGGCCCTCCACCTCACGGGAGATCGCCTGAACCGACTCGAAGTCGCCGGGTGAGGAGATCGGGAAGCCGGCCTCGATGATGTCGACACCGAGCCTGGCCAGCTGGTGGGCGATCTCCAGCTTCTCCTGCTTGTTCAGCGAGATGCCGGGCGACTGCTCGCCGTCGCGCAGGGTGGTGTCGAAGATCAGGATCCTGTCCTGGTCTTTCCTGTCTACGTTGGGCTGCTGCTCAGAAGTCATGTCGTTCCCTTCTCTGGGTCGTCCTTCGAATTCTCCGTTGGCTTGCGGCTACGCGGCCGCCACGCGTTATTCCCCCCGAGGGGGGAGGAGGAGAAGGCGAAGGTCGAGCAGGAACGTCATGTGGCACAAATCGTACTACGGAACGGAACGGACCTTCTCGCAGTCGTGGCGGGCCTTGTCGCGCCCGGTGCCTCCGAAGCATGCGTCCTTGCCACCGCCGCCACCCAGCGTGTCATTGCCCTCGCTGCCCTTGACGATGTCCTTGCCCAGGCCGCCGCTCAGGAGGTCGACGCTGTCGCTGCCCAGGATCAGGTCGTCGCCGGATCCGCCACGGACCTTGTTCACCGATCCCTCGGGAGTGAAGACGTCGAGGTTCATGCGGTCGGACTGCGGGCCCAGGTCGGCCGTGATCGAGTTGACCAGGACGGTGAGGTTGTCCGGCGTGATCGTGGGGCAGCGCGCGGTGCCCGCGTCCACCGAGTAGCAGGGGGCCACGGGAACCACGCCGGGACCGGGGTCGGCCACCACGAGCTCGCCCGTGATGTCGTCGAAGGTCACGTCGATGTCGTTGACCTCGCCGAGGCCGGCGACATCCGAGTCGAAGATGTTCAGAACGCCGTTGAGCTCGCTCACGCTTGTTGCGGACGCGACGGCCGGCAGGGCAAGAGCTCCCGCGGCGAGCACGACGATGACTGCTCCGGTCAGGCGATACATCCAGCCTGACCCTAGCGAGTCCGGGCCTAGGGGATCCCCTTTACCGACTCGCACGAGGTGGCCTGATCCTTGTCAGGGCCGCCATTGCATGCATCTTCCCCGTCCCCTCCGTCGAGCCGGTCGGCGTCCTTGCCGCCCGAGAGGGAGTCGTTGCCGGCGCCACCGAAGAGGCGATCCTTGCCCACCCCGCTGCTCACCTCCTCCGGGTAGATGCCCCCCGAGAAGCGGTCGTTGCCGTCACCGAGTGCGTACTTGTAGCGGAACAACTCGAGCGCCGGATCGGAGGGAAGGTCGACCGCGACCCTGTCGTTCTTGCGCTCGAGGTTGAAGTTGAGGCCGGTGGTGCCGGGGACGGTGCAGAGGGCCGTCTGCGCGTCGACCTGGCTACACGGGGCGTCGGTGCCGCTGATCCCGGCCGAGTCGGTGAAGTACAGCCCGTCGGGGAACCTGGCTGTCACCGTCATCTTGTCGGCCGCCGGCGAAGTCTCCTGGATCTCGATCACCCCGGTGTTGCGGTAGCCGAACAGAGACACGGCGCCGACGGCCGCGGGCGCGGCGACCAGGGCCACCACCATCGCGAGACCCGCCATCACGAACCTCATGTCGTGAGCACCACCTTGCCAACGTTCTTCCTGGCCTGGATAAAGCTGTGCGCCTCGCCGCCCTTCTCCAGCGGGAAGGCCTCGGCCACGACCGGCCTTATGGCCCCGGCCTCGATCCATTCGGACAACGGCTGGATGTATTCGTCGAGCGAGCCCTTGGCGTCCCACAGGGAGAGCATGTTCAGGCCGATCACGGCCTTGCTCGGAGGCATCAGCCGCAGCGGGTTGAACCAAGGCGTCTGAACCACGCCCATCAGGGCCCGCGGGACGTTGCGCTTTTCCCCGCCGACCAGCGACGACGCCCCGAAGCAGACCAGCCGTCCGCCCGGGCGGAGGACCGAGAAGCTCTTGCGGAAGCTGGCGCCGCCGACGGCGTCCATCGCGACGTCGATGGACTCGCGCTCGCCCGTCAACCGCCGGATGGCCTTGACGAAGTCCTCGCTGTTGTAGTCGATCGGGTGGTCCACGCCGAAGCCCCGGATCACGTCGTGCTTCGACGCGGATGCAGTTCCGAAGATCTCGGCGCCGACGTGCTTGGCCACCTGCGTGGCGGCAATCCCCACCCCGCCGGCGGCCGCGTGCAGCAGGACGCGCTCACCCGCCTGGAGCGACCCGTACCGGCAGAGTCCCGCATAGGCCGTTGCGTAGTTCACCGGAAATGCCGCGCCCTCCTCGAAGCTCCAGTCGCCGGGCAGCGGGACCAGCTGATCGACCGCGACCGCCACGCGCTCGGAGTAGCCCCCGAAGCGGGTGCCGCCCATCACGCGATCGCCGACGGCAACCCCCTCGGCGCCCTCTCCGAGCGACTCGACCACGCCCGCGAATTCGTACCCAACGACGCACGGGACCTTGGGTGCGTCGGGATACAGGCCCATCCGGGCCATGATGTCGGCGAAGTTGATGCCGGCGGCCTTGACGGCGATCAAGGCCTCCCCCACGCCCGCGACCGGATCCGGCCGCTCCTCGACCTTCAGGACCTCGGGGCCCCCATGCCTGGTGATAACCAGCGCCCTCATCGCGCGAGAGGCTATCCCACGGCCGGGTCCGGCCCGGGCTCGCGGATGAGGAGTGTCACGGCCGCGGCTATGAGCCCGCCGATCACGGTGTCCAGGATCCTGGCTCCGGCCAGCTCGGTCTCAGGTGTGCCCGTCAGGGCGAAGAGCACGACCATCGCGGCACCCAGCGCGCCGGCCTGGATTCCGTACTGCGCTCGGACAAAGGCGAAAGAGATCCCCTCGGAGAGCATCACCAGGAGGACCACCGTGACCAGGCTCAGCCCGGCGATCCCCGCCAGGCCGGTGACGACGACCACCGCGATCAGGGTTCCCACCAGCCGCATGAACGTGCGGTCGGCGCTGTCGACCAGCGACGGCCGCAGGATCAGCAGGGTCGTTACGCCTACCCAGACCCCGTAGGTCAGCTCGGCCGTGTCGTAGATGACAACCCCGATCGCCAGGCCCAGGGCCATCCGGATGGCGTGGCGGGCGATCGGCGTGTGCCAGCCGATCTTGGCGCGGACCTCCGCCCAGCCCGGTGGCGCCGGCCCCGGATGGCCGTGGTCGGGGTTCGATGCGGGCCAAGCCGCCGCCGCAACGAGCTGCAGCGCGCCGCCGCCGATTACGGCGAGCGCCAAGAGCAGCGGCTGGATGCCGTGGACCTGGGACGCGCTGGCCCCCAGCAGCGAGAACGCCGCGACGATGCCGATCTTGCCGCGCCCCATGCCAAATACGGTTCCCAGCGCGGCAACGACGCCCCAGACGGGGACCACGATGACCTGGGCGAGCATGCTCGAGGCGATCAGCGAGCCCACGCAGACGGAGAGCCCCGCAACCACGGAGCCCACTGCCATGTTCCGCAGGCGGTAGCCGATCTGCCCCCCGGGGTCGGTCATGGCCGCGAACTGGGCCCCGAGCGCGAACCAGATGGCGGCATAGGGCATCCCGGCGGCCAGCCACACCGTCATGAGCACCCCGATGACCAAGGCGACCCTCAACCCGAACAGCGGCGCGATTGCCTCGCGCCTGACCCGGACCGACCGGGCGGCCACTTCCTGTGGGCGCGGCAGCGAGCTCACGCCCGCAACCTAACCGCAGCCGCGGCCTACAGGTTTACGGCGCGGCCGTCCCGGAAGCCATCGAGCGCGGTGATGCGATCGATCAGCTCCTGGGGCACCGGGGCGTCGGTGGTCACGGCCATGACGGCCTCACCGGCCTCGGCCTCGGCACCGACGGCGGCGGACGCGATGTTCACGCCGAGCTCGCCGAAGATCGTGCCGACGCGCCCGATCATGCCCGGCTGGTCCGCGTATCGGAACACGGCCAGGTGCGACTCGAGCTCAAGGTTGAACGTCTGCCCGTAGGCCTGAACGAGGTGCGGCACGTTCTTGGGGCCGAAGCCCGTGCCCGCCACCTCGGCGCGCTCGCCGCCGGAGACTATGGCCACGCGCACGAGCTCGTTGAAGTCCTCGGAGGCCGGCTGCTTCTGCTCGGAGACCACGATGCCGCGGCTCTCGGCCAGCGACGGCGCGTTCACCACGTTGACCTGCTCCTCGGTGTGCCCGGTGAGCACTCCCATCAGCACGGCCGTGGTGAGCGGGCGCGTGTCGTACTCGGCCGGGCGGCCCTCGAAGGCCACCTCGATGCGATCGATCGACGATGCGTCGGCAAGCGAGACAGCCAGGCGCCCCAGGCTGGTGCAGAGCGGCAGCAGCGGCCCCAGCACCTCCATGTCCTCGGGGCGCACGGTGGGCACGTTGACGGCGTTGGTCACGGCGCCGCCGGTTAGCGCGAGGATGACCTGCTCGGCGGTCTGGATACCTGCGCGGTCCTGGGCCTCGGTGGTGGAAGCCCCGAGGTGCGGAGTGACCACCACGTGCTCCATCCCGAATAGCGGGTGCTCCGTAATGGGTTCGGACGGGAAGACGTCCAGGGCCGCACCGCCGACCTTGCCCGACTCGAGAGCGGCCACGAGCGCGTCGTGGTCGAGCAGCTCGCCGCGGGCGCAGTTGATGATGAAGACGCCGTCCTTCATCTGCGCGAAGGCCTCGGCGTTCAGCCAGTTGGCGGTCTCCGGGGTCTTCGGCAGGTGGATCGTGATGATGTCGGCGCGCTCGTACACCTCGGCGGAGGTCTCGGCCTTCTCGACTCCGAGCTCGCGATAGCGCTCCGCCCCGACGAAGGGATCGAAGGCCAGCACTTTCATGTCGAAGCCCTTGGCCCGGGCGGCGACCAGCTGGCCGATCCTGCCGAAGCCGAGGATGCCCAGCGTCTTCTCGTATACCTCCATGCCGCCGAACTTCGACCGCTCCCACCTGCCGTCGACCAGTGAGCCGTGCGCCTGCGGGATGTTGCGGCAGAGCGAGAGCATCAGCGCAACGGTGTGCTCGGCCGCCGTCACGATGTTCGACTCCGGCGCGTTGGCCACGATCACACCGGCCTTGGTGGCAGCCGGTACGTCCACGTTGTCCACCCCGATCCCGGCGCGGCCGATGACCTTGAGGTTGGTCCCCTTTGCGATGAGCTCCGTGGTGAGCTTCGTGGCCGAGCGGATCAGGATCGCGTCGTAGTCGCCGATCTTCTCGGCCAGCTCGGCGTCGTCCCAGTCGATCCCGAGGTCGACGTCGAAGTGCTCACGCAGGAGATCGATGCCGGCGTCGGCGATCTTCTCCTTGACCAGGACGCGGGCCCGGTCGCTCATGGGCGCACCTCCGCGACGTTCTCGATCACCCAGTCGATGCAGGCGGTCAGCGCCTCGACGTCGGCCGGCTCGACTGCCGGGAACATCCCGATCCGCAGCTGGTTGCGCCCGAGCTTGCGGTAGGGCTCGACGTCGACGATGCCGTTGGCGCGCAGCGTTGCCGCCAGCGCCGCCGCGTCGATTCCCTCGTCGAAGTCGATGGTGCCGACCACGAGCGAGCGCTTGGCCGGATCGGTGACGAACGGCGTGGCGAAGTCCGCAGCTTCGGCCCAGCCGTACAGATGGGACGAAGAGGCCGTGGTGCGCTCAATGCACCAGTCGAGCCCTCCCGAGGCCAGCATCCACTCGACCTGATCCGCAACCAGGAGCAGTGTTGCGAGCGCCGGGGTGTTGTAGGTCTGGTCCTTGCGTGAGTTGTCGAGCGCCGTGGTCAGCGACAGGAACTCGGGCTGCCAGCGGCCGGCGGCGCCGTTCAGCTGCCCAATCCGCTCGATCGCGGCCGGGCTCATGACGGCCAGCCAGAGCCCGCCATCGGAGCCGAAGCCCTTCTGGGCTGCGAAGTAGTAGACGTCTGCCGCCGCGAGGTCGACCGGAAGCCCTGCAGCGCCGGAGGTCGCATCGATCAGCACCAGGGCTTCCCCGGAGCCGGTGGGGCGCTCGACAGGTGTCATCACCCCGGTCGAGGTCTCGTTGTGGGCCCAGGCCAGAACATCCACCGAGGGGTCGCTCACGGGCGCCGGGGCGTCGCCCGGCTCGCTGTCAACCACGATCGGGTCGTCCAGGAACGGGGCGCCGCCGGTTACCTGCGCGAACTTGCTCGAGAACTCGCCGCAGACCAGGTGCAGCGCGCGCTCGCGCACGATGCACGCGGCGGCGGCGTCCCAGAACGCCGTGGTTCCCCCGTTGCCGAGGACCACCTCGTAGCCGTCGGGCGCTCCCAGAAGGTCGGAGACCCCGGACCGGACGCGGGCCACCACGTCCTTGACCGGCCTCTGCCGGTGGGAGGTCCCCATCACGCCCGCGGCGTCGACCAGGCCGCGCAGGGCCTCGGTCCGCACCTTGGAGGGGCCGCAGCCGAACCGCCCGTCGGCGGGCTTGAGCTGGTCGGGGATCACCGGGTCAGAACTCCTGGTTGATCCAGGGCATCATCGAGCGGAGCTCCTTGCCCTCGCGCTCGATCTGGTGCCCCTGCTGCTCTTCGCGCATGCGCTGGAAGTTCTCCTGGCCGGCCTTGTTCTCGGCGATCCACTCGCGAGCGAAGTCGCCCGACTGGATCTCGGCCAGGATCTGCTTCATCGCCTGGCGGGTCTCGTCGGTGATGACCCGCTTGCCACGCGTCAGGTCGCCGTACTCCGCCGTGTTCGAGATCGAGTAGCGCATGCCGCTGATCCCCTTCTCGTACATGAGGTCGACGATCAGCTTCAGCTCGTGCAGGCACTCGAAGTAGGCAAGGCGCGGGTCGTAGCCGGCCTCGACCAGGGTCTCGTACCCGGCCTGCACCAACTCGCTGGCGCCGCCGCAGAGCACTGCCTGCTCGCCGAAGAGGTCCGTCTCGGTCTCCTCGCGGAAGCTGGTCTCGATCACGCCGCCCCGGGTGCACCCGATGCCCTTGGCGTAGGCCAGGGTCAGATCGCGTGCGTTGCCGGTCGCGTCCTGGTGGATGGCCGCGAGGCCCGGGACGCCGCTGCCCTCGGTGTACTGGCGCCGAACCAGGTGGCCGGGGCCCTTGGGCGCGACCAAGCCGACGTCGACCTCGGGGCCGGGAGCGATCTGGTCGAAGTGCACGGTGAAGCCGTGGGCGAAGAGCAGGAGGTTGCCGGGCGCAATGCCGTCGGCGATGTCCGACGCCCAGACGTCGGCCTGCTTCTCATCCGGCAGGAGGACCATCACGATGTCGCCCTTGCTGGCGGCATCGGCGATCGAGAGCACCTCAAGACCGGCTTCCTTGGCCTTCGCGACAGACGAGGAGTCCTCGCGCAGGCCGACCACGACGTTGACGCCGGAGTCCTTGAGATTCAGTGCGTGGGCGTGGCCCTGCGAGCCGTAGCCCAGGATGGCGACGGTCTTGCCGTCGAGCTTTGAGAGGTCTGCGTCGTTGTCGTAGATCATGCTTCGACTCTAGCGAGCAGACAATTCCGACGGCAGGGCGGGTCCACCGTTACCGACAATCTGACGTTCGAGCCCCGGTTCGCTGCCTGACAAGATGCCCTGACCCCGACGAGAAGGACCAACCACCCCATGTCCAAGACACCCCGTGAGGGCGACACCGCTCCAGATTTCACGCTTCCCGGCACCGACGGCGAGTTCAAGCTCTCCGAGCATCGCGGCGAGCGCGTGGTGCTCCTGTTCTATCCAGGTGACAACACCCCCGTTTGCACCAAGCAGTTCTGCTCCTACCGGGACAACTCCGAGGCGTTCGGCTCGCTGGACGCGACGGTGGTCGGGATCTCCTCACAGAGCCTCGAGTCACACAAGGCGTTCACCGAGAAGAACTCGCTGAACGTTCCGCTGCTGGCCGACGTAGACGGCAAGGTCGCCAAGCTCTACTCCGCCCATAGGGGGCCGCTCGGGACCAAGCGCGCCGTGATCGTGATCGACCAGAACGGGATCGTCCGGCACCGTCACGACCACGCGCTGGGCCTGGACTTCCAGACGGTGGAGCAGCTCCAGGAGGCGCTGGCCTCCGTGCCGGTCACGGCGTAGCCCGCCCGGCTAGGGCACCGAAGCGGTCTTCTCGCAGCCCTTCACCCTGTCCCGGCCGCCGCCGCCGGTGCAGCGCTCGCCCTTGCCCGTGCCCGCATTGAGCAGATCCTTGCCGCCCTGACCCTTGAGGGCGTCCTTGCCGGCCTCGCCGAACAGCTTGTCGTTGCCTCCCCCGCCGCCGAGCTTGTCGTTGCCCTCGCCGCCGCAGACCACGTCGTTGCCTCCCAGGGCGCTCACGCGGTCGTTCCCGCCGAGCGCAGCGATCACGTCGGCGCCGGCGGTTCCCCGAAGGGTCTCTGCGCCGTCAGTCCCGGTGATCGTGGCCGCCAGGCCGTTGCATGTGGCGCCGGCTCCGGGATCGGGAACGGGAACGGGGTCGCTCGGCGGCGGGTCCACCACAGGCTGCTCGCCCTGGTTCTCGACAGCCCCGATGTCGCACAGCCCGCCGGCCGGGAACGGCCGGGGCTTGAAGCGCTGGTCGGTCAGCAACGGCCCGCCGCCAGGCTGAAGGCAGTTCGCCAGGGCGATCTTGTCGATCAACGGGCCGGTCACAACCGGCAGGTGGGTGCGGGTCGGTCCGCCGTTGTTCTGTAGAGGCCCGAGCTGCGGGTCGATGTTCGAGGCCGCTGCTCCAAAGAAGCACGTGCTTCCGCGATCGACGTTGGCGACGCCGACCGTGAAGGCCGGCGCGGTGCACGCGCCGCCCGCGGTGGAGGGCTCCTCGTTGTCGATCACGGTGCGGGCCACGTTCAGGGTTCCTCCGGCCGGGCCCAGGGCATCGCCCACTGCGGCCTTGTTGCCCTTGAACGTCGACTGGGCAATGGTTACGCCGCCGGTCGACGGCTCGATCGCCCCGCCCTCACCATTGGCATCGGGCAGCGTGTTCCCGCTGAAGGTGGTGTTGAAGACGCTGAGGATGTTGCCACCGTGGTGAACCCCGCCACCCTTGTTGGCGCCGGACCCGGTGATGCTGTTGCCGCTGACAAGAGAGCGCAGCAGGTTGACCTGGACACCCGAGCCGATCTCGATGCCACCGCCACTGTTCGCGGCCGAAGTGGTGTTCTGGATGGAGTTGCCGGAGATGTCGGAGTCCGTGATGTCGCCGCCGGCGGTGGTGAACTGGATTCCGCCCCCCAGTGCAGGCGCATTGGCGGTCTGGCGGACCCTGTTGCTGGTGACGTCCACCCGCGTCAGCCCGGTGGACTCGGTGGTGCGCAGGCCGCCTCCAGACTCCTGGGCCTCGTTGTCCTGGATCGAGGAATCCGTCATCGTCAGCGAAGCGCTGTCCGGCGCCTCGAAGCTGATGCCCCCGCCCGAGTCCGCTCCCGTGTTGGCTTCGATATTCGACCCGGTGACGGTCAGGCCGCCGTCGCTCACCAATATCCCGGCGCCCTTTGTGTTGCTGCCTCCGGTGATCTGGTTGCTGGTGATGGAGCTGTCGGTGATGGTCGACCCCGCGGTGCTCCCGGTGTCGGTGATCTGAACACCACCACCGCCGATGGCGCTCGTGGTGTTCTGCCCGATCCGGCTCCCCGTGATGGTCACGCCGCCGGTGCTCCCGGTCCCGCCGTTCACGACGGTGATCCCGCCGCCGCCGTTCGTGGAGCTGTTGTCGGGCCCGATAGTGCTGCCGGTGACCGTCAGGTCGCCAGCGGTCCTGATGGCTCCACCGCCGCCGCCGACGACGGTGTTCTCCTTCATGACCGCGCCCTGAACCACCAGGTCCACCGAGCTGGCTCCCGCACTGAGCGCTCCGCCACCCAACGCGCTGCTCACGTTGCCGTCCTTGACCGTCATGTCCTTGATGGTCGCGTCACCGCCCGTGACCTGGAATACGCGATCCGCCACATTGGCGTCCACCGTCGTCGCAGATGCTCCCGCGCCCTGGATGATCACGCCCTCGTTTGCGAGGCCGCTCGAGATGTCGATGTCACCCGAGGCGTTGAGGTCCTCGGGGGTGCCACCCGGGTTGGAGATCGACAACGGGAAGGTCCCGGTTCCCAGCGTGATCGTGTCGGTGGTCCCCGTTCCACCGCCAGCCGGGCAGCTGTCAACCGCAAGGTTGGTGTTTGCCGCGCTGACGGCTTCGCGCAGCGAGCACTTGGCATCGGTCGGTCCCGCGGCCTGGTCGAGCGCCGTCGTGACAGGGATCGTGACGGCCAGGGCCGCGGGCGCCCACGCTCCAAACGTGAGCGTCGCGAGCAGGCTGACACCGATCCATCCCAAGCGCATACGGGCAGTCTCGGGCCGTCCGGCACGACGCGCATCAGGGAAAACCCTGATCCCGGACGCAATCAGCCGAGTCGCGCGCGAATCAGCTTGCCCGCCGCATTGCGGGGCAGTGAGTCGACAAACTCCACGTGCTTGGGCACCTTGAAGGGCGCGAGCAGGTCCCTACAGTGCTCGATCAGCTCCGCCGCGGTCACATCCCTGGCTACCACGAAGGCGCTCACCGCCTCCCCCCACTCCGGATCCGCCACGCCGGACACGCCTGCGTCCAGCACACATGGATGGTGCAGGAGGGCCTCCTCGACCTCGGCGGGCGACACGTTCTCGCCACCACTCACGATCACGTCCTTGAGGCGGCCGGTCACCTGGAGCAGTCCGTCATCGATCCGGCCAAGGTCGCCCGTGTGCAGCCAGCCGTCATCCGCCAGCGCACCGCGGCTGACCATTTCGCCGCGGACCAGGATCTCTCCGTCGTCTGCGATCCGGATATCGGCACCCTGCAGCGCGCGAGCCCCGCGGATGCCCTCCAAGGCCTGGACCGGGTCGGCAGTCGCGACCTGGGAAGCGGTCTCGGTCATGCCGTAGGTCGGCGCCACCGGCAGGCCCGCCTCGCGGGCCCACTCCAGGAGATCGGCGGGGATGGGCCCGCCGCCAAGAAGGATGGCCCTAAGGCCGGGAGCATCGGTCAGTCCGGCCTCGCGCAGGCGGCGCAGCATCGTCGGGACCAGCGATGCCAGCGAGATCCTGCCGGTCGCGAGCGCTGCCGCCACGGCTCGCGCGTCGAAGCTGTCGTGGATAACCGCGGTGGTCCCGTAGATCACGGACCTGAGCAGGATCGACAGGCCTCCCACGTGGAAGAGGGGCAGGACGCAGAGCCAGCGGTCGTCCGGGTCCACGCCCAGGTTCCAGGCCGATGCGGCGGCGCTGGCGGCGTGGTTCGCGTTGGTCAGCTCGATCGGCCGCGGGGTTGCTGTGCTGCCTGACGTGAAGATCACCGTGTGAACCGC
>JAXDIE010000012.1:0-3882 GCA_034664165.1 Thermoleophilaceae bacterium | reverse complement strand
GGAAGGAAAGGAGAGTCCTGTGTCGCTTCGTATCGGGTCAGGCGCCGCGGTCGTGGGTGGGGCGGCATGGATGCTGACGGTGGCCGTGGGCGTGGCGACACGCGGCGGCGCCGCCACGTTCCCCGTGTTGCTGCTGGCGACCGCCGCGCTGCTGGTCGCGCTGGCGGGCCTCAGCGCGCTCCAGTACCGCAGGTTTCCGGCGGCGATCTGGACGAGCGCCCTACTTTCAGGCGGGGGCGTGCTGCTGCTGTTCGTGGGCGTGGTGGGCCAGGCCATCGTCGGCGATGAGCCGAAGATGGCGGGACTCTCGCCGTGGCTCTTCACCATCGCTGGCGTCTTCACCGGCCTCGTCGGCTGCTTCTGTTTCGGGATCGTGACCTACGCCAGCCGGGCGCTCTCGCGTGGAGCCGCCGCGCTGCTCTCCTTGAGCGCCGCGGTCGAGGTGGTCGGAGCGCTGGGTGTCGGGCCCCTTTCGCAGGGGCTCATGCTCGGTATCGGGGCCATCGGTTTCGGTGTGAGCTGGATCCTGCTTGGCCTCGATGCCTCCCGCCTCGGCTCGGTCCGGCTGTCAGACCAACCAGCCTGAGGGTCGGCCGCAGCCGAACCCTGGAGGGCCGCACCCGAACCGCGGCCGAACGTGGCGGCCGCAGCCGAACCTGGGGCCGCGGCCGAACCTGGAGGCCGCAGCCGGACTGGAGGCCGCAGCCGAAACGTGGCCGCCGGCTCGTCTGCCCCGGCGAGCGGCCGCTCATGCCGTGTCGATGGCATCGTCACCGGGGAGGCTTCGGACGTCGCCGAGGCCAGCGCAGAGCCCATCCGGCAGGCATCGGTCCCCCAGCCGCCCTCTTGTCTGCTCAGATTCCGACGCCGTCGACAAAACGTGCAGCAGCGACCGCCCGCATACCGCGAGCCAGGTCACCCAGCTGTGGTTGACTCCACCGCCCGCGCGCCTCGGCCGTCCAGTGACGACGCCATCGACACGGGCAACACGAAGCAGCCATCGGACAAGGGACGGGAAAGGCCCGGATAGCGGCGAGCCGCCCAGAGCGGACCCGGCCCGTCGGCCGGCGACGGCCTCCCCTCGGCCGGGGACAGCCGCCCCCGTCGGCCGGGGACAGCCGCCCCCCTCGGCCGGGGACAGCCTCTCGCCTACTTGAGCAGCAGCTTCCCGAGCCGCCGTGCCGTGATCGAGAGGCCGATCGTGCCCAGAATCAGCAGGTAGGCCACGTCCACCAGGAGCATCGGCTCGATCGCGCCCGTGGTGAGGCCGCGGATGAGATGCACGCCGCGGTAGAGCGGCGTGACCTCCACGAGGACGCGCAGCGCCTCCGGGTACGCCGTGATCGGGAAGAACGTGGCGCTGAACAGGAACAGCGGCAGGGTGACGACGAAGACCAGGTCGAAGTCCTGCCACTTGCGCACGAACGTCGTCGCCGCCGTGCCAATGCCGGCGGCCGCATAGCCGATGCACAGCGACGCCGGCAGCGCGAGCAGCCCCCACGGCGAGCGCATCAGCCCGAGCAGGAGCATCACGATCAGGAAACCCGCCGCGTAGATCGCGCCCCGGATCAGCGCCCACGTGACCTCGCCCACGGCCACGTCGCTGATGCTCATCGGGGTCGACAGCATCGCGTCGTACGTCTTCGCGTACTTCAGCTTGTAGAACATGTTGAAGGTGGAGTCGTAGATGGCTCCGTTCATCGACGAGCTGGCGAGCAGCGCCGGGGCGATGAACACCGCATACGGCAGCCCATCGACGGAGCCGATCAACGGCCCCAGCCCGAAGCCCAGCCCGGCCAGGTAGAAGAGGGGCTCGAAGAAGCCGCTGACGATCACCAGCCACGTGCGCCGGTAGACGAGGACGTTGCGCTCGATGACGCGGGGCGCGCGCCGGCCGCCGAACGGCAGCGCCGGAAGGATCCGCGTGGCGATCGTCACTTGATCAGCGCCTTCCGGAACGTCACCGCGCCGGCCACGACCCCGACGACGATCCACGCGAACAGAACGCCCAGATGCACGACCACGCTCGACAGGTCGAGCCGGTCCATCTGCACCCCGCGCACCAGCTCCATCCCGTGCCAGAGCGGGGTGGCCCACGCGATCGGCTGGATGAACCAGGGCAGCTGGCTCAACGGGAAGAAGACGCCGCTGAGGATGAACAGCGGCGTGATGAGGAAGCGGTTGATCGCCGCGAACTTGGAGTCTCCTCGCTGTCTCGCCGAGTAGGCGGCGATCGGCGCCGCGAAAGCGAGGCCCGTCAGGACGCCGAGCGGCAGCATGACCAGACCGTGCGCGAGATCCGTGGCTCCGAACACGATCATCACCAGCACGAAGACGGCGCACGTGATCGCCAGCCGGAGCGTCACCCAGAGCGTCTGGCCGATGACGATGTCGACGATGCGGAGCGGGGCGGCCACCATGGCGTGGTAGGTCTTGAGCCAGACGATGCCCACCATCACCGGATACATGGACTCGCCGGCCGCGGCCTGCATGGCCGTCGCGGCAAGCAGGCCCGGAGCCAGGAACAGGAGGTAGGGGACGCCGTCGAGCGCCTGCGCATTCCGATCGACCAGGCCGCCCAACCCGAAGCCCATGGCGACGAGGAACAGCACGGGCGACAGGAAGGTCGTGAAGAGCGTGCCCCGGAATGTCCGCCGGTACACCATGATGTGGTGCTCGAGGACGCGGAGCGCGCCCTTCGCCGGGCCCGGAGGCGGCCTGCGAACCGGGGACCGGGCGAGCGGCTCGGCGACGGCGGTCATTCGATCAGGCTCCGGCCAGTCAGGCGGAGGAAGACGTCCTCCAGGGTGCTGCGCCGGACCAGCACGCTCTCCGGCCGGAGGCCGCTCTCGTGGACCCGTGCCGCGGCGGTGTCGCCGTCGTCGGTGTAGACGAGGAATCGATCCGGCAGCTTCTCGATCCGGTCGGCCATCCCGTCGAGCAGCGCCTCGAGCGCCACCTGGGTGTCGGGCGGGAACCGCAACTCAAGGACCTCGCGGGTGGCGAACTTGTCGATCAGCTCGCGGGGGGAGCCCTCGGCCACGATCTTGGCCTTGTCCATGACCACCAGGCGATCGCAGAGCTGCTCCGCCTCGTCCATGTAGTGCGTGGTGATCGCGAGCGTGACGCCCTGCCGCTTCAGCCGGTAGAGGCGGTCCCAGAGCAGGTGCCGGGCCTGGGGGTCGAGTCCCGTGGTCGGCTCGTCCAAGAGCAGCAGATCGGGCTCGTTGATCAGGCCGCGGGCAATCGTCAGACGGCGCTTCATGCCGCCCGACAGTGGCTCCACTTCATCCTTGGCACGCTCGAGCAGCTGGACGAACTCGAGCAGCTCCTTGGCCCGCTTGCGGCCTTCGCTGTACGAGAGGTCGAAGTAGCGCGCGTAGATGATCAGGTTCTCCTCGACGGTCAGCTCCATGTCGAGCGAGTCCTGCTGCGGCACGACGCCGAGGCGCGCGCGGATCTCCGGTCCCTGCGTCGCCGGATCCATGCCGAGCACGCGGAGCGTGCCGCCGCTCACCGGCGAGACGCAGCCGATCATCCGCATGGTGGAGGTCTTGCCCGCGCCGTTGGGCCCGAGGAAGCCGAAGGATTCGCCGGGCGCCACGTCGAAGTCGATGGCGTCGACCGCAGTCATCTGACCGAACGTCTTGGTCAGTCCGCGGGCATGGATGAGCGGAGGAATGGAACTCTGGGACATCCACCCGATGGTACCCGTTCGGGCGCGGAGAACCCTGTCAGGATCGATTTATTGGGTGTTGAGCGTGACCGTCAGCGGGCCGCCGTCGCCCATGTAGTTGCCGACCTGGAGGTAGATGTGCTGGCCGGCGGTGACGTGGAAGTTGACGTTCTCGTAGGCGTAGCCGCAGCCGAGCTCGGTCAGCG
>JAXDIE010000008.1:0-11070 GCA_034664165.1 Thermoleophilaceae bacterium | reverse complement strand
CCAACCCGCGGGCCGGCCGCCGCTCCGGGCTGGACGGGCTCCACGCGGATCCGTGCCCTGACGGGCGACCCCGAGGTCTCGCTCGCCGCCCTGGAGATGCATGCCGAAGGGCTGATCTGCCTCTCGGGATGCGCGGCCAGTGGTGCGCTGGCCGGCCGGGTCGAGCGCGGCGAACACGCCCAGGCCGCCGTCATGGGACGGCGGCTGCTGGCCACCTTCGGCCGGGAGAGCTTCCGCGTCGAGCTGCAGCGGCCCTTCTCGCGGCGCGACCGCCGCCGCAACCGGCTGCTCTCGGGGCTGGCCGAGCGCCTTGGTGTTGCGTGCGTGGCCACCGGCAACGTTCACGCCCATGACCGCTCGAGGGTGACGCTGCAGGACGCCCTGGTGGCGGTGCGCACTGGCACGACCCTGGACGAGAGCGAGCCCATGCGCCGCGGCAACACCTCACACGTGCTGGCCTCGCCGGAGGCCATGTCGGAGCGTTTCCGCGATCACCCGGAGGCGGTGCTGGAGTCCGGCCGGCTGGCGGCGGGCATCGAGTTCAACCTCACGCGCGACCTCGGCTATTCCTATCCGGGCGCCGAGGACCCGCATGCCGACCGCAACCTGTCCGAGCTCTGCTGGGCCAAGCTCGAGGACCGCTATGGCGGCCGGCCCCATCGGCCCGAGGCCGAAGTTCGCCTGAGGGAAGAGCTGCGGATCATCCAGGCCCTGGGCCTGTCGGGCTTCTTCCTGCTCCACCGCGAGATGCTGGAGCTGGCACGCGAGATAGCGCTCGAGGTGCGGGGGGCCGACGCGGCCCGCAACGCCCTGCCGCCGGGGCGGGGCAGGGGCTCCAGCGTCTCCTCGATCGTCTGCCATCTGACGGGCCTCTCGCACGTCGACCCGGTGGAGAAGAGCCTCTTCCTGGGGCGCTTCCTCAACGAGGAGCTCTCGGCGCTGCCCGACATCGACCTGGACTTCCCGCGCGACATCCGCGAGCGCCTGATCCCGCGGGTGCACGAGCGCTATGGCAACGAGCGCTCGGCGCTGGTGGCCGCCTTCCCCACGTACCGTGTCAAGGGCGCCATCCGTGATTTCGGCAAGGCGCTGGGCCTGCCTCCAGGTGAGATCGAGCGGTCGGCGCGTTCGTCTGATCCCTGGGATTCGGCACGCGCCGGCATCGATGTGCGCGAGACGGTGGGCGAACGGCGTGCGGGCTCGCCCCGCTGGGAGGCACTGGCTCGCCTGATCGCCGACTCCCAGGGGCTTCCCCGGCATGTGAGCCAGCACCCCGGGGGGATGGTGGTCTCGACCATGCCGCTGATCGACATGTGCCCGGTCCAGCCCGCGGCCATGGAGGGGCGCCAGATGGTCCAGTGGGACAAGGACTCGTGCGCCGACGCCGGCTTCCTGAAGATCGACCTCCTGGGCCTGGGCATGCTCTCGGCCGTCGAGGACTGCGTGACACGGGTGGCGCGGGCGCGCGGTGAGCACATCGACCTGTCGCGCATCCCGCTGGACGACGAGAAGGTCTACGACGCAATCCAGAAGGCGGACACGATGGGCGTCTTCCAGATCGAGAGCCGCGCCCAGATGCAGAGCATCGTGCGGACCAAGCCGGAGTCCCTCGACGATCTGACAGTCCAGGTGGCGCTGGTGCGCCCCGGGCCCATCCAGGGCGGGGCCGTGCATCCCTACATCGAGCGGCGCAAGCGCCTGCGCCTGGATCCCTCGTTCTCGGTTCCCTATTTGCACCCTTCGCTCGAGCCGGTGCTGAAGGACACGCTCGGCGCCATCGTCTTCCAGGACCAGGTGCTGGAGGTGGCCATCGCGCTGGCCGGCTTCTCGCCTGGAGAGGCGGAGGGCCTGCGCCGGGCCATGAGCCGCCGGCGCTCCGAGGCCGCCATGCGCTCCCACCAGGAGAAGTTCATCGAGGGGGCCATGAGGAACGGCGCCTCGCAGGAGGTGGCCGAGAAGGTCTACGGCCAGATCGTGGGCTTCTCGGGCTTCGGCTTCCCCAAGGCACATGCGGCGGCCTTCGGGCTCCTGGCCTACCAGTCGACCTGGCTGCGCGTGCACTACGGGCCGGAGTTCCTGTGCGCCCTGCTCAACGAGCAGCCCATGGGCTTCTATCCGCCGGACGCCCTGGTTCACGAGGCCCAGCGGCGCGGCATCCCGGTGCTGCCCCCATGTGTGCTGGCTTCCGAGGTGGAGTGCACGGTCGAATGGCTCGGCCCCGACCTGGCGGTCCGGATCGGCCTGGGATACGTCAACGGCGTGCGCGATCGCGACGTGCGCGAGATCACCGGCGAGCGGGGGAGGGGAGGGGTCTTCCGGACCGTTGCCGACATGGCATCACGCTGTTCGGTGCAGCGCGATGCGCTGGAGCGGCTTGCCTGGGCCGGCGCCTGTGCCGAGCTGGTCGAGGGCGGCAGGAGGGAGGCGCTGTGGCTGCTGGGCGCCGCAGCCCCCGGCGTCTCGTTGCCGGCAGGCGCGCAGCTCTCACTCGGCATCGAGCCCGCCGAGGCGCCGGACCTGCCGGCCCTGACGGACTGGGAGCGGCTGCTGGCCGATTACGGGTCGATCGGCGTGACCCTGGTCAAGCACCCGATGGCGCTGATGCGGGCGGGGCTGGAGGAGGACATCCTCTCCAGCCGGGAACTCGAGGCTGCGCGCGACGGGGCGCGGGTCCGGGTGGCCGGGATGGTGGTGGCCCGTCAGCGCCCGGCAACCGCAAAGGGGATCACGTTCATGCTGCTGGAGGACGAGCACGGCATGATCAACCTGATCGTCGGTGTCGAGGTCTACGAGCGCTGCCGCATGGTCGTCCGCGGCGAGCCGCTCATGCAGGCATGGGGCAAGCTCGAGCGGCGCGAGGGCGTGACCAACGTCCTGGTGTCGAACGTCGTGCGCCTGGAGCGTCCCGACCTTCCGCGCGCGGAGGTCCGCCACATCGAGCCGCGGGTGGCCTGGAGCACGGAGGAGAAGAAGGAGCCGGGTGTTGGGGATCTGCGCGCGGCGTTGCCCGCCGCGCACAGCTTCGGGCGGCGGGGGTGATGCCGGGGGCTAGACGTGCGGGATGCGCGACGTGGTGTGGTCCATGGCGACCGCGAATGCGATCAGCACGACCATCGCCAGCGACGCGAGGGGCGCCACGAAGAGGCCCAGCACGACAACTGCGACAAGGGATGCGATTTGCCAGCTCATGTAGCGAGTATCGGCATGTCGGACAAAAAGTTGAGTGATGTGCGACACACGTCCATCCCTGTGCTGGAGTACGGCGCGTGAGCCGCGTCATGATCGGGACATCCAGCTGGGCAGACCCCGGATTCGTCCGCGACTGGTACCCCCAGGAGCTCTCGGCGAAGGACCGCCTGGCGTACTACGCCGAGCGCTTCGAGATCGTCGAGGTCAACGCCACCCAGTACCAGCTGCCCGAGCTCGAGACCGTGCGCCGCTGGGCCGCTGTCACGCCTGACTCATTCACTTTCGACATCAAGCTCCATCGCCTGCTCTCACGCCACGCGGCGAAGGAGCGCGAGCTGCCGCCGGACATGCGCGAGCAGCTCGAGGTCAACTCCCGCGGGCGGGTCAAGCTCACCGAGGAGCTCGAGCACGAGGTCATCACCCGCACGCTGGACTTCGCCGCGCCGCTGCGCAAGGCGGGCAAGATGGGAGCGTTTCTCCTCCAGCTGACCCCTGGCTTCGCGCCCGACCGGAGCGACCTCGAGGAGCTCGGGCCGATGCTCGAGGCCCTCGCGCCGATCGCGGTCGAGTTCCGCCACCGCGGCTGGGTCGAGGAGGACCGTGTCGAGACAACCCTCGACTTCCTCTCCGACCACGGCGCCGCCTTCGTCTGTGTTGACGCGCCCCGCGAGGTTCACGTGCCGATCATGCCGCCGATCGATGCCGTGACCAACAAGAGGCTTGCCTATGTGCGCATGCACGGTCGCAACGCCGATGGCTACATGCGCGGCAAGAGCGTGGCCGAGCGCTTCGGCTGGATCTACACCGACGAGGAGCTGAACGAGATCGCCGGACGGGTCGCCGGACTGGGGGAGCAGGCGGCCGAGGTCCATGTGATGTTCAACAACAACCGCGACGACGACGCCCCGACCGCCGCGCGCCGGTTCCGTGCGCTGCTCGGCCAGGACCCGGGCCCGGAGGCCGGCGAAGGCCAGCAACGCCTGATTTAGGTCCCGCGGGCCAGCAGCTCGATCGCGTGGGGCAGGGCGGGGGCGATCTCGACCCCGACCTGGCCGATGGCCGGCGGGTTGCCGGGGAAGTTGATGATCAGGGTGCGTCCGCGGATACCGGCCACGCCCCGCGAGAGCATCCACTTGTCGGTGTGTTGCCGCGATACCGCCCGCATGGCCTCGGCGATGCCGGGAGCCTGGCGGTCGATCACGTCGAGCGTGGCCTCGGGCGTCTGGTCGTCCGGTGAGAGCCCGGTGCCACCGGTTGTGAAGATCAGCGCGCACGACTCGGAGTCGGCCCAGTGGCGCAGCCGGCCGGCGATCGCCTCGCGGTCGTCGGGAACTATCTCCGCGCCCGCCAGATCCAGGCCGAGCTCGGCCACGAACCGCTCGAGCGCCGGACCGCTCTCGTCCACGCCGTCGCCGGCGGCCTTCGACGTCGAGACCGTGATCACCGCGGCGCGGGCCATCACTCCTCGCCCGCGTGCCAGTCCGACTTGCCGCCGGTCTTCTCGATCAGGCGCACCGACTCCAGCGTGACGCCACGCTCCAGGCCCTTGACCATGTCGTAGATCGTCAAGGCTGCGACGGCGCATGCGGTCATGGCCTCCATCTCCACGCCGGTCTGGCCCACGGTGCGAGCCTCGGCGACGAGCTTGACGGTGCCGCGGTGGGAGTCGATGGTCGCGGTCACGTCGACGAAGGAGAGGGAGAGCGGGTGACACAACGGGATCAGGTCGGCCGTCTTCTTGGCCGCCTGGATTCCGGCGATGCGGGCCGGGCCGATCACGTCGCCCTTGGGGCCGTTGCCCTCCTCCACCGCGGTTGCGGTATCGGTGGACATCCGGACGACCGCCGAGGCCACCGCGCGCCGCTCGGTCACCGGCTTGGAGCCCACGTCAACCATGCGCGCCGCCCCGTCGTCACCCAGATGGCTGAGCGAGGACTCGTTCACGCGGACCTCTCGGTGGCACGGGTCTCCGGTGCGGCGCCTTCGACCCAGGTCGCGTCGCCGCCCTCGACCTCGGCCTTCCAGATCGGCGCCTCGGCCTTGATGCGGTCGATCGCGTCGCGTGCCGCGGCGAAGGTCTCGCCGCGATGCGCACCAGACACGGCGATGACGACGCTGGGCTCGCCGAGCGGGACCGATCCGATCCGGTGCTCGGCAGCTGCGGCCAGGGCGCCATGCGCCTCGAGGCACTCACCAAGGATCCGGGCGATCTGCGGCTCGGCCATCTCAACGTAAGCCTCGTAGTCAAGTCGCGCCACCTGGCGAGTCACGCCCTGGAAGGTGACCACCGCTCCCGCCTCTGGGCGGCTGACGAGTCGCGTGATCGCGTCGACCGAGAGGGACTCGTCGGTGACCCGCGCGTGGATCTCACCCCCGCCGCCGCTCACCGGGGGGATGAGGGCCAGTTCATCGCCTTCCCGCAACTCGGTCTCCGGAGGCGCGTAGTCGCGGTTCACCGCCATCACGAGCGGCATGAGCGCGATCGTCCCGCCGATGCCCTCGATTCCTCGCAGGGCATCCAATGCGTCCGCCACTGTTGACCCGTCATCCAGTGTCAATGCCACCCGGTCGGCGCCGAAACTCTGGCGCAGCATGGCGAACAGCCGCACGCTCACGTCCATCGCGCTCAACCTCCGATCGCGCTCATGGTGCGCGGGGGCTGGCGGAAGCCCGGCTCGCCGACGTGGTGCTTGAGCTCCTTCTGCCAGACGGCGTCACGGATGAACTGGACGACCGCCTCGTCGTCGGCGCCCGCCCGCAGCGTGTCGCGCAGGCTGTGCTCATGCATCGAAAAGAGGCAGGTGCGCAGCTGGCCGTCGGCCGTGAGCCGGATGCGGTTGCAGTCGCCACAGAACGGCTCGGATACGGGATTGACGAAGCCGATCTCGCCGATGCCGTCGGCGAACCGGTAAACGCGTGCCGTCGAGGACGGCTCGCGGGGCAGCGCCTCGAGCGGGTGCGTCTCGTGGATGATGGCCCGCACCTCGCCGCCGGTCAGGACCTGCTCCTCGGTCCAGGCGTGATCGCCGTCGAGCGGCATGAACTCGATGAACCGCACCTGGAAGCCCGTGGTCCGGGCGAACTCGGCGAACGGCACGGCCTCGGCCTCCGTGAAGCCGCGCAGCGCCACGGCGTTGACCTTGATCGGGCGCAGCGACTCCTGGGCGGCCACGGCGTCCAGCCCGCGGAGAACCTGGGGGAGGGCATCCCTGCGCGTCATCTGGAAGAAGCGGTCACGCTCGAGCGAGTCGATCGAGACGTTGATCCTGTGCAGGCCGGCGGCCGCGAGCTCCTCTGCGTGGCGCTCGAGCATGTAGCCGTTCGTGGTCAGGGACAGGTCCTCGACTCCGGGAACCCTGGCCAGGCGGGCTACGAGATCGGTGACGCCTCGCCGGACCAGCGGCTCGCCGCCCGTCAAGCGGACGTCGTGGACAGCCATCGAGGCCAGCAGGCCAACCACGCGCTCAATCTCCTCGAAAGTGAGGATTTCGTCGCGCTCGAGCCAGGGCAGGCCGTCGGCGGGCATGCAGTACTGGCAGCGGAAGTTGCAGCGATCGGTGACCGATACCCGGACATCTCCGATCGTCCGCCCATGGCCGTCCATGAGTGGTTCTCTGGTGGACTTCACACGTAAAGGGTACGCCGCGCCCCCCGCTGGGGATACTTGGGAGGTGGTGAAGCGGATCGCAACCGGACTGGCGGACTCGGGCCACGGTGCTGCTGCGTTCGCTCAGGCCGCCTCGGGCGCGGCGGCCGGCCTCCGCGGCGAGTCCGCGGACTTTGCCGTTGTCTTCGCGGGCGGGGTCAACGTGGCCCACCTCGGAGAGGGCCTCGAGGCGGTGGCCGACGTGCTTCCTGCGAAGACCGTCATCGGGTGTGGCGCGCAGGGTGTGGTGGGCTCGGGACGAGAGCTCGAGCAGGGTGGTGTCGCGGTCTGGGCGGCGTCCCTTCCCGGCGCGCGGATCGAGCCGTTCCATGTCCGCGCCCAGCCCCACGGGGATGACCAGGTCGCGGTGACCGGCGTCCCCGATCTGGACGAGGCCGAGGTCCTGGTGGCCCTGGTGGACCCGTACAGCTTCCCGATCGAGCCGATGTTGCAGCAACTCGCCCTCGTGCATCCGGGGCTGCCCGTGGTCGGCGGCCTGGCCAGCGCCGGCGCTCCCGGCGGGGCGGCTCTCGTCGCCGACGGCCGGCTGGTCGCCGATGGGGCCGTCGGCGTGACGCTCGCCGGCGTCGAGGTCGAGACCTGTGTCTCACAGGGCGCCCGCCCGGTGGGGCCCGAGATGGTGGTGACAGAGGCCGAGGGCAATGTGATCTACCAACTGGCATCCAAGCCCGCGCTGGAGCGTCTCCACGAGGCCATCGCCGAGCTCTCGCCCAGCGAGCAGATGCTTGCCGCCACCGGCGTCCTGGTCGGCATCGTGGTCGACGAGAACCAGCCCGACTATGAGCGCGGCGATTTCCTGATCCGGGGCCTGCTCGGCGTGGACGAGGAGGAGCACTCGGTCACCATCGGCGAACAGGTCCGGGTGGGCCAGACGGTGCGGCTGCAGGTTCGCGATGCCGAATCGGCCGACGAAGATCTGCACCACGCGCTCGATGCCGGGCGCGCGCGGCTTTCGGGCCCCGCCAGCGGCGCTCTGATCTTTACTTGCAACGGCCGTGGTTCCCACATGTTCGGGAGCCCGGACCACGACGCGCGGGTACTTCAGACCGCGCTGGGTGGCGCGCCTGCAGCCGGCTTCTTCTGCGCCGGGGAGATCGGCCCGGTGGGCCCGCGCAACTTCGTCCATGGCTTCACGGCCACCATCGCGGTGTTCGGGCCATGAGCGACTCCCCGCCCGGCGTGGTGCAGGTGAAGGCCGACAACCCCGGCGTCTTCTCGCTCGATGGCACCAACACCTACGTGGTCGGGGGATCCTGGGTGGTCGACCCCGGGCCACTGCTCGAGGACCATCTAAAGGCGGTGCTGGAGGTGATCGACGGCAAGCTCGACGGCATCGTTCTCACGCACTCGCACAGCGACCATTCCGAGGCGGCCCCGGAGCTCTCGGAGCGCTGCGGCGGGGCGGCGATCCACACGCCGTCCGACGGGGAGCAGGTCGGGCCGTTCACCGCAATGGCCACCCCGGGCCACTCTGCGGATCACGCCTGCCTCTTGATGGGCGGCGTCTGCTTCACGGGGGACACCGTGCTCGGCACCGGGAGCGTGTTCGTGCAGCCTGGCAACGGAGCCCTGGCCGCGTACCTGGCCTCGCTGCGCCGGCTCAGGGCCCTGGAGCTCGACTGGCTCTGCCCCGGTCATGGCCCGATCGTGAGCGACGCGCCGGGCAAGCTCGACGAGTACATCGCGCACCGGCTCGACCGTGAGGCCAGGCTGTTGACAGCGATCGACTCGGGCCTGCGGACCACGGATGATCTGCTCGACGCGGTCTGGGTCGATGCCCCTCCGGCGCTGCGGATGGGCGCGGCGATCACGCTGGCCGCCCATCTGGAGAAGCTCCGCGACGAGGGCCGGCTTCCGGCAGGTGTCGAGGACCCGCTCACCGCATATCCCGCGCTGTCGGGGATCCGCGACTCCTGAGTCGGCGGGCGAACACCCCCTGGTGAGGCTGGACTAAGGGTGGTGAGGGGACGCGGCCAGCGTGAAGACGAACCGGCTGCCGCCATCCAGACCGGGCTCCACGTAAATCTCGCCGCCGTGCCGCTGAACGATGCGCTCGCAGATGGCCAGGCCGATACCCGTTCCCGGGCGTTCGCTGCCCACCAGGCGCTTGAACGGCTTGAAGACATGCTCCCGCTCCTTCAGGGGAATACCAGGCCCGTTGTCGGCGACCTTGAAATGCCAGCGATCATCCTGGCGCTCCGCCGATACCACGACGGTAGGCACATCGCCCCTGCCGAACTTCACGCCGTTCCCGACAAGGTTCTGGAAGAGGCGCAGGAGCTGGCTGCGGTCGCCCATCACGGTCGGTAGTGGTGCGATCCGCACGTCGGCGCCGGCCTCGGTGATGGCCTCATTCAGTGTGCGCACCACCTCCTCCATCAGATCGGCAGTGTTCACCGGCTGGTAGGTGATGTCCGCGCCACCTATCCGGGAGAAGACCAGGAGGCTGTGGGTCAGGGCCTGGCTGCGCTCGATCCCGCGGATCATGCGCTCGAGCCATCCGCGCCCCTTCGAACCGAGCGACTCGGCGTATTCCTCGTGGATCAGATTGGCGAAGCCGGCGATCTCCGACATCGGAGCGCTGAGATCGTGGGCCGCGATCGAGGCGAATGCGTCGAGCTCGGTATTCGACCGCGTCAGCTCGACAACCTCCTCCTCGAGGCGATGTCCGCTCCGCAATTCAGAACGCAGGCGCCGGCGCTCCTGGGTGGCGCCCTCCCGGTCGTCGGCCGCCCGCTGGCGATCATCGGCTGCCCGGAGCCGGTCGTCGGCCGCGCGCCGGCGGTCGTCGGCCGCGCGCCGGCGGTCATCCCAGTCGTGTTCGCGCTCCGTCGGAGTCTCGTTGACCGATGCTTCCTGGTCGCGCGAATCGGCTGCGTCGTCGTCATCGCTGGCCCGCTCATCGCGTCGCGCAGCGTCGCGGTCGCGACCGGCGGCGACCGAGAGCCGCGCCACGGCCGTGTCATCCCGCTCAGACGCCGCGTGCTGGCGATCGCCGCGAGAAGCAGGGCGATCCGGTCCTGCATCCGTATCGACGGTCGTGGTGTCGGTGCCCGGAACAGGCACCGATGCCGCTTCGGCAAGCCGCAACGCGCGCGCCGAACCGTCCTGGTCGGGCCTGATTCGGCTTGCCATTTTGGTCCGCCTGACTGAGTTCTGGTCGACGCCCGTTCAGGGACGTCCCTTGCCTCGAAGGGCGACTTCCACGTTACTCCCCGTACCTAATCGGCTCTGGCCCTCAGGCGTCGAGGCCCTTCACGCAGGGTTGCCGCGTGCCGGCTTCGCGTCAAATATGTCCCAGCTGATCTGGCCGCTCACCAGGGCGACGGCGACGGCATGGGCCCTCGTGTGCACTCCGAGCTTGCCCATCGCGTTGTTCACGTGTGACTTGACCGTCTCGGGCGACAGAAACAGGCGGTCGGCGATCTCGTTGCTCTGGAGGCCAGAGGCCACGAGGGTTATGACCTCGGATTCACGCTCGGTGAGCGCAAGGCGCCCGCCGCCCGGCACCTTGACGGCCGTCCAGGCCTCCAGGCGATCCAGGGCGCTCTCGTCCGGCACCTCGCCATTCACCGGGATGACGACCGAGAGATGGCGGCCGGGCAGGACGTTGGCGGTGGCGCTGAACTCCACGGGGAACGCGCCGCGGTTCGGCACGTACAGGTGCTCGAAGCCTTCGGCCTCCCAGTCGTCGGCCAGGAACGCGTTCCATTCGTCCTGAAGGATTTGCCGCTGGCCCGCGGGAGTGAAGTCGTCCATGGTGTGCCAGGGGATCTCCGCACGGGAGACGCCCAGCAACTCGCCGGCAGCTGCGTTTCCGGTTACCCAGCGGCGCGAGTCGTCGGCGATCAGCATCGGGTGCCGCGAACGTTCGAAGACCGCGCGCAGACGCACCATGGCGGGGAAGCCGAATCTGCTCTGGCCGATAGCGGGTATGTCCGGCCGACGCTCGGCCGCGACTGACATCTCTGGCGAGTTTTCCGACTGAGGGGACGAAAAGGCCATGACGTCCACTATTGGCCTCCCCAATCGGGCGCACAATCACCCATATGGACTAGCGAGGGCAATCTCCCCCGGACGGGTTAGGCCGGTCCTACTCCTGGCTCGGCGCGTACAGAAGTGCTCCCCGGTCCCCAGACGATCTCCCCGCTCACAAGCGCGACGGCCACGGCATGCGCCCTCGTGTGCACCCCGAGCTTGCCCATCGCGTTGTT
>JAXDIE010000004.1:0-31409 GCA_034664165.1 Thermoleophilaceae bacterium | reverse complement strand
GAAGAAGATCAAGACGCGCAAGGTCAAGTTCACCTTCGCCTCCAGTGAGGCCGGGTCGACCTTCACGTGCCAGGTCGACAAGAAGTCCGCCAAGCCGTGTACCTCACCCCGGCGGGTCAAGCTCAAGCCGGGCAGGCACACCTTCCGTGTGTTCGCCACGGACGCGGCCGGCAACGCCGACGCCGCGCCTGCCAAGGCAACCTTTCGGATCCTGAAGGACTAACTAACGACCAACCGAGCCCCACGGCTCGGTGTCGCCCCAGGGCGACTGCCACGGGCTCGGGGCGTCTGCCGAAATTCCGGCGCCCTCGAACAGCGCGGCACGCTGCCACCCACCGACCCTGCCCGAGGGCGGCGCCGGCGGCGGAGTCGTGTCGTGGAGGAACTGCTCGATGGCCGCGACAACCGCGGCGGCTTCCTCCGGGCTCGCGGCGGATTGCGCGATCGCGATCTGCGGGCGGCGCGGCGAGTGCTTTCCGTTCTTCGTGCTCATACGGGCATCGGGAGGCTCAGTGCAAGGACCAGCCCGGCGATCGACGAGCCGCCTGCCAGCGCCACAGTGCCAAGCCGCGCGGGTCGGGCGATGGCGTCGCCCGCGAGGCCCGTGGCCACCATGTCCACCAGGTCGGAGGCCAGACCCGCGAGCAGCCAGATCAGGATCGACTGGTCGAGCAAGGCGGTGGCGATCAGGCCTGCGCCGATTGCCGCGTCGCGGATGCCCAGGGCGCGGATCCCCACCGCGGGTCCGCCGCTGCCGACTTCGGGCCCCAGCCAGCGCGTCCCCGCCAGGGCGGGGGACGCCAGAAGCGCCAGGCCGATGACCAGCCGGCCGGCGGCCAGGACCATCGCGATGATCACCACGGTGCTCACAGCCCTGATCGTATGGGACCCCTAGCATCGGTGTATGCCCGCGATCCCCGTTTTCGACCACGACGCCGTGCTGCGAGCCATCGACCCGCTCGAGGCCATCGAGCGCGTACGCGACGGTTTTGTCCAGCACCATCACGGCGACTGGCGGATGCCGCCCAAGGTCTACGTGACCGAGGAGCGCGGAGACTTTCGCGCCATGCCGGCGAGCGGTGGCGGCCTGGCAATCCTGAAATGGATCACCTCGTTCCCGGGGAACGCCAAGCTGGGGCTACCGGTGGTGATGGGCATGATCTGCGTTTCGAGCGCCGACGATGGCCGGCCGCTGGCCTTGGTCGACGCCCGCGCGGTCACGGCCCTGCGGACGGGCGCGGTTGCGGCCATCGCCGCGCAGGAGCTCGGGCCGGAGGATGCCCGGACCGCCGGCATCATCGGATGCGGGCTCCACGGAGCATGGGCGGCGCGCTGCCTGGCGGCCGCCGAGTTCGGGCCGGGTATCTGCTTCGACCCCGACCCCGAGGCGGCAGGGCGCCTGGCGGGCGAGGTCGGCTGGGAGGCGGGCTCGCTGGATGAGGCCCTTGGCTGCGACGTGGTGACCTGCGTGACGCCTGGTGCCGAGCCGGTCGTGCGGAGGGGCGACATCCGGCCCGGCATGCATCTCTCGATGCTCGGCGCCGATGGTCCGGGCAAGGCCGAAGCCGAGCCCGACGCGGTGGCTGCCTGCCGGCTGTTCTGCGACGAGTGGGAGCAGGCATCGCACGGTGGCGAGCTGACCGGTGCGGTTGCGGCCGGTCTCGTCACCCGTGATGACGTGACCAATCTCGGGGCCGTGCTCACCGGGGCCGCGCCCGGCCGCACGACCCCGGACGCCACGACGCTCTTCGACTCCACCGGCTTGGCGATCCAGGACCTGGCGCTCTGCCACGCCCTGATGAAGGCTCACGACGCCGGCGTTGCGCCGGTCTCGACCGTCTCTTTTTAACTGGGCAGAGCCGGCACGCGCTCCCCGAGGGTGAGGATCGCGAGGCTGCGGGCCACTGCATCCAGATCTCCCTCGACGCTGGTGCGGCCGTCGGCGATGGCATCGGCCGCGGCCAGGCGCCCGGAGCCGATCTGCACGAAGGTCGACAGGTCGGAGCGCACGGTCACCGCCGGCGGGGTGGGCGAGGGGCCCTGGAGGGCATCGACGCTGCCGTCGTCCACCACCACGTGGAAATGGTCGTCGTCGATCAGGAACTCGTAGGTCTCCTGGACTCCCTCGGCCGCCTCGAGGTTGGCGATCGAGCGCAGGTACACCAGCAGCCAGCGGACCTCGACGCTGTCCTCGGGGCCCGGGGCATCCATGAACTGGTGGCCCCAGCGGGCCAGCGACAGGACGACATCCGTGAGGCTCACGCCCTGGTCGGTCAGCTCGTAGACGGTCGACGCCGCGGGAGCGGGGAGCTGCCGCTTGACCAGGATCCCGGAGGCCTCCAGGTGCTTGAGCCGCTCCGCCAGCACGTTGGGGCTGAGCCCGGGGAGGCCCTCCAGCAGGTCGGTGTAGCGCTGCGGGCCGAGCGCCAGATTGCGGACGATCAGCAGGGTCCAGCGCTCTCCCACGACGTCGAGCGCCTTGGCGGCGGGGCAGTACTGGCTGTAGGTTCTGCGGGCCATACTTAGTTTTTAGATAGTAGCCTGTAGCGCATTGTGAAGCTGAGGCAGGCGGAATGATACGGCTGGCCATGCTGGGCATCCGGCGCCCGCGAGCGATGCTGGCCGTGTGGGGCATCCTCTTCGCCACGCTCGGGTTCATCGGCCTGGGCATCGAGGGCGAGCTGCACCGCAGCGATCTCTCCCTGGCCGGAAGCGGATCGGATGCCGCCCAGATCCTCGAGACCCGCGAGTTCGGGGAGGGATTCACCCTCTCCGTCCTTCTGACGGGCCCCGCGGCCGAGGTCGCATCCCAGGGCCGGGCCCTGGCCGATCGCCTGGCCGACAACGACGACGTCGTGGTTCTCAGCCCCTGGACCAAGGGCGCCGACAGCGCCCTGAGGCCCAGCCCCGGCCAGGCGCTGCTGCTGATCCGGGTCAGCCGTCCCTTCGAGGAGGTCTCGACCACGATCGCCGGCCGGCTGAGGGACCAGGTGGACCAGTTGGTCTCCGGCCCCGTGACCGCCAACCTCACGGGGTTCCCCGCCCTGGCAAACGCAATCCACGGCGGGACCATCGAGGCGCTTCAGCAGGCCGAGGTGATCGCGGCACCGCTGCTCGCGATCGTGCTCATGTTCGTCTTCCGCAGCATGGTCGCCGCGTCGGTGCCGCTCCTCATGGGCTTTGCGACGATCGGGGGCGGCACCGGCGTGCTCACCATCATCAACCGGTTCATCGACCTGGACGCGTCGGCGCTGAACCTGATGACGGCGATGGGCCTGGCGCTCGGTGTCGACTACTCGCTCCTGATCGTTTCCCGGTTCCGGGAGGAGCTCGACCAGGGCACCGATCCCACGGAGGCGGCGGCCGTGGCGGCCCGGACGGCGGGAGCCACGGTGATCTTCGCCGGCACCGCGCTGGGTGCGGCGGTCACGGCCGCCCTGGTCGTGGCACCTGGCGGGGTGCTTGCTTCGGCCGCTTCCGGAGCCCTTGTGGCGGCCGCCATGAGCATCATCACCGCGCTCACCGCGCTGCCGGCCGCGCTCACGCTTATCGGTCGCAGGATCGAGCGCGGGTCCCTGGGCCGGGGGCGCAGCGGCCGCTGGTCAACCGCCTTTGCGCTCGGGGTCGGGCGCCGCCCGATAGTCGCCGTGGTGGTCGGGATCGGCCTGCTCGCGCTGTGCATTCCCGCGTTCGGCCTGACCAGCGGCGCTCCGGATCCGCGCAACCTCTCCGCGGACTCACGCGAGCGCAAGGACTTCGAGACGTTTCGCAACACGCTGGGAGCCGGGTGGGCTGCGCCATTCAACGTGGTGATCGCGGCCGATGACGGCTCGATGGCCGATCAGGATGACCTCGACGCACTCGAGCACTGGCAGTCGCAGATCAAGAAGATCGACGGCGTGAGCGCCGTCTTCGGCGTCACCCGGATCGCCGACCAGGCGCGCAAGCTGCGCCGGGTTCCCGGCCAGCTCGAGGACGCCGGGCGCGAGGTCGATCGCGGCGAGCGCGCGGCCAAGCGGCTGAAAGACGGGACCCGGCGCGTGCAAAAGGGCGTGGCGCGACTTCGGGCAGGGACGGCCCGCGGCGCCAACGGTGCCGATCGCCTGGTGGCGGGAATCGCCAGGGCATCACACGGGGTGGGCCGCCTGACCGACGGGACCGGTCGCCTGGTCCGCGGGATAAAGAAGGGGCAGCGTGCCTCGGACACGCTGATCGACAAGAGCCGGCGGCTTGTGTCCGGGACCCGCCGGCTGCGCTCCGGCCTGGCGCGTGCCGGAGCGGGAACCCACAACGCGCTGCCCAGAGCCGCTCGCCTGACCGAGGGCCTCGAGCAGGGCAAGCGCGGGCTGGCCGACCTTCGTGAGCCGGCCCGCACGGCCGACCAGAGCCTGGATGAGGCCCTGTCCGCCCTGAAGCAGATGCTGCCCACCTCCAAGGCCGACCCGCGCTACAAGGACGCCTACCGCGCCGTGGCCACGGCTGAGGCCGCCGTGTCGGGGACCAACCCGGTGAACGGCCAGGCGGTCAAGCCGGGGTACAAGGGCCTTGTTGCCTCGCTGCAGCAGGGCGGGCGCAAGCTGGACCAGGGGGCTCAGGGGGCGGCCAAGGTGCAGCGCGGCCTGGGCCGGCTCGATCACGGCCTGGGCCGCCTGCAGAAGGGGGCCACGCGGCTCGACCACGGAGCCAAGCGGGCTCGCGACCGGTTCCCCGAGCTCGAGCACGGGTTTGACCGCCTGCGCCACGGCGCCGATCGCCTTGACGACGGCGGCTCCCGCCTCGACCGTGGCACCGGCCGCCTGCGCTCTGGCGCGACACGCCTCGAGCACGGCCTGGACCGGGGGGCCGACCGCTCCAGCCCGCTTCAGCGCGGCAGCGCCCGCCTGGCGGACGGGGCGACCAAATTCAGCGACCAGCTTGCCGGCGCGGCGCCGGCCTCCGATGCCCAGATCGACCGGATCGGGGACATCTTCCGATCGGGCGCCGGGGTCACCGCCGCGGTGCAGCAGGCGCCGGCGAGCCAGCGCAAGGCAGCGTCCCTGGTGGGCAACTTCGAGGAGGGCGGCTCAGCCGCCAAGCTCGTGGTGATCGCCGACAGCGACCCGACCCGCCCTGAGCTGGACAAGGTCCGGCCCGCGCTGGCTTCCCAGGCAGCCGAGTTCGAGCGCGAGACGGGGGACACCGTCGAGATCGGTGGTGCGGCGGCAACGCTTCAGGACTTCGGCTCGATCACCTCGTCCCGGCTGCCGCCCCTGATCATCGCCCTGGTCGTAGTCACCTATCTGGTGCTGATCCCGATCTTCCGATCGCTGCTCCTCCCGCTCATCGCAGTGGCGCTGAACGTGGTTACGGTGGCCGCGGCATTCGGCGTGTTGGTGCTCCTGTTCGAGGGGACTCCGCCACTGCTGGGCGGCACCGGGCAGCTCGACTCGATCTCGATCTTCCTCATCTTCACGATGATCTTCGGCCTCGCGATCGACTACGAGGTCTTCCTCATCATGCGCATGCGCGAGGGATGGCTGAAAACGGGTGAGACAAACGCGGCGGTGGATCTCGGCCTGCGCAAGACCGGAGCGATCGTCACCGGCGCGGCGCTGATCATGACCGGCGTCTTCGTGGCCTTCTCCACGGCGGACATCGCGACCGTCCGTCAGCTGGGGGTGGGCCTGACGATCGCGGTGGTCATCGACGCGACCCTGGTGCGCCTGGTCCTGCTCCCGGCCGTGATCAGGCTATTTGGCCGCGCGAACTGGTGGCTGCCGTCCTGGATGGACCGGGCGCTGCCGCAGATCGATTTGGAGTAGCTCCGCGGGGCATCCCGCCCCGCGTCTTGATGGCCTTGCTCGCCTTCCAGGCTCGCTTGACCGCATTCGCTCTTAGAGCGGGATGTTTCCGTGCTTGCGCTTGGGGCGCTCGACGCGCTTTGTCTGCAGGGTCTCGAGCGCGCGGCACAGCTTGGGGCGCGTCTCGTGCGGCAGGATCACGTCGTCGATGTACCCGCGCTCGGCGGCCGCGTACGGATTGGCGAACTTGGCCTTGTAGTCGGACATCAGCTTCTCCCGGCGCTCGTCGGGCGTAGGCGAGGTCTGGATGTCGCGCCGGTAGATGATGTTCACCGCGCCCTCGGGGCCCATCACGGCGACCTCGGAGGTCGGCCAGGCGAAGTTGAAGTCGGCGAGCATGTGCTTGGAGGCCATGACGTCGTAGGCGCCGCCGTAGGCCTTGCGGGTGACCACGGTCAGCTTCGGCACGGTGGCCTCCGTGTAGGCGTAGAGCAGCTTGGCGCCGTGGCGGATGATGCCGCCCCACTCCTGGGCCGTGCCGGGCAGGAAGCCGGGCACGTCGGTGAAGGTGATGATCGGGATGTTGTAGGCGTCGCAGGTACGGACGAAGCGCGCGCCCTTCACCGATGCGTCGATGTCGAGCACCCCGGCCATCGCGGCCGGCTGGTTGCCGACGATGCCCACGGAGTGGCCGTTCAGCCGCGAGAAGCCGACAATCATGTTCTTCGCGTAGTGCTCGTGGATCTCGAAGAACTCGCCGTCGTCGACGATCCGTGACACAACGTCGCGCATGTCGTAGGGCTTGTTGGCCTCGGCGGGGACGATCCCGTCCAGCTCCATGTCCATCCGCTCGGGGTCGTCGCCGGTGTCGACCCGCGGCGCCAGCTCCAGGTTGTTCTGGGGCAGGAACGAAACGAGGTAGCGGACGTCCTCCAGGCACTGCTCCTCGTTCTCGGCCGCGAAGTGGGCCACACCCGACTTGGTGTTGTGGGTCATGGCGCCGCCCAGCTCCTCGAAGGTGGGCTCCTCGCCGGTCACGGTCTTGATCACGTCAGGACCGGTGATGAACATGTGCGAGGTCTCCTTCACCATGAAGATGAAGTCGGTCATGATCGGCGAGTACACCGCGCCGCCGGCGCAGGGGCCCATGATCAGCGAGATCTGCGGGATCACGCCGGAGCACTGGACGTTGCGCACGAACACGTCGCCGTAGGCGCCCAGGGACACGACGCCCTCTTGGATGCGGGCTCCACCGGAGTCGTTGATGCCGATCACGGGGCAGCCGACCTTGGCGGCCAGGTCCATGACCTTGCACATCTTCTCGGCCATCACCTCGCCGAGGGAGCCGCCGAAGACGGTGAAGTCCTGGCTGAACACGCAGACCGGGCGGCCATCGATCGTGCCGTGGCCGGTGACCACGGCGTCGCCCCAGGGCCGGTTCTTCTGCATGTCGAACTCGTAGGTGCGGTGGCGCACGAAGGTGTCGAGCTCCTGGAAGGAGCCCGGGTCCAGCAGCTTCTCGATTCGCTCGCGGGCCGTGAACTTGCCCTTGGCGTGCTGCTTCTCGACGGCCGTCTCCGACGCGTGATGGATCGCCGCGTCCTTCAGCTCCATGAGCTGGGCGGCCTTCTCCTCATATGTCTCGGGGACCTTCTCGCGCATGCGGCGGCCGATTCTACGAAGCCTGCGCCTGCGGCGGCCCTACGGCTGGTTCAGCAGGACCGAGATGTCGTCGTCGCCGGCGTTGGCCACGGCCAGGTCGATGCCGCCGTCGCCGTTGAAGTCGCCGCGCCCGATTGCGTCGGGCTGGCCACCCACCGGAAGCGTTCCGGCGGGGCTGAAGTTGCCCGCGCCGTCGCCGGAGAGCACCGAAACGCCGCCGCCACCCGTGCTCGCCAGATCCCTGAAGCCATCGCCGGTCAGGTCCTCGTCGGCCAGGGCGACGGGGCCCGAGCCCACCGGAAAGCTCTTGACTGTGGCGAACTTGCGCTTGCTCCCCTTCGAGAGGAGCACCGAGACGGAGTGGTCACCCGAGTTGGCCGTGGCCAGATCGGTGCGCTTGTCGGCGTTGATCCGCCCGACGATCACTGCAGCGGGCGCGTCGCCCACCGGCAGCTTCACGCCCTTCTCGAACCCGCCCTTCCCGTCGCCGAAGAGCAGGGTCAGGTCGTCGTCATCGGTATCGGCCACCGCCAGGTCGCCCTTGCCGTCCCGGTCCAGGTCGCCGGTCACGATCGATGTCGGGTTGCGGCCGACCCGCTCGGTGGCGCCCCGCTTGAGGTTGCCGCTCTTGGCCGCCAGCAGAACCGACACCCGGCGATCCGCAGAGTTCGTGACCGCGACGTCGGCCCGCTTGTCGCCATTGAACGGCCCCGCCGCCAGCCCGCTGGGTGAGTCACCGACCCCGAAGGCCTTCTTGGGGACGAACGTGCCGTCGCCGTCGCCGACGAGAAGGGTCACCGTGTCCGACGCCTTGTTGGTGACGAGCAGGTCGATGTCGGACCCGTCGTTGACCAGGTTGGCGCGGATGGCGCCGGGGGCCTGCCCCACGGGGTAGGACACCGCCGGCTTGAAGGTGCCGTTGCCATTGCCCAGGAGAACCGACACCGAGGCGCTGCCGGAATTGGTCACCGCCAGGTCCGGCCCGTTCACCCCGTCGAAGTCGGCGACCACCAGAGCACTCGGGCTGTCACCGACCGGATAGTTCACCGCGGGGCTGAAGATCCCGAAGGCCCAGGCAGCCGATGCCGGGCCCAGGACGGCCAGAAGCGCACATGCTCCCGCGATTGATCTCCGCCGTGTCACCGGCAGACCGTAGAACAACCGGGCTTGATCAGACGCCGGAGAACGGCTTCTTGCGGTGCGCAGAGCCCAGATCGTCCAGCAGGGCCTCGAGCTTCTTGCCCAGCGCACCGGCGTCCACAGGGGCCTCGACCGGGGGCGGCGGCGGGGCCTGGCGCCAGCGTGACCAGAAGCCGGACTGGGCGATTACCTGCTCGAGTTCCGCGATCTCGGCGGTGAGGGTCACCTTGGTGCCCCAGCCCGAGGGTTCTATGACCGCCGTGCCGCGTACGCCCTTCGCCTCCCAGGCGAGTGCCCGCTCCGGCTCGGTGGTCCTGACTGTCACATCCCCGATTGCTTCCTGCAGTGCGTCGCCTTCGAGCTCGGTCCACAGCTCGGGCGGGGATTTGACGAGAGTTCGGGACACCTGGATATCAGTCATTCCCCAGGGTTCGGTGGCCATCGGGGTGATCCTGCCGGATTTATGAAGACTGAAATCCGGCGCCCGCGCCTCAGCAGGGCTGCCGGTAGCTGTCCGGGAGCATGTCCGCCCCGAAGATCGTCTGCCACTCGTAGATCTGCCTCGCGGTCGATTGAGTGGATCCCAGGGCCTCCGCCACGGCCATCAGGTTGCTCTCTCCAAAGCACTCGGTCTGCGATTCGTCCACGAGCCCGCTCAGATGCCCCGCCTCATGGCTCAGCACCGCTGTGCCCAGGGCAACCCGCTGGTTCTCCGGGTTGCAGGTGTTGTTGTCCAGACACACCAGATCCAGGCTCGCTCCGTTGTCCACGAGCCGCTGCAGCCCGGCGCAGACCTCGGCGGTCACCTTGGTCTCGGTTGGCAGCTCGCCGTCGGGCGGGAACTCGACCCAGCCTTGGTGGCTCTCGTAGATCAATGCGCTGGCGATCAGGCCGGGGCAGTTGACCTTGACCTGGTGTCCGACGATGGGGGAGATGGCAGCCGCCGCTCTGGCTTCGACGTGGGCTCTAGCGCAGCCGGATCCGCCGACCCAGAGGATCAGGGCCAGGCCTATTGCCCCGAGCACCAGGCGTGTCGGTGTGAACAGCGGCTTGGGAGGCGCCGGCGGGGGCTCAGGCGCGGGTACGGGTTGGTACACACGATCACCATCGGCCCAGGCAGGCCGATGGCTTAGCTACGCCTCGTGGTACTCGCCGAACTCCTCGCGCATCACGCCGCAGCATTCGCCGATCGATGCGCGTGCCTTCAGGGCGGCGCGGATCGGGTGGAGCAGGTTGTCGGTGCCCTGGGCGGCCTTGCGGATGTCCTCCAGGCGGGCGTCGATCTCGGCCTGGTCGCGGTTCTCCTTGAACGCCTTGAGGCGCTCCAGCTGCTCGGTCTCGGACTTGGGGTCGACGCGGAGGATCTCGACCTCTTCGATGTCCTCGGTCACGTACTTGTTCACGCCCACCACGATGTCCTGGCCGCTCTTGTACCTCTGGTCGTAGCCCCACGCGGACTCCTCGACCTCGGCGCGGATGAACTGGATGGCCTCGACCGAGCCGCCGAGCTCGGCGACCTTGTCGATCAGCCCCTGGGCGCGCTCCTCGATCTCATCGGTGAGTGCCTCGATGAAATAGGACCCGGCGAAGGGATCGACCGTGTCGGTGGCCCCGGACTCGTGGGCGATGATCTGCTGGGTCCGCAGGGCGATGCGGGCTGCTCGCTCGGTGGGCAGGGCCAGCGCCTCGTCGAAGCCGTTGGTGTGGAGCGACTGGGTTCCACCGCAGACGGCCGCAAAGCCCTGCAGCGCAACGCGGACGATGTTGTTCTCCGGCTGCTGGGCGGCAAGCGTCACGCCGCCGGTCTGGGTGTGGAAGCGGAGCATGATCGACTTGGGGTCCTTGGCCCCGAACTGCTCCTTCATGATCTGCGCCCACATCCTCCGGACCGCGCGGAACTTGGCGACCTCCTGGAAGACGTTGTTATGGCCGTTGAAGAAGAAGGCCAGACGCGGGCCGAATTCGTCCACGTCGAGGCCGGCGTCGAGGGCGGCCTGCACGTAGGCGATCCCGTTGGCCAGCGTGAAGCCGACCTCCTGAACCGCCGAACAGCCCTTCTCGCGCATGTGGTACCCGGAGATCGAGATCGTGTTCCAGCGCGGGACACGCTCCTGGCAGTAGGCGAAGAGGTCGGTCGTCAGCCGCATGGCCGGGACGGGCGGGTAGATGAAGTTCCCGCGGGCGATGTACTCCTTGAGGATGTCGTTCTGGGTCGTGCCCGTCAGGACCTTGGACTCGACTCCCTGCTCCTCGCCGACTAGTTCGTAGAGCAGCAGCAGGCAGGCGGCGGGAGCGTTGATGGTCATCGAGGTCGAGACCTTGTCCAGCGGGATGCCGTCGAAGACGCTGCGCATGTCATCGATCGTGTCGATGGCCACGCCGGTGCGCCCGACCTCGCCCAGGCAGAGCGGGTCGTCGGAGTCGCGCCCCAGCTGGGTGGGCAGGTCGAAGGCCATCGAGAGGCCCGTCGATCCGTGCTCGATCAGATAGCGGAAGCGCTCGTTGGTCTCGCGCGCCGTCGCGTAGCCCGCGTACTGGCGCATGGTCCACAGGCGCGAGCGGTACATCTCCTGGTGGACGCCACGCGTATAGGGGTACTCCCCTGGAACGCCCAGGCGCCCCTCGAGGTTCTCGGCCACGTCGCTCGGGTCATAGAGCGGCTCGATCTCGATGCCGGAATCGGTGAAGTGCCGGGGATCGTCGGGGCCGACGATCGGGGCGATCGTGAGCTTCTCGTTCTTGCCGCTGGACATCGCGGATACAGAATATGGGGGCCGCGCCGCGCGGCGGGTTCCGGGTCAGAGACCGAACTCGCCGGCACCCCCGCCCTTTGATCCGCCGCCGCCCGCCGGCTTGGCGCGGTCGGTCCCGGCTTCGCCGCCGCCGCCGCTGCGGGGCGGCATCGCGGGCTCGGGGGACGGCGCGAACTCGTCCTGCACCGGCTCCGGCTCCTCAAGAGCCACCTCTTCGGGTGGATCGGCGGGCTTGTCTCCGTTCCCGTTTGCGTGTGAATCCGGCGCGGGGACCGGGTCCGCCTGGGGCACCGGGTCGACTGGGGGCGCGGCCGGCTCCGGGGCGGGCACGGCCGCCTCGGCGGCCCGGGCCTCCACCAGCTCGGCTCGCGCGCCGGCCTCCCGATCGCGGTCGTGTTGCTCCACGGTGGCCACGCCTCCACCCGCGAGCGCGACGGAGGACATCGCGACGGCGGCGATCTTCGCCCCACCGGCCGCTTCGACCGCTCCCTGAGCCTTGACGCCGATCAGCGCAACCTTGTCGTGCAGCCAAAAGGCCGCCGTGTCGTAGGCGCGCTGAGCCAGGCCGGGCGTGTCGCCGCCGGCCAACTCGTTGGCCCCGGCAACCGCTGCCAGCGGCGGCGCGATGGCGGCGAGGTCGCGCGGCGCCGTGCGGAAGCGGCCGACAGTGGCCCGGCATCCGGCGCACGCCCGCAGGTGCCGTCTCAGCCGGAGCATCTCGGTTGCGCGAGCCTCGCCATCGGCGAACGCGGACAGCAGCGGCTCGAGCTCCGCGCACTCGGCGCCGGTCTCGATCCCGTGCACGTGCCGGACGAAGCTGCGGCGGCCCTCCTTCAAACAACGATCAACTTTTGTGTAAGACCAGCCTGTGCGGGTCTGGATCTCCGCGTAGCTGTGGCCCTCGGCGCGCAGCAGCATCGCCTGTATCTCCTGAGGCTTGAGCCGGCTGATTGCCTCGGCACCCAGGCGCAGCCGCTCGTAGTGCTCGGCCTGCTCGTCGGGCGCGGGCCCCGGCGACGCCGCCAGCTGGAGAGTCTCCTCGGAGGGCAGGCCCGCCCGGCCCCTGGCACGGGTGATGGCAAAGGCCTCGTGCTTGACCACGGTCTTGAGCCAGGGCACCAGGTCGTCGTCACCGGCGGCCGGCGCCTTGGTCAGAAGGATCTCCAGGCCGCGCTGATACGCGTCCTCGGCGTCCTCCGGGGAGTTGGAGAACCTCCGGGCATGGGCCAGGATCTCGGCGCCGCGGCGCTCGAGAAGGCCGGGCAGCAGGGCCTCGATCTCGGGCCGGGTGGGACGGCGCCGGGCGGCGGCGTCCTGGATCTCGGGTTGGTCGATTGACGCTCGGTTGAGCGCTTGCGCGGCTTCCATCTCGGGCGATGTCCCTTCGCTCGTTGTCTCGTCGGGCTGGGCCTAAGGTCCTCGGCAGCCTTTCTCGCCCCCCGAGGCGCGAGCCGGGATGATCAACCCGATGGCCAGCCGCTTCGACGACGAGATCTGGGAGCTGGTGCCCGAGGACCCGGGGCCACCTCCCCACCACATTGCCGGATTCGTGACGAATCTGAGCCGGTTCGGGCGGGCGCTCGACGTCGGCTGCGGCGACGGCCGGCTGACCGCCCTGATCGAAGCCGATGAGGTCACCGCCGCCGATGTCTCGGGTGTGGCTCTGGATCGGGCGCGGTCGCGGCTGTCGGGTGTCGTGGTGGTCGAGACCGAGCCGGATGCGCGTCTTCCCTTCGGTGACTCCTCCTTCGACCTCGTGCTCTGTGCCGAGACCATCGAGCACATAAGGGATGTCCAGCTGCTGCTCTCGGAGATCCGCCGGGTGTTGGCGCCCGGGGGCACGCTGGCACTGACCACGCCGGCCCACTCGCGGCTCACGGGGCTGGACATCGCCGTCCGGGGCTTCGAAGCGCGCTTTGACCCGCTGGACGCGCACTTGCGCTTCCTGACGGCCAGCTCGCTGAAGAGGCTCTTGGCTGACCTGGGGTTCGAGGTCGCCTCGCTCAAGCGGGCCCGCGGGACGCTCCTGGCCCTGGCGACGCGCTGAAACCGGACTTCCGCCGACGATCGTGCACCTGTCAGGTGCAAAAGCGTCAGCCCGGCAGGCGGTCCGCGATCACCCGCGCCAGCGCCAGCGCCGAGGTTGCCGCGGGTGAGGGTGCGTTCCGGACGTGCAGGGTCCGGGCGGTTGCCGAGAACGTGAAGTCGTCCAGCAACCGCCCGTCGCGGCCCACCGCCTGTGCCCGTATTCCCGACCACGCGGGCTCCAGGTCGGCGGCGGTGATCCCCGGCACGTAGCGCGCTGCGGCCCGCGCCATCGATGCGCGGCTGGCAGCGTGCGCGATCTCGGTCAGCCCGGTGCGCCACCAGCGCGCCGCCATCCGCCAGGTCCCCGGCCACGAAGCGCTCGACATCAAGTCCCGAACAGCCGGATCGCCCGCGCCGCGGCGCACTGCCAGCAGCGCCGTCGGCCCCACCACCACCCGTCCGTCAAGCATCCGGCTCAGGTGAACCCCGAGGAACGGCAGGCCCGGATCCGGCACCGGATAGATCAGCGCCTTCACGAGCTCCGCCTTCTCGGGACGCAGCGCCGCGTATGAGCCGCGGAAGGGGACGATCCGGGGGTCCGCCGGCGCGCCGGCCACCTCAGCCAGCCGATCCGACCACGCCCCGGCGCAGACAACGAGACGCCCGGCCCGCGTATCGCCTCGCGTGTGAGTGACCGTCACCCCGTCGGCACGCTCCGAGACCCCGGAGACCTCACAGCTGGTCGCAACCACGCCGCCGGCCGCCTCCACATCCTCCGCGAGTGCCTCCGTGACCGCCCCGAAGTCGACCACCCCCGTGGCGGGTGAATGAAGCGCGGCGATGCCCGCGGCGTGGGGCTCGATCTGGCGCAGCTCCCCCGCATCGAGGTGCCGCAGGCCCTCCACGCCGTTTGCTTTTCCGCGCCGCTCAAGCTCGTCCAGCCGCGGGAGCTCCGCGTCATCGAGTGCCACGATCAGCTTGCCGCAGCGCTCCAGCCGGATTCCCCGCCCGACACAGAAGGCCTGGAGCTCCCGGGCACCCTCAACGCAGAGCCTGGCCTTCAGGCTTCCGGGCGCGTAGTAGATCCCCGCATGGACCACACCGCTCGAGCGGCCGGTCTGATGGGTCGCCAGCGCGAGCTCCCGCTCGAGCACGCACACCCTTGACCCAGGCTGCCGCGCAAGCAGCTCCCGCGCCACGGCCACTCCCAGGATGCCGCCCCCGATGACAGCCACATCGCACTCGGCGGCCGGGCTGACGCTGGTCCGGTCGATCACGCCTCCAAAGCTAGATCACAACGCGTGTCTGTCAGGCTCAAGGCGTGGACATCTCCGCACGCCAGAAGCGGCTGATCCTGGTCGCGGCCATCCTGGGCTCCGGGATCGTGTTCCTCGACGGGTCGGTGGTCAACGTGGCCCTGCCGGCGATCAGCGATGAGCTGCACGCCGGGCTCTCGGCGCAGCAGTGGGTGATCGACGCCTACCTGCTGACCCTCTCCTCCTTCCTGCTCCTCGGTGGATCGCTGGGCGACATGTTCGGGCGCCGGCGGGTGTTCGAGCTCGGCCTGATCGGGTTCGGGGTGACCTCGCTCCTGTGCGCCGTTGCGCCCACCGCCGACCTGCTGATCGTGGCCCGCGCGCTCCAGGGCATCGACGGGGCGCTGCTGGTGCCGAGCTCGCTGGCCATCATCACCAGCACGTTCCAGGACCACGAGCGGACGCAGGCCATCGGCACGTGGACCGCCTGGACGGGCGTGTCGTTCGTGATCGGGCCGCTGCTCGGAGGGGTGCTGATCGACCTGGCCTCCTGGCGCTGGGTCTTCGCCATCAACGTGCCGTTCGTGATCGGCACCGTCCTGCTGCTCAGGACCACCTGCCCGGACCTGAAGGTCGAGCACCGCGCTCACGTCGACTGGCTGGGAGCGATCCTCTGCGCACTGGGCCTGGCGGGCCCCGTGTACGCCCTGATCGAGCAGCCCACCTACGGCTGGCTGCATCCGATGGTCGTGATCCCGATGGTGGCGGGCGTGCTGTTGCTCGTCGCCTTCGTCCTCTGGGAGAGGCGGGCCAAGGAGCCGATGGTGACACTCTCGCTGTTCGCCGAGCGGAACTTCACCGTGACCAACATCGCCACGCTGGCGATCTATGCGGGCCTGGCCTCCATGACCTTCTTCACGGTGCTCTTCCTCCAGCAGGTTGCCGGCTACTCGGCGCTCCAGTCAGGCCTGGCCCTGATGCCGATCACCCTGATCATGCTGCTGCTGGCGCGCTGGTTCGGCGGCTTGTCCGATCGGATGGGCCCGCGTTTCTTCATGTCGGCGGGGCCGTTCGTCGCGACCGCCGGGCTTCTTCTCTCGCTGCGCATCGGCGGCCAGGCGGACTATCTCGCCGAAGTGCTGCCGTCGATCATCGTCTTCGGCATCGGGCTGTCGATGACGGTTGCCCCGTTGACCGCCACCGTGCTGGCCTCAGCGCCCGCCGAGCACGCCGGCGTGGCGTCGGGGATCAACAACGCCGTGTCGCGCGTGGCTTCGCTGCTCGCCGTGGCGGGCGTTGGCGCCGTGGTGGCCGTGGGTTACGGCGCTGCCCTGGACCAGGGAATGTCGGGCATCGAGCTTGCTCCCGACGGGAAGGCCGAGCTCGCCCAGATGCACACGCGATCGCTCTCGATTCCCGCCGCCAACGCCCAGCTTGACGACGGCGATCGCCAGGTCCTGACGCAGGCGGGCACTGCCGCCTCGGTATCGGCCTTCCACATGGGCATGGGCATCGCCGCGCTGCTCGTGCTCATCGGCGGGATCATCGCGGCGGTTGGCATCCGCAACCACGCGGAGCCGCAGCCAGACGGATAGGCGGCGGGGCCGGCCGCGGCTGATCTGCAAGACCGCTCTCAGCCGTCTGCACGCGTTCGGATACTCCGGCGCGTGTTGCGAGAGGACAAGAACGCGGGCTGGCAGGCCGAGCGCGTGCTCGGCAGGCGGGTGTACCGCTTCCGGTCGGGGGCGGGCTGTGCCGACAGGGCGCTTCGGCGCGGCGTAGTCGAATCGCTACGGGCGTCTCAGGAGCACGAGCCGATCGAGCTGATGCGCGATTACCGCCGCTGCTGGTGGTGGCATCGCGACCGCTACTTCTGGGAGGACGACGAGCTGACCGCCGGCGACGTCCGGGCCTTGGTGGCCGAGCGCGAGCGGCAGAAGGCGCGCCGGCTCGAACGCGCCCACGGCCACCTTCAGCGCGACGGCGGCACGCAGGCTGCGCGCGAGCCGATACCGCGTGACATCAGGCTGGCCGTGTGGGAGCGAGATGGAGGGCGCTGCACCGCCTGCGGGGCCACGGCGCTCCTGCAGTTCGACCACGTGATCCCGCTGGCGATGGGCGGCAGCAACTCGCCCGCCAACCTCCAGCTGCTCTGCGACACCTGCAACCAGGAGAAGGGCGCGGGGCTGGGGTAGCGACGCCCGTTAGGGTGGGGCCCATGTCGACCTTGGTGATGGTGCTCGTGGTGCTGGCGGCCCTGGGTTCGGCCCTTGTGGCCGGCGTCTTCTACGGCTTCTCGACCTTCATCATGAAGGCGCTCGGGCAGCTGTCGCCCGCCCGCGGGGTCGACGCGATGCAGCAGATCAACATCACGGCTCCGATGGCCGGGCTGATGATCGCCATGTTCGGCACCGCCGGTCTATCGATTGCGCTGATCGTGGTCGCGCTGACCAACCTCGCGGCGCCACATGCGGTCTTGGTGATCGCCGCCGGCGTCATCTACCTGCTGGGCTCGCCGATCATCACGATGACCTACCACGTGCCCCGCAACAACCGGCTGGCGAAGCTGGATCCCGAGAGCGAGGCGGCGGCTGAGTACTGGGCTCGCTACCTGCCCGAGTGGACGCGCGGGAACCATCTGCGCGCACTCCTGCCCGCCGCCGCGGCCGCGCTCTACATCCTGGCGCTGCTCTAGCCCTTCTTCTTGACGAGTTTCACCGAGGCGCTCGCGGGCGTGGCATCCACGTTCCCGGCTGCATCGATCGCCCGCACACGGATCGTGTGCTTCCCTGGCTTCTTCAGCGCGAAGGCCGACGGCGAGGAGCAGGTCGCGAACGCCTTGGCGTCGAGCGCGCACTGGAAGCGCGCCGGCGACTCGGTCGACCGGAACGAGACGCGTGCGGTCTTCTTCTTCGTCTTGGCCTTGGGGGCAGCGGTGATCGTGGTGTTCGGCGCCGTCCGGTCCGCGACCGCTGCCGCCTGACCGACCAGGTTGATCGTCACATCGCCCGTCTGGATCTGGGTCCCCTCCTGGGGGAACAGGGCGTCGAGCGCTATCCGGTAGGTCGTGCCCTTGACCGCGTTGAAGCTGGCGCTGGCCGAAGGCCCGGCGGCGCAGGTGGAGTCGGGGCTCTCCGAGTCGTCGAAGGCGATCAGCCCGGGCGTGCCCCCCGCATCGACCGTGTAGACACCAAGCAGGGCCCAGAACGCATCCGAGCCGCAGGTGTTGACCGTGGTGGTCCCCGATGCCGGCGCAGTCCACGAGTACCAGAGCGAGCGCCCGCCCCAGAGGTCCTCCGGCTCGCCGGTCTGCGGGGTGGCCCCGACGTTCGTGCCGTGCACCGTCGCGCTGGATCCGGACAGGACCGATGGGGAGGCGAAGTCGTCGTTGACGGGTGTCGGACGCAGGTGAAGGCCGAATGGCCCGGTGTAGGGCGCGGCCTCGCCGGCGTGGCTGTCGACGGCGAAGTGGTAGGTCTGGCCCTGGACCGCGCTGAAGCGCAGCTGGCTCTCCCCCTCGCACGCTGGAGCGTCCTCATCGAAGGCGACGACTTGGGCGCTCTGGACCGCGCCGCCGGTGTAGACGGCAAGCAGGGTGTCCTGGTAGATGTCGTAGTCGGTGTCGCAGGTCTCGAGCGTGTAGCGAGCTGTCGCCGGGGCCTGCCAGCGGTACCAGACCGAGGCGCCGCCGGCGTCCTCCGCGTGGTTGGCCTCGCCACCTTCCTTGGTCGCGCCTTCGGTGGTGCCCTCGAGGTCGAAGCTCGACCCGGACACCGTCAAAGCGGCGGCGAAGTTGTCGTTTGCAGGTGCCTGCACCATCCGCGCCGTGATCTGGATCGAGCCCTCGCGCTCGGAGAAGCCGGCCACCGCGATCATGTACTTCGTGCCGGCTACGGCCTCGAAGGAGACCTCGCTGGTGTCATCGCACTGCCCGTCGTCGTCTGATCCGACGAAAGTGAGGTCGGCCTGCGCCGGGCTCGTGCCGGTGTAGATGCCCAGGACCGTGTCGAAGTCGCTGCCGCACAGATCGACCTTCGCGTGGCCTGAGCTCGGCGCGATCCAGGAGTACCAGACCGAGTTCGTGCCCGACGAGTCGTGGTCCGGCTCGCCCGCCTCGGCGGTCGCGCCCACGTTCGATCCGGTTGCCGTCGCGGGCGATCCCACGAGGATGGCCGCGTTGGCGAAGTTGTCGTTCGCGGGCGCCGCAAGGGCGCTGGCCGCGCCGGCCATAGTCATGAAGACGGTAAGTGCTGCAGTGGCGCACCAGACGCGCGCGGTACCTAGTCCGAGGTGGCTCATACAGGTCTCCCTCTGGATCGTCGGAGCCTGCCGCTCGAACATCCGTTGTCTTTTGCGAACTCTTGGCTATATCGGCAGCCTGGCCCAACCCTTTAGCGCGTGGACTCGGCGAGGGCCTGAAAGCAAAGAACCAGGGCTGACAGCTTCACCCTCGACCGGCGGATTTCTGCCCTGTTCACGGCCCGTGGTGGGTTCTACCGTCGTTTCAAGATGCCCCAACGCGGAAGGAGTCAGGACATGCCCATCCCGATCCGGGGCGGCTGGCCCGCCCTGCTTGTGGCGGTCGGCCTGCTCGCGTTTCCCGTGCCGGCCGGGGCCGAGGACCACGGGTACAGCGGCGACGCCACCAACTCCCGGCTTACCGAGGTCCATCTCCAATCGACCTGGCACGGCGACCGGGTCCGGCGGATCAGGGCCTTCAGGGCCGACCACATCGGCATGACCTGCAGCGACGGCACGAGTGTACGCACGGGCCGGAGCATTCCCGCGCTGCCGCGCCTGTCGGGGCCACACGTCAGCTCCGAGCGTCGCTTCAACGGGCGCCTGCACCGAAGGACCGCCAACACGCTCGTCCAGGCCAAGCTCAAGGGAGGGTTCCACTCGGACACCGACTCGGCCTTTGGCTGGGTCCACTACCGCGTCGACTACTTCGCCAAGGATGGCCGGGACTACGTCGTGTGCCGCTCCAAGCGCCTCGGCTGGAAAGCCCACCGCTAGGGCCTCGAACGAACAGGGCCGGCGTTTCCGCCGGCCCTGGGACCACCTCGTCGCTTCAGCTTCGGATCAGATCACCCGCAGCCGGTGTTGTTTCCGCACGAGCTGCACGTGTAGCAAGCGCCAGTGCGCTGCATCATGCCGCCGCATTGGTCGCAGGCCGGGCCCAGGTCCAGGCCCTGGAGCTTGGCCGGCACCACCGGAGGGTCGTCGGTCATGGCCGAGGCGGCCGGCTTGGACTCGGCGACCGCGCCGCCGTTCCCGCCGTTCGTTCCGCCGTTCACCGGCCCGGCGGTGTCGCCGCGCATCAGGGCCTCCTGGGCCAGCTTCCGCTCGCGCACCTCGGGCGTGAGGATGCCCAGCTCCTCCTGGACGTCGGCGTCAAGGAAGCGCGAAGCCAGCCAGCGCATGATGTAGTCGGGCATCGACTTGGCGAATGGGATCTCCGGGTTCGTGGTCATGCCCTCCGGGTCGAAGCGCATGTAGGAGAACTTGCGCACCAGCGTCTCGAGCGGCACGCCGTACTGCAGCGCGATCGAGATCGACGTGGCGAACGCATTCATCATGCCCCGCAGCGTCGAGCCCTCCTTGCCGATGTCGGTCAGGAAGATCTCGCCGATCGACCCGTCCTCGTACTTGCCCGCCGTGATGTAGCCCTCGTGCCCGGCGATCGAGAACTTGTGGGTGATCGACTCGCGCTCGCGCGGCATGCGCCGCCGCTTGGGCTTGGTCTCCTCGACCGCGGCCGGCTCGTCCTTCTTGTCCTGCGCGTCGGTGCGCAGGGCCTGGGCGGTCTTCGACCCGTCGCGGTAGATGGCGAGCGCCTTGACGCCCAGGTGCCATGCCTGCGTGTACGCGTCCGCGATGTCGTCGACCGTCGACTCGGCGGGCATGTTCACCGTCTTGCTGATCGCACCCGAGATGAACGGCTGCGTTGCACCCATCATCTTGATGTGGCCCATGTGCGAGATGGCCCGCTCGCCGACCGCCACGTCGAACACGGACATGTGCTCTTCCTTCAGCGCGGGGGCCCCGACGATCGTGCTGTTCTCGTTGATGTGGGCGACGATCTGGTCGGCCTCCTCCGAGGAGTAGCCGAGCGTCTTGAGGGCCAGCGGCACGGTGCCGTTGACGATGGTCATCTGCCCGCCGCCGACCAGCTCCTTGTACTTGATCAGGGAGAAGTCGGGCTCGATGCCCGTGGTGTCGCAGTCCATGAGGAACGAGATGGTCCCGGTGGGCGCGAGCACCGTGGCCTGGGCGTTGCGGTAGCCGTGCTCCTCGCCGATCTCGACGGCCTGGTCCCACACGCGGCGGGCCACCTCGAGCAGGTTCTGGTCGCGGACACCCTCCTCGAGCTCGTAGGCCGCGTCACGGTGCTTGCGCATCACGTGGTTGTGCGGGTCGCGGTTCTCCTCGTACTTGTCGTAGGGCCCGATGGCGCCGGCGATCTCGGCCGAGCGCTTGTACGCGCGGCCGGTCATCACCGCCGTGATCGCGGCGGCAGCCGCACGGCCCTCGTCGGAGTCGTAGGCCATGCCGTTACTCATGAGGAACGCACCGAGGTTGGCGTAGCCCAGGCCGATCTGGCGGAACGCGCGGGCGTTGTCACCGATCTCCTCGGTCGGGTAGCTCGACGGCCCGACGATGATCTCCTGCGCGAGGAACACGATGTCGCACGAATGCTCGAAGGCATCGGTGTCGAAGCTGCCGTCCTCGTTGCGGAACTTCATGAGGTTGAGCGACGCCAGGTTGCATGCCGAGTTGTCCACGTGCATGTACTCGGAGCAGGGGTTGGACGCGTTGATCCGGCCGGACACCGGGCAGGTGTGCCAGTCGTTGATCGTCGTGTCGTACTGGACGCCCGGATCGGCACAGCGCCATGCGGCGTCTGCGATCTGGTGCAGAACGTCCTTGGCGTCGAGCTCGTCGATCGCCTCGCCGGTCACGCGCGCGCGGGTCTCCCAGATGTCGCCCTTCTCGGCGGCCTCCATGAACTCGTCGGTCACGCGAACCGAGTTGTTGGCGTTCTGATACTGGATCGAGGTGAAGCCCTCGCCGTCGATCGACATGTCGAAGCCGGCGTCGCGGAGCGCTCCGGCCTTCTCTTCCTCGCGCGCCTTGCACCAGATGAAGTCGAGGATGTCCGGGTGGTCGACGTTCAGCACGACCATCTTGGCCGCGCGGCGGGTCTTGCCGCCGGACTTGATCGTGCCGGCCCACGAGTCGGCGCCGCGCATGAAGGACACGGGGCCGCTGGCCAGCCCGCCCTTGCTCAGGTGCTCCTTGGAGCCGCGGATGTTCGACAGGTTGATGCCCGAGCCCGAGCCGCCGCGGAAGATCATTCCCTCCTTGGTGTTCCAGCCCAGGATCGACTCGATCGTGTCGTCGACGGACAGGATGAAGCAGGCAGAGCACTGCGGCTTCTCCTCGAAGCCCACGTTGAACCAGACCGGCGAGTTGAACGCGGCCATCTGGTGGAGAAGGATGTGGTGGAGCTCGGCCTCGAAGGCGTCGGCGTCGAACTCGGAGAAGAAGTAGCCGTTGTCGCGGCCCCACGTGGCGATGGTGCCGGCGACGCGGCCGATCATCTGCTTGACGGAGTTCTCGCGCTCGGAGCTGCCGAGGCGCCCACGGAAATACTTCTGGGCGACGATGTTGGTGGCGTTCTGCGACCAGGTGGTGGGGAACTCGACGCCGTGCTGCTCGAACGCCGGCTTCGCGGGGTCGCCGATGATGGCGTCACGGAGCTCCCACTCGACGCTCTCGAACGGATGCTGGCCGGGCTTGGTGAAGCGACGCTCCACGCTGACCCCCTGCCCTGATCGGACGGTGCTTTCGGTGCTGGTACTGGGGGTCTGCGGCATGTGCTCCCTCTCTCTCCTCGACGGTCCAGATAAACCCGCCGGCCGACCCGACGGGTGGGTGATAGTCACACCCCGGTCGGACAGATCCTGAGCCGGCGGAAAGGGGTTTTGGATGATGTGGCGAAAGTAAAAAACGACCGCTCGAAAACGGCCACTCAGTGCTGCTTATTTTACCGGGTCGGCACCCTCGGCAAGAGCGGAAAAGGGCGCAGAACGCGGGGTCTCAGCGGCGCCGGTTCACCGGGACGGCGGCAGTGAATGCGGCAAATTCCGACGAACCCGTCCTGGACCCCTATAGGGCGTCTCAGGCGGGACGGTCAAACGCGCGCATCCAGTCGAGCGTCAGCGCGATTCCGTCGACGACGCTCGTCGAGGCACTCCAGCCGAGCTCCTCTCGCGCCCGCGAGGAGTCGAGGCAGCTGTTGAGGATCTCGCCGAGGCGCTCGGGCTCGTGGACCGGTGCGAAGTCGCCGGCGGCGTGCGGGCCGATCGCATCGGCCAGCTCGAGCATCGAGGTCTCGGCCCCCGATCCGACATTGACGGCGCCCCCGACCTCTGATCCAGCGGCCAGAAGCAACGCCTCCACCACATCACCCACATAGACGAAGTCACGCGTCTGCCGGCCATCGCCATAGATCGTCGGCCGCCCGCCTGCGAGGGCCACTCCGCAGAAGATCGCCACGACCCCGGCCTCGCCCAGCGGGTGCTGCCGCGGGCCGAAGACGTTGCCCAGCCGAAGCGACACGGTCGACAGTCCGTAGAGCCCCGCGTAGACCGCCGCGTATTCCTCGGCCGCGTGCTTCGAAACCCCGTAGGGCGCATCGGCCGCGCCCGGCTGGGACTCCGGCGTGGGCCGCACGTCGGTCTGCCCGTACATCGCCCCGCCGGTGGAGACGTTCACGAAACGACCCACCCCGGCGGCTCGCGCGGCCTCGAGCATGTTCACCGTGCCGCCGGCGTTGGTCTGCAGGTCGCGGACGGGCTCGGCTACCGACAGGCGCACGTTCATCTGGGCGGCCAGGTGGAAGATCACGGCGGGCCGCTCGTCCTCGGCGATCGCGCGCATGGCGTCGCCGTCGCGGATGTCGGCCTCGACCAGCCGGGCGCCGGCGTCGAGGGCTGCGGCCAGGTTCTCGCGCCGTCCTGTCGAGAGGTCGTCGATCACCACCACCGAGTCACCCCGCGCCACCAGGGCGTCGACGAGGTTGGAGCCGATGAAGCCGGCGCCGCCGGTAACCAGGGAGTCCACGGGCGGGCATCGTACGAGACGCCCCGCTGACACCCACCGCCCCTGCTAGCGTCGGCGCCGATCTCAATGAGCGGCCTATTCGTCACGATCGAGGGAATCGACCGGTCCGGGAAGACCACCCAGGCCCGCATGCTGGTCGAGGCGCTGGGCGCCGATGCGCTCGCCGTCCGCGAGCCCGGCGGCACCCAGCTGGGCGAGCGCGTGCGCGACATCCTCAAGGACCCGGACGTGGAGATCGGAGCCGAAGCCGAGGCCCTTCTGTTCGCCGCCGCCCGCGCCGAGCTCGTCGCGCAGGTGATCCGCCCCGCCCTGGCCGAGGGCCGCGTGGTCGTCTCCGATCGCTTCCTCGACTCCTCGCTGGCGTACCAGGGCGGCGCCCGCGGACTGGGAATGGAGCGCGTGGCCGAGATCAACGACTGGGCCACCGGCGGGATCAAGCCCGACCTGACGCTGCTGCTCGAGCTCTCGACCGGCGAGGCCGCGGCGCGCGGCAGCCAGGACGACCGCTTCGAGCAGGAGGGGGAGGGGTTGCAGAAGAGCGTCGGCGCCGCCTACGACGAGCTGGCCTCGGCTGACCCCGCCCGCTGGCGGAGGATCGACGCCGCGCGCGATCCCGCCGAAGTGCACGCCGAAGTGCTCGCGGCCGTTCGGGCAGCGCTCCCGGCGGCAGCCGGCTCCGTCTCGTGAGCACCACCGCTCCGCTGGCGGGCACGGAGGCCCATCCTCACGCGCGCGTGGTACTCAGCGCCGGCCTGGCCTCCGGCTCGCCTTCGCACGCCTACCTCTTCCACGGGCCCAACGGCACCGGCAAGGCCCGTGCGGCCCGGGCGCTGGCGGCCGAGCTCCTGGCCGAGGGCGACCCGGATCCGGAAAGCGTCCGCGCGCGTGTGGAGACCGACAGCCACCCCGACCTCACGTGGGTCCGGCCCACGGGCGCGCACGTCATGCGCGTGGATGACGTGGAGGAGGCCGTGATCGGCGCGGCCACCCGCACGCCCTTCGAGGCCGCGCGTCGCGTGTTCGTCCTCGAGCGCGTCGACACCATGAACGACGAGGTGGCCAACCGGATGCTGAAGACCCTGGAGGAGCCGGCCCACTTCGTGCACCTGATCCTGCTGACCGACTCCATCGGCCGGGTGCTCGACACCGTCAAGTCTCGCTGTCAGCTGGTGCGCTTCGACCCGCTGCCTCCGGCCATGCTGGCCGCGAGCCTGGCGGCCGAGGGCATCCCCGATGACCGCGCCGCGGCATCGGCGCGCCTGGCGCTCGGCAACGGCGACCGCGCGCGGCTACTGGCCTCCGACGAGGGCCTGGCGCTGCGGGCCGAGGCCGAGCGCATGGTCAGGACCGCGCTGGCCGGCGGTGGGTCCACTCCGGATGACCTGCAGCCCTGGCGCGGGCTCCTGGACCGCGCCGAAGACCGCCGCCGCGGCGTGGAGGAGGCAGCGGCCGAGGAGAGCGAGCGCATGGCCGGCCTGGCTCCCAAGGGCCGCGAGCGCCGCGCGGTGGAGCGCGAGCTGGAGGAGGCCGCCAAGCGCGATGGCCGCCGCGCGCATACCGGGATCATCGAGCTGGGCCTGAACCTCATGGGCGCCGCATTCCGCGACCTGGCGTGCGTTGCCGAAGGGGCGCCCCAGGCGGTGCTGGGCATGGATGTGATCGAGGCATTGGGCCAGGCCGGCGCCGGCCGCGACGCCGCAGCGCTGCGCCAGGCCGTGGAGCTGTGCGACGCGACCCGCCAGTCACTTCAACAGAACGTGAGCGAGGAGCTGGCCCTGGAGGCCCTCTTCTACAGACTCGCCCGCCTCGTGGGCAAGCCTGACTGAGCATCTGACCAAATTCCGGGCTTCGATTTGCATCGTGGCCACAACACCCGGCCTCGATGCCCGGCTTAGCATGGCGACCCCGCCACTATCGAGGAGGAGTTCGTGAGCACCACCAAGCCCGTCGTTGTCTACGGAGCCAGCGGCTACACGGGTCGTCTGGTCTGTGAATACCTGCGCGAATACGGCCTCCCCTTCGTGGCCGCGGGCCGTGACGCCGGGCGCGTCCAGCAGGTCATGGACAGCCTCCCGGGCATCGAGACGGCCGACTACGAGGTGGCCGCGGTCGAGCACACCGTCGACGCCCTCACCGAGCTCTTCACCGGCGCCAGCGTGGTCTGCAACATGGTGGGCCCGTTCGCCGATCTCGGCGGCGAGGTGGTCCAGGCCTGCTTGAACGCCGGCTGCCACTACACCGACACGAACGGCGAGCAGAACTGGATGCTGGCCGCGCAGAAGGAGTTCGCTGACAAGTTCGAGGAGAGCGGCCTGCTGATCGCGCCCGGAATCGCCCAGATGTACACGACCGGCGAGATCGCGGCCAACTACGCGCTCGAGACCCCCGGCATCGACAGCCTCGACATCCTCGTGCTCTGGAAGGGCGCGCCGACCACCGCCTCGACCGAGACGATTTTCACCAACCTGCTCTCGGAGGCTTACTACCTGGAGAACAACGAGTACGTGGAGTGGCCTCCTCCGCAGGGCTACGAGGTCGCCATGCCCGGCCAGCACGTCACGGCGCTGACGCTCCCCTGGGGTGGCACCTCACACCCGGTCTGGTTCAAGGACGACCACCGCGTCCGCAACGCCAGGGTGCTCGGCGGAGTCTTCAACCGCGAGCTGATGGAGGGCGTCGTCCAGATCTCGCAGATGGTGCACGAGCAGATCAAGCCGCTCCCGCTGGAGGAGGCCAAGGCCGCATTGGCAGAGCAGGCCGCGGCCATGAAGGCCGAGATGCCCCCGCGCGAGAACCAGCTCTACAACCTGTCGATCGACTCGGTGTACGGCATGGGGCCGCTGGCCCAGGTCCACGTGCTGATCAAGGGCACCTGCAACTACAAGCAGACCGGCCTGCTGCAGGCCTATGTGGCCCACCGCCTCGTGAACGGCAAGCCGGACGTGACCGGCTTCGGCTCGGCCTGTCAGGCCTTCGGCCATCGCGAGCTGTTCAGCATGCTGAAGAGCTTCGGGCTGGTCGCCGACCCGGTGATCACCTGATCATGAGGAGGGCTGTTCGAGCACGGCGGTCGCCCGGCTGCACCAAAGGACCCGTCCGGCGGGGACGCCTCGCACGACTCGGAGCGGCTGGTCGTCGGGGTCCAGGAATGTCAAGTCGAGCGCAAACCTCATGCCGAACGTATGGACGGACCTGCAACGGGGAATGAGCAGGCGGACCCCCGCGGGTAGCGGGTCGAGGTAGGCCAGGCCGAGCAGCCGCGAGCGGGCATCGCACGCGAGCAGTGTGTGGGTGCCGTCCTCGAGGAGGATCAGGGGAAGGCGCTCGAGCCGTGGTGGCAGCATGCCCGGGGAACCACCGCCGGCAGGTTTCTCGCCCCCTCTCTAGACTGGCCAATCCCGCCGACGTAGCTCAGTTGGCCAGAGCACCGCTCTCGTAAAGCGGGGGTCGTGGGTTCGAATCCCACCGTCGGCTTGGCTCACGTTCTCCGGATTCAGGTCATGGGCTCCGACGATCTAGCGATCAACGATGCCCTCGACCGAGTCCGATCTAGAATCACCCCGGAGTTTGAATTACTCCAGATGAGGTAGGGTCCCGGCAATGTCTGGTCCCGATGCCGAAACCAAGGACGACACCTCGCTGCTTCGCGGCGCGGGCCTTCGGGTGACCGCAACCCGCCTGGCCGTCCTGGCCGCAGTGCGTGGGGGCGACCACTCGGCGGCGGACGAGATCGAGGTGGCAGCACGCGAGCGGCTCGGGTCGATCTCGACCCAGGCCGTCTACGACGTGCTGGCGGCCCTTGTGGGCGTCGGGCTCCTGAGGCGGATCGAGCCTGCGGGCGGGCCAGCCCGGTTCGAGACGCGGGTCGACGACAACCATCATCACCTCATCTGCCGGGTCTGCTCCGTCGCAGTCGACGTGGACTGCGTTGGCGGCCAAGCGCCATGCCTGGACCCGGACGAGAGCGCCGGCTTCGTCGTCGACGAGGCCGAAGTCATCTTCTGGGGCGTCTGCCCCGACTGCCGCGCAGCGGCTGAGACCGCGACCCCCGACCAGCAAGGACAGCCCGCATGACACGCCCCCCGCGCACCACCACCGACGCCGGCCTCCCGGCTACCAGCGACGAGCATTCCCTGACCGTCGGCCCGGGTGGGCCGATCGCGCTTCACGACCACTACCTGGTCCAGAAGATGCAGCACTTCAACCGGGAGCGTGTGCCGGAGCGCGTGGTCCACGCCAAGGGCGGCGGGGCGCACGGGTTCCTCGAGGTCACGAATGACGTAACGCAGTTCACGAAGGCCGACTTCCTCTCCAGCGTCGGGAAGAGCACCGAGGGCTTCCTTCGCTTCTCGACGGTTGCGGGCGAGCAGGGCTTCCCCGACACTGTCCGTGATCCGCGCGGCTTTGCGCTGAAGCTCTACACGGACGAGGGCAACTGGGACATGGTCGGCAACAACACGCCGGTCTTCTTCGTCAAGGACCCGTCAAAGTTCTCCGACTTCATCCACTCCCAGAAGCGGCTTCCGGCCACGGGTCTTCGCGACAACGAGATGCAGTGGGACTTCTGGACGCTCTCGCCCGAGAGCGCTCACCAGGTGACGATCCTGATGTCTGATCGCGGGATCCCTGCCACGTGGCGCAACCAGCATGGGTTCTCGAGCCACACCTACTCCTGGATGAACGCCGGCGGTGAGCGCTTCTGGGTCAAGTACCACTTCCGCACGAGCCAGGGGATCGAGAACATGAGCGAGGGCGACGCCGCCACGATGGCCGCCGAGGACGGTGACTTCCACCGCCGCGACCTGCAGCGGGCGATCGCCGCCGGGGATGCCCCGGAGTGGACCTTCAGCGTCCAGGTCATGCCGGTCGCTGATGCGGCCGACTATCGCTTCAACCCGTTCGACCTCACGAAGGTCTGGCCGAAGTCGGACTACCCGCTGATCGAGGTTGGCCGGCTGGTGCTCAACCGCAACCCGGAGAACTTCTTCGCAGAGGTCGAGCAGGTTGGCTTCAACCCGTCGAACCTGGTGCCCGGCACCGGGCTCTCACCGGATCGCATGCTCATGGGCCGCGTGTTCAGCTACCACGACACGCATCTGCACCGGATCGGAGCCAACTATGAGCAGCTCCCGATCAACCGCCCGCGCTGTCCGATCCACTCCTACAACCAGGACGGAGCGATGACCTATTCCCACTCGGGTGATCAGCCGCCCTACGCGCCCAACTCCTTCGGCGGGCCCGTGGCCGACCCGGTAGGGGGCGCGGACCAAGGCTGGGACGTCGAAGCCGGTGAACTCGCCCGGGTGGCGCAGGTGCTGCACGCCGAGGATGACGACTTCGGTCAGGCCGGCACCCTCGTGCGCGATGTCATGGGCGAGGCCGAGCGCGGAGCCCTGCGCGACGCGATCGTCGGGCACTCCTCCGCGGCCGAGGTGACAGCCGCCATGCACGGGCGCATCGTCGAGTACTGGACCAATGTGGACCCCGACCTCGGAGCCGCTGTCGGCGTCGGGCTGGGTCTCTCCCCTGCGACGGCAGAAGTGTGAGTGAACGGAGTGCCACGAATGCAAGCAGACGTAGCCGTAGGCGCCGGGGTCAGCCGTCCCAGTCGCGGAAGGCGCTGACCAGGCCCTCGCGCAGCTCCGGGTCCAGCTGGTCCTCACTGGTGATCCGCCCGACCGCCTTGATCACGGCCTGGAACTGCTCCACGTAGAGAACGCACGCCGTGCAGGTCCCGAGGTGCTCCTCGAAGCGCCGGTGGTCCTCAGCCGACAGCGCCCCCTCGAGGTAATCGGTGATCACCTCGATCAGCTCGCGGCATGGCATTTCGGGTAGCTGGTTCATTCGGCCGGCTGCATTTCGTTGTCGTAGTCCTCGAGAGCCGCCCGGACCTTCGACCGGGCTCTATGCAGAAGCACTCTTTGGTTCGTCTCCGATAGCTCCAGGGCATTACGGACCTCTTCTGCGTCCCAGCCCTCGATGTCGCGCAACGTGATCACGGTCTTCTGCCTCGGGGGCAGCTTGTCGATGGCGTCGAGGATGACCTGGTGGGTCTCGCCGTCCAGCAGCTCTTCCTCCGGCGTCCGCCAGACCTGCGGCTTGATGGACCAGTGATCGGGGGCCCGGTCGGCGTTGGCGGGGCGGAAGCGGTCGGCGTCCAGAGAGGGGCCGTCCTCGTCCTCCCCGGCAAGTGCCGAGAACGGCGCGCTGCGTGCCTCGACCTTCCCGCGCGTGCGCGCGATGTTCATCAGGATGCGGAACACCCACGTTTTGACACTCGAGCGGCCCTCGAAGCGATCGATCCCCTTGATCACGCCGAGCCAGGTCTCCTGGACGACCTCACGGGCCACCTGGTCGTCGCGAACGTAGCCGCGGGCGACTCTCAGCAGGGAGGGGCTGAGCGTGTCGACGAGCTTGGTGAACGCGGCATCGTCATGGTTGCGGAGAGCGGCGACCAGCTCGTGTTCCTCATGGCTCTGCTGGTGCCCGGCTTCCACTGGGCCGAATCTAGCGCTTGAGTGGTGAAACGGAACCGACTGATGGGAGACGGGTGCCCCATGACCAACTATTCAGACCTCAACGCGCTCTTCATCAACTGCACGCTCAAGCGCTCGCCCGAGCCCTCTCACACCCAGGCCCTCGGGGACCTGTCGATCGGGATCATGGAGAAGAACGGCGTGAACGTGGAGACGGTCCGCGCCGTCGACCACGACATCGCCACCGGCGTTTACCCGGACATGACCGAGCACGGCTGGGACAAGGACGACTGGCCCGAGATCTTCGAGAAGGTCAAGAAGGCCGACATCCTCGTGATCCTGTCGGCGATCTGGCTGGGCGAGAAGACCTCGGTCTGCACCCACGTGATCGAGCGCCTTTACGGCAACAGCCACCTGCTCAACGAGCACGGCCAGTACGCCTACTACGGCGGCGTCGGCGGTTGCCTCATCACGGGCAACGAGGACGGGGCCAAACACTGCGCAATGAACATCCTCTACTCCCTCCAGCACCTGGGCTACGTGATCCCGCCCCAGGCCGACTCGGGCTGGCTCGGCGAGGCCGGTCCCGGCCCTAGCTACTCCGACCCGGGCTCGGGCGGACCGGAGAACGACTTCACCAACCGCAACACCACGTTCATGACGTGGAACCTGATGCACCTCGCCAAGATGCTGAAGGACGCCGGCGGCGTGCCCGGCTACGGCAACCAGCGCTCGGAATGGAACGCCGGGACGCGATTCGACTTCGAGAACCCGGAGTACCGGTGACCGCTGTCGCTACTCTCCCCCGGTGGGACGCGACGAGAGCGACCTCCTCGCGGCTCTCCGCGCCGGCGACGAGGCGGCGTTCTCGCGCCTGGTCTCCGAGTGGTCGCGACCCATGATCACCCTGGCCCGCGGCTTCGTCTCGACCGGAGCCTCGGCGGAGGAGGTGGTGCAGGAGACGTGGCTGGCCGTCATCAAGGGACTCGACCGCTTCGAGGGCCGCTCGTCGCTGCGCACCTGGGTCTACCGGATCCTCGTCAACACCGCGAAGTCCCGAGGCGTGAAGGAGCACCGGACCCTCCCGTGGAGCAGCGTCGCCGGCGACGAGGCGGGTCCGAGCCTGGATCCGGCTCTCTTCCAGGACGGCGGCTGGCGCGCGGCGCCGGCACCCTGGCCCGATGA
>JAXDIE010000162.1:0-4095 GCA_034664165.1 Thermoleophilaceae bacterium | reverse complement strand
CTCCGGGCTGCATTTGACGAGGCGGTGGCGGCAGTGGCCTCTCCGCCGAAGGGCTGACGATGGCGGCGCTCGCGATCACCCGATTTCAGGTGGCCAGCTACGTGGAGACCCTGCTCCTGATCTACATCGTCCTGATCTTCATCCGGATCGTCATGAGCTACTTCCCGCGGATCCCCTACATCCCGGCGCTGCGGGCGTTCCTGGACTTCGTGGAGAGCGTGACCGACCCCTATCTGAAGCTCTTCCGCCGGATCGTGCCCCAGATCTCGGTGGGGCCGGGAGCGATCGACCTGAGCCCGATGGTCGCGACGATCGTCCTGATCGTGCTGGGCCAGTACGTGCTGGTCCCCCTGATCGCGGGATGACCGCCTGGGCACGGGCCGGGGCGGTGGCCCTGGCCGCAGTCGTACTGGACCAGCTCTCGAAGGCCGCCATCGTCGGCTCATTTCGCCCCGGCCAGAGCGACAGGATCTTCTACGGGATCGAGCTGACGTTCGTGAAGAACGACGGGATCGCCTTCGGCGCCCTGGGAGGGGGCGGAACGCTGATCCTGATCCTGGTCGGCCTGTCGGTGCTGCTGCTGCTCGGCTACTTCGCCAGGCATTCGCGCGATCGGCTTCTGTGGCTCCCGGTGGGGATGATCCTCGGCGGGGCGATCGGGAACGTCGCGGATCGCGTGCGCCTGGGCTACGTGGTGGACTTCATCGACCCGATGTTCTGGCCCGCGTTCAACCTGGCCGACGTTTTCATCGTGCTCGGAGTCGGCGGCTTCATCCTGCTTCTGGGCAGCAGTCCGGACCCCAAGCCGGCCACATGAGCCCGATCGAGCTGACCGCCGGGCCCGCCGATGCGGGCGTGCGCCTGGACGTGCTTGTGGCCCGCATTGAGGAGGTGGGTTCGCGTGCGGCCGCCCAGCGGCTGATCGACGAGGGCAAGGTCACCGTCGATGGTGTGGCCCAGCCCAAGCGGCACGTGGTTCGCGCAGGCTCGACCATCTCGGTGACCCCTGAGCCCCCGCCACCCGCGCCCGACACCGCGGGTGGGGCGGGGGTGACCTACGGCGTGGCCTACGAGGACGAGTACCTGATGGTCATCGACAAGCCGGCCGGCCTGGTGGTACATCCGGCGCCGGGGCACGAGACGGGCACCCTGTCGCAGGCGCTGGCCGTGGCGGGGGCTGCGGGGGGCGAGCCATGGCGCCCCGGCATCGTGCACCGCCTGGATCGGGACACCTCCGGGCTGCTCGTGGTGGCCAAGTCCGACAAGGTCCATCGTGCGCTGCAGACGGCCATCCGCGAGCGCGAGGTGGCCCGGGTGTACACGGCGCTGGTCGACGGGCGCCCGCCGTCGCGCAGCGGCACGGTCGATGCCCCGATCGGCAGGGACCGCAGGCGCCGTACCGCGATGTCCACGAGCACGGACAGCCCGAGGTCGGCAAGGACCCATTTCCAGACGGTCGAGGACCTGCCGGCGTCGACGCTCCTGGAGGTCCGGCTGGAGACTGGGCGCACCCACCAGATCCGCGCCCATCTGAGCGAGATCGGCCATCCGGTCCTGGGAGACAGGGAGTACGCCGGGCGGGCGGCGGCGGCCCGTCTGGGCCTCCAGCGGCAGTTTCTGCACAGCGCACGCCTTGATTTCGCCCATCCGGTGACCGGAGAGGCGCTGACCAACCGCTCGGAGTTGCCGGCCGACCTTGCCGAAGCCCTGGAGCTCGCGCGTTCGGAGGCGCCGCGCGCCTGATCGGGCCGCTGGCTATCCTTTCCAGTCCATCCAGTACCCAACCTCCGTTGGAACGCGGCGGTCCTGCCCGGTGACAACCGGGTCCGCCCACCGGCCCTCGGAGCCGTAGAACCAAATACAAGGAGTACCAAGTGGCTCAGGTAGAACTCACGGAGCTGCTGGAGGCCGGTGTGCATTTCGGCCACCAGACAGGCCGTTGGAACCCGCGCATGCGCCGTTACATCTTCGGCGAGCGCGCAGGGATCCATGTAATCGATCTTCAGCAGACTCAGAAGCTGCTCACCAAGGCGCAGGAGTTTGCCGCCGAGGTGGCCGGCCGAGGTGGCGTCGTCCTGTTCGTGGGCACCAAGAAGCAGGCACGCGACGCCGTGCGCGACGCGGCCGATGCGGCGGGGATGCCCTACATCAACCAGCGCTGGCTAGGTGGGCTGCTCACCAACTTCCAGACCATCTCGAAGCGGATCAAGCGCCTTCACGAACTCGACGAATGGGTCGAGAACGGCACCATCGCGATGCTCCCGACCCGCGAGCGCATCGCGGCCGAGAAGGAGCGGATCAAGCTCACCACCAACCTCGGAGGCGTGCGTGACATGCAGCGGCCGCCCGATGCGATCTTCGTGGTCGACATCAAGACGGAGGCCATCGGCATCAAGGAGGCCGAGCGGCTGAACATCCCGATCATCGGCCTGGTCGACACCAACTGCGACCCGGCGCCCCTGACGTACCCGATCCCCGGCAACGACGACGCGATCCGCTCGTGCAAGGTCATCGTCGACGCCATCGGCAGTGTCGTGGGCGAGAAGGCCGGCCAGTTCCGTGCCGAGGAGGAGCGTGCGCGCCTCGAGCGCGAGGAGCAGGACCGCAAGGAGGCCGAGGCCCGCGCCAAGCGCGAGGCCGAGGAGAAGGCCAAGGCGGAGGCCGAGGAGAAGGCCAAGGCCGAAGAGGCCGCCAAGAAGGCCGCGGCAGCAGCTGCGGCCCAGCAGGCGGCCGCGAAGCAGGCTCCGGCAGCACCGGCCGCACCCGCGGCTCCCGCTGCACCTCAGACGGCGCCGGCGGCCCCTGCAGCGCCTGCAGCCGCCGCTCCGGCCCCTCCGGCTGCAGAGCCCGCTCCGCCGCCCGCCGCCGAGGCACCGCCCGCCGAGGCGACCCCCGAGACACCGGCAGAGCCGGCGGCTGATGCCGCTCCGGCCGCCGACCCCCCGGCCGAGGCCGCGAAGGAGAAGGGCAGCTGATGGCGGACATCAAGGCTGCAGACGTCAAGGTTCTCCGCGAGAAGACCGGCGCGGGGATGATGGACTGCAAGAAGGCGCTGTCCGAGGCCGAGGGCGACATGGACAAGGCCATCGAGATCCTCCGGGTGAAGGGGCAGGCCCAGGCCGCGAAGCGCGGCGAGCGGATCGCCTCCGAAGGCGCCGTGGAGAGCTACATCCACGCCAACGGCAAGATCGGCGTGCTGGTCGAGGTCGACTGCGAGACGGACTTCGTGGCTCGTAACGACGACTTCCGGGCCTTTGCGCGAGACATCGCACTGCACGTGGCCGCCGCCGGGCCCCTCTATGTGACCGAGGATGAGGTCCCCGCCGAGGATCGTGACCGCGAGCTGCGGATCTTCGAGGAGCAGGCTGCCGACAAGCCCGAGAACGTCCGGCCGAAGATCGCCGAGGGCAAGCTCAAGAAGTGGCTCTCCGAGGTGGTCCTGCTGAACCAGCCCCACGTGAACACCGACAAGTACGACGGCAAGACGATCGAGGAGCTCCGCGCCGAGACCGCCGCCAAGACTGGCGAGAACGTCGTGATCAGGCGCTTCGCCCGGTTCGGCGTCGACGACGAGACGTAGGCGCATGGCCGAGGCCGCGTTCAAGCGGATCCTGCTGAAGGTCTCGGGCGAAGCCCTGATGGGCCAGCTTGAGTTCGGCACAGATCCCGAGCGCCTGGCCGCGATCGCAACAGCCATTCGCGGGGTGACCGAGCGCAATGTCGAGGTGGCCGTGGTCTGTGGCGGCGGGAACATCTTCCGCGGCATGAAGGGCGCGGCCCAGGGCATGGATCGGGCGACCGGCGACTACATGGGCATGCTCGCTACGGTGCTGAACGCACTGGCCCTACAGGACGCGCTCGAGAAGCAGGGAGCCGATACCCGGGTGCAGTCGGCCATCACGATCTCCGAGGTCGCCGAGCCCTACATCCGCCGCCGGGCAATCAGGCACCTCGAGAAGGGCCGAGTGGTGATCTTCGCCGCCGGCACGGGCAACCCGTTCTTCACCACGGACACCGCCGCAGCCCTCAGGGCCCTCGAGATTCGCGCCGAGGCGATCTTGATGGCCAAGAACGGGGTGGAGGGCGTGTACGACG
>JAXDIE010000156.1:0-3682 GCA_034664165.1 Thermoleophilaceae bacterium | reverse complement strand
TGACGATCGCCCAGCCCATCAGGAAGATGGCGAGCGCGATGGAGCTGACGTGGTGGGTCACGATGACCCCGCAGATGCCCAGCAGGATGGCGACGGTCAGCGGGAAGGCCCCGGTCCCGGGCCCGCGTTCGCGCCGTGCCACGCAGTAGATGACGAAGACGGCCAGCGGCAGACCGAGCGACTCGTAGCCGAACTGTGAGTCGAAGAACAGGAAGCTGGGGTTCGCCGCGTAGATCAGCGTGGCCGCGCCGGCGAGGCGCGTCGACCCGCTGGCACGCTCGACGAAGAGGAACAGCGACAGCATGAGCAGGACACGACAGGCGGCGACGACGAGCACGCCCGATTCCCAGACCGGGAGCCCGGCCTTCACCAGGACGGAGGCGACGATCTCCAGCCCCGGGTAATAGGGGCTGGCGGGCAGGACGTTGTTGTGGGCGAACAGCCGCTCGCTCGAGACGATGTCCTGGAGGGTCACCCAATGGTGGAACTCGTCGAAGAGCGTGAAGCCGGCCGGCGAGTGCAGCACCTTCACCGTGTAGAGGCCGAGGCCCAGCAGCACGACCAGCCAGAGGCGTTCGTTGCGGGACGCGCGGGTGCCGAGCAAGCGGCCGGCGGCGGGCAGGACCAGGACCAGGAGTCCCGCCCAGAACAGCAGCGGCGCGTGCGGCACGCGCAGGCGGCTGAGCGAATCGGAGAGTGCCACGAGCAGCAGCCCGACCGACCCTGCAAGCGCGATCGGCGGGATCAGGCCGAGGCGGCTCTCGGCCGAGGCCGCTCCGACCAGGGACACGGCGCGCGCCCAGGGTCCGAACGTGCCGGCCGGTATGGGCGGCGCCAGCGGCCCGCCCGAGGTCGCCGTCATGCGGCGTTCTCGCGGGGCGCCTCGACCGCCTCCTCGTCCTCGGTCCCGAGGAGGCCGGCGACCACGCGGCGATAGGCCTCGGCCGTGGCGTCCCACGAGTAGGGGTTGCGGAAGCGGCGACCCATCAGAGCCGGCAGCTCGCGGATGGCCGCGGCAATGGCCGCGGGATCGTTCGGCGGGATCAGACGCAGGCCTTCGTAGCTCGCCGCAGCCTCGGCGTTGCCGCCGACGCTGGTCATCACCACAGGAAGCCCGTAGCTGATCGCCACGTGGAGCGGCCCGCTGATCGACGACCGGTGGTACGGGAGCACCACCGCGTCCGCGCCGCCCAGGTGCCCGTCCAGCTCCGTGTCGTGGACGTACCGGTTGACGAAGGTGATGCGGTCCCGGTATCGGCTCGCAGCGATCTTCTGCGCCGGCAGGGTCCAGCCCTCCCACGTCTCGCCGACCACGGTCAGCCAGAAGCCCTGGACCTCCTCCGGGCTCAGCAGGTCGAACGCGTCGACCAGGTCCTCGAGGCCCTTGAACGGCCGGATCACGCCGAAGAACAGCAGGTTGCAGACGCCCTCGGGTGCCTCCCGGAGGACGGGCCGCGGCGCAGGCACCGGTTTCGAGCCGTAGTGGTCGTACGGGCCGTGGCGCACGATCGTCGTCGGCCGTGCGCCAAGCCGGTAGTGCGCGGCCAGCAGGTCGCGGTCGAACTCCGAGTGGACGACGAACGCATCGGCCAGGCGGACGACCGCGGATCCGATCAGCTTCGAATACGGCTTGACCAGCGGCAGCCGCAGCTCGCCCGTGTCCAGGACCTCGTGGAACTCGATCACGATCCGGGCACCGAGCAGGCGCGCAAGAACCCCGAGCGCGAAATACGAGTGCAGCACCGTGCCCGACCACCACTGGAGCACCACGACCTCGGGGCGCTGCCGCCGGACGAAGAGCGCGGCGCGCAGCATGCTCGGCAGCCAGTACCAGTCCACGCCGTCGAAGACCGACACGCGGGGATCTCGGCGCAGGTCCGTCAGCTCCGAGCCGACGCGGTCCTTGCCGGGGTAGAGGCGGGTCGGCAGGAGCTGGCGCATCGTCACCAGCGAGACGCGCATCGCCGACCCGGCGAGGGCGTTCGCGAGGCGCAGGGTATAGACGCTGATGCCGGACAGGAAGCGCGTCCCCGACCCGATCACCATGATCCGCGGCCGGCTGGGAGTCGCTCCCCTCATTCGAGGTTCATCGCTGGTATGTCCACGGGCAGGCGGAGCCGGCGCAGGGCGAAGGACACCGCCGGTGCCCAACGGCGCTGGTCCGTCCGAGTATCCGGTCGCGAGGTCGTGGAAGCCGTAGGAAGGAAGTCATGGGGCGCATCTGTGGAGCACGGTTCGGCCCCGGCCGGGAGGCCAGGGCCAAGAGTCGCCGGTAGCTTGCGAACGTCGGCCGAGGGCCGACCCAGGAGCTAGCCGATGGCGAGGCTCTCCTGCGTGGAGAGGTCGATCGCGGATGCGTCGGAGAAGACGGGCTCCGGCCGGTAGGCCGGCTCGGCCCACGAGAGGCCCTCCGACTGGTCGACCGGCACCGGGATCGGCAGCGCCTGCGACAGGATCGGGACGATCGCCTGCGCTCGCGTCGGCAGTGAGCCTGCCATGACGCCGCGCGGGCTGTGGCGGAACCGCTCGCGGAAGATGGTCTTGAGCACGCGGATCCCGTCCGGGATCGTCCGGAGGCGGCCCTGGCCGTAGACCCGCTGCGACTCGAAGCTCGCGACCTCGGCCACCGTCAGGTTCGCCCGGAGGGCGCGCACGTTCATCATCGTCTCGATCTCGAAGCCGTCGCCGTCGAGCTCGAGCAGCGGCGGGACCCAGCTCCAGAACGCGTTGTAGCCGTAGCAGAGGTCGGTGTAGCCGCCACCGAAGAGGAGGCGCACCATGGCCACGAAGCCGCCGTTCCCCACCTTGCGGTAGAGCGGCATGTCGGCCGTGCCGCCGCCCTTGGTGAAGCGAGAGCCCTTGGCGAAGTCCGCTCCCTCGGTGAGCGCCCGGACGAACGCGGGGATCTCACGGGGATCGGTGGAGCCGTCGGCATCGAGCATCACGATGATGTCGCCGCGCGCGGCCGCGAAGCCGGTGCGGAGCGCCGCGCCCTTGCCCTTGCCGTGCTGGGGGACGATGCGGATCGAGGGAAGCAGTCGCTGGGCGACCTCCACCGTGTCGTCGGTGGAATGCCCATCGACCAGGATCACCTCGTCGACGTAGTCGGGGATGAGGGGCAGCACGTGCGGGAGGTTGGCTGCCTCGTTCATGGCCGGGACGATGACGGAGATGCTGGGCGAAACGGTCGGGGTAGATGCCACGCGAAGGACCCTCAGACACAGCTCGCTGGGCACTCGGAACCCAGAATTGACGCCTACGGTCTGATGTGCTCGGCTCCGGGGTCTGCGCTAGCCGGCCTGGGAGCCGGGTTCCCTGGGTAGCGCCTGGACCTCGGAGACATCGTCGCCGAACGGTCGTTTGACGCTAGTACCTCAGTACTGGGGGGGTCAAGGACTGGAGCGTCGAAGCGGTGCGTGCGGTAAACGGCACGGCCCGAGCGGTGCGGTCCGGTGGGGTGTCTCCCCGACGAGGGTCCTAGGACCCCGCTTGCAGCCACCGACGTCGCGCGTGGCGGGTCTGCCGCGGCCAAGCTCCACGCGCCCGCGCCGAAGCCTGCGGGCGTGGGCGGCGCGCCCAGCTCGCCCCGGCATGCGTGCCCGCGCAAGCACGCCGCACCCGCGTGGCTTGCCTACGCCCCCGCCCAAGCGCCTGGCGTGGCTCGCCCGCGCGTGGCTTGCCC
>JAXDIE010000054.1:0-3114 GCA_034664165.1 Thermoleophilaceae bacterium | reverse complement strand
CACCAGTGCGAGCGGCTCGCCCAGCGTGCGGGGCTCGGCGTCGCGCGAACCGGTGGGGCCGGGGAGAACAGCAGCGGCGACCTGTTCCTGGCATTCGCCACGGGCAACGGCCCGTTTCGCATCAGGGAGCTCCCGGATGCATCCCTCACGCACAGCGTCACCACTCTGGACGACGCGTACATCAGCCCGCTCTTCTGGGCCGCGATCGAGGCGACCGAAGAGGCGATCGCCAACGCGCTGGTTGCGGCGGAGACGATGACCGGGATCGATGGGAACACGGCCTATGCCATCCCGCACGACCGCCTTCGCGAGATTTTCGCCCGTCATAGACCGCCGGCTGCCCCCGGCCCCGGCTAGACTTGGGGCCACGGGCAGGGAGGCGCAACGGATCGCTTGACGGACGCGGAGCTCATCGACACGCATCAGGCCGGCGGGCAGGAGTCCGCCGACCGCGAAGCTCCGGCGCGCCCGAAGCGCGGCAAGACCGTCCACGGCGAGCCCGCCAACGCGGGTCACCGAGTCCTTGCGCCCGACGATGCCGAGGTCGAGGCCTACCTCGAGACCGCGCTTCATGCGCCGCCCCCGGAGCGAGCCGCGGACGACCGGCCGGTCAGCGGCGCAGGGGGTGACGCCGACGCCGCGCCTGACAGCGTGGTGGTGCTGGACTTCGGCGGCCAGTTCGCGCAGCTCATCGCGCGCCGCGTCCGCGAGCTGAATGTCTACTCCGAGCTCCTGCCGCACGACATCCCGTATGCCGAGCTGCTCCGCCGCGGAGCGAAGGGCGTGATCCTGTCCGGCGGCCCCATGTCCGTCTACGACGAAGGTGCGCCGAAGCCCGATCCCGCCATCTGGAGCGGCCGGATCCCGGTGCTCGGCATCTGCTACGGGGCGCAGCTCATGGCAAGCGAGCTGGGCGGGGACGTGATGGCGGCGAACCGGCGCGAGTACGGCCCGGCCACGATCCAGATCACGGCCGGGGACGGCGTGTTCGCCGGGCTCGAACGTGAGCAGCCCGTCTGGATGAGTCACGGCGACTCGATCACCCGGCTGCCGGAGGGCTTCCAGGCTTCCGCGCAGACGGACTCGTCGCCGTACGCCGGTCTCTTCGATCGGTCGCGGAGGCTCTACGGCATCCAGTTCCACCCCGAGGTCGCCCACACGCCGAAGGGGCGTGACGTGCTGCGCAACTTCGTGGTCGGCATCGCGGGTGCGCGCCAGACCTGGACGCCGGCCAACTTCATCGACTCGACGGTGGCCCAGATCCGCGAGCGGGTGGACGCCCACGCGCTGGCGACCGGATCGGACGGGAAGGTCATCTGCGCGCTGTCGGGCGGGGTCGACTCCGCCGTGGCTGCCGCCCTGGTGCATCGAGCGGTCGGGGATCGGCTCACGTGCATCTATGTCGACCATGGGCTCATGCGCAAGCGTGAGTCGGAGCTGCTGCGCCAGACCTTCGAGGCCAACCTGGGGATGGACCTGGTGATGGTCGACGCGCGGGCTCGCTTCCTCGCGCGGCTGGCCGGCGTCGAGGACCCGGAGGAGAAGCGCCGCATCATCGGCGACGAGTTCATCCGCGTCTTCGAGGAGGAGGCCGCGAAGCTCGGGCGCATCGACTTTCTCACCCAGGGAACGTTGTACCCGGACGTCATCGAGTCGACCACCCCCGAGACGAAGACCGCGCAGAAGATCAAGACCCACCACAACGTCGGTGGGCTGCCCGCGGACATGCGCTTCCAGCTGATCGAGCCGTTGCGCTACCTGTTCAAGGACGAGGTCCGCCAGGTCGGCCTCCAGATGGATCTGCCCGAGCAGATGGTCATGCGGCAGCCGTTCCCCGGCCCAGGCCTCGCGATCCGGATCCTGGGCGAGGTCACAGCGGAGCGCCTGGACACGCTGCGTGAGGCCGACTGGATCGTCATCGACGAGATCAAGGCCGCGGGCCTGTACCGCTCCCTGTGGCAGAGCTTCGCCATCCTGACCCCGGTGCGCAGCGTCGGCGTGATGGGCGACGGCCGGACCTATGCGAACGTGGTCGCGGTGCGCGCCGTGACCTCGGAAGACGGCATGACCGCCGACTGGGCCAAGCTGCCGTACGACGTCCTCGGCAAGATCTCCAGCCGCATCGTCAACGAGGTCCCGGGCGTCAACCGCGTCGTGTACGACATCAGCTCCAAGCCTCCCGCCACGATCGAATGGGAGTAGGCAGCCTTCGCGAGTGATGCCGGGCTGAGCCGCGAGTAGGATCGTTCGGTGGTTGCCGCACGCCTACCGATCCCCGGCCCTTCGTTCATCAAGGAGGAGGTCGTCGAGCTGCGGGGCGGCGGCCTGGAACCGCCTCGCAAGGTGCAGGTGGGCATGAGCGCGCCGAGCATCATGGACGACGGCTGGTGGCTCCTGACGCTCTGGGCCGGCGATGAGTCGGGTGTCCTGGAGGCAGGCGCCGTCGCGCCGATCGCAGGACCGCCACCGCTGCCGCCGCTCCAGGTCATCGGGCCAAGCCTCGCCGGAGGGCTCGCCGGGTTCCTGGCACAGGCCGACGGGCGCCAGCTGATCCGGCTTCGGATGCCTCCGGCGGATGACGAGACACGACCCTGGGCGCGGCCGCTGGTCCTGATGACCGCCATCACCTGGGATCCCATCCGGGCGTCGACGTTGCGACCCAACGAGCTGGCCCGCGAGCTGTTGCGGGCGTTCGCGCGCGCTCTCGAAGCCGCCGGTTCTCCGGCGTGACCGCGGGCGGCCGGATCCTGGCGGCACGTGGCGTCCGGTCGGAAGAGGGCCGCGGCGTGCGCTCGGCGCTGGGTGCCTCGCTCGACGTTGTGCTGCGCGATCCCGGCCTGTGGCTGCTCGGCGCGCTGAGCTTCTCGGTCCGCGGTGGCGTGATCCTGGTCCTGCTGCCGATCGTGTGGATCCCGAGCCCCGTCCTGCTGAGCGTGTTCTTCGGGCGCTACATCACGACGTCCGGCCTCTCCGCGGACGTGATTCCGGTGGCCGCGCTCGCGGGCGCGGTCGCTGTCCTCGCGCTCGCCGGCGCTGCCGTGCTTGCCGCCCACGCGGACCTCGCGTCGTTCGAGCGGCTCGTGACGGGAGGCTCGACCGCCGGCCTCCGAGGCG
>JAXDIE010000051.1:0-5421 GCA_034664165.1 Thermoleophilaceae bacterium | reverse complement strand
TAGCCATCGCCCTCCTCAACCAGCACCCCCGCCCCCAGTTAGCCGAGGCCGGGGGCGGCGGAGAGAAGGAGACCCGCTCCTTCCTGGCGCAGATGATCCCGCCGCCGCCGGAGGCCGTGCAGGGCACCGGAGCGCCAGGCAGCGTGCAGGAACTGGTGGATCGGCTGCCGCTGGAGCGCAAGGTCGCCCAGCTGTTCCTGATCGGCTTCGACGGCACGGATGACACGGCCCCTGTCTTCGCCACGCTCAAGCGCACCGACTACGGCGGCGTCGTGCTCGGGCGCCAGAACTACACCGACCCGGCCCAGGTGGCCGCGCTCGCCGACGGCATCTCCGCAACTGCCCAGAAGGTCCGCCACGTAAGCCCGTTCGTGATGGCCGTCCAGGAGGGCGGCGGCGACTCGGCGTTCCCGGACCTTCCGCCCGCCGAGCCGGCCGCAAAGGTCGGCTCACCGGCAAAGGCCGGCAAGCAGGCCCTGGCGTCGGGCAAGGCCCTCAAGGCAGTCGGAGTGAACGGGGTGCTCGGGCCCGTCCTGGACATCGGCACCACCGGGAGCCCCGTGGAGGCACGGGCCTACTCGGACTCGCCCGACGAGGTCGTGGCCTACGCCCAGACAACGGCGGAGGGGTATCAGAAGGCCGGCATCATCGCCGCCCCCGAGCACTTCCCCGGGCTGGGGGCGGCCAACCAGTCGCCGGCGGTGGGGCCCGCCAGCGTAGGGCTCACCCTCGCCGAGCTGGAGCACCGTGACGTGCTTCCGTTCGCCGCGGCCGCCCAGGCAGAGGTGCCGGCCATGGTGATCGGGAATGCCTCGTATGTCACCGACGACTTCGTGACCCCGGCCAGCCAGTCGCGTGCGCTGATCGAGGGCGTGCTCCGCAAGCGCCTGGGCTACACCGGACTGGCGATTGCCGACGACCTGTCGACCCCTGCCGTCACCGCCGTCCAATCGGTGCCGGATGCCGCCATCGAGAGCATCCGGGCGGGTGCCGACATGGTCTACATCAGCGGCACGCGCGGAGACCAGGAGGCCGCCTATCTGGCGGTTCTCAACTCCGCCCGGAGGGGCGAGATCTCGTCCACCCGGCTGAACCAGGCCGCCCTCAGAGTGTTGACCGCGAAGGAGCGCGCGGGGCTGATCCGCTAGTCAGATGGCGGCGCGGCCGCGGAAGGCGCGGCCCAGCGTCATCTCGTCGGCGTACTCGAGGTCGGCGCCCACGGGCAGCCCGCTGGCCAGGCGGGTGACCGACACATCCGGGGACCGCTCACGCACGGAGTCGGCGATGTACATGGCCGTGGCCTCGCCCGTCGTGGTGGGATTGGTGGCGATCACCAGCTCGCGGATGTCGCCGGATGTGAGCCGCGCGAAGAGCTCGGCCAGCTTGAGGTCCTCGGGGTCGACCCCGTCGATCGGCGAGAGCGCGCCGCCGAGCACGTGATAGCGCCCGTGGTACTCATTGGTCCGCTCCATCGGGATGATGTCGCTGGGATCCTCGACCACGCAGATCACGTCGGCCTCGCGGCGCTGGTCCTCGCAGATCCTGCAGATCGGCCCGACGGCCAGGTTGAAACAGGTCTCGCAAAGCCCCACGGTCTCCTTGACCTCGCGGATGGCGTCGGCCATTGCAAGCGCCTCCTCGTCGGAGGCACGGAGTATGTGGAAGGCCAGGCGCTGAGCGGTGCGCTGTCCGATCCCCGGCAGGCGCGCCAGCTCGGTGATCAGGCGATTGACGGGAGGGGCGAACACGGCGCCCGAGGTTAGACGGCGGGTCGGCCCGACCCCTCCCCGCTAGAAGCCCGGGAGGCCCAGCGCGCCCAGGCCGCCGGGGCCACCCAGCCCGCCGCTGGCCGCCTCCATCTTCTTCGCCGCCAGCTCCTGCGCGGCGCGGATCGCCTCATTCACCGCGGCGATGACCAGGTCCTGGAGCAACTCGGCGTCCTCAGGGTCGATCGCCGCCGGATCGATCGTGAGGGACTTGAGCTCAAGCGCCCCGGTGATCTCGACCTTGACGCTGCCCCCACCGGCGGTGGCCTGCACCACCTCGGTCTCAAGCTCCTGCTGGGCCTTCGTCATGTCGGCCTGCATCTGCTGGACCTGCTTCATCAACTGCCCCATGTTCGGCTTGGCCATAGGTCAGCCCTCCTCGGGACCGGGATCGATGTCTGTAGGGGGATCCGGCTGCATGCCGACCTCGGTGGCGCCGAACTCGTCCTTCAGTCGCGTGAGCAACTCGTCCAGCGGGATGCCCGCCGCCTCCGCGGCCTCATCGGACAGGCGGTACTCGAGGGCTGGGGCGTGGCCGGTGAGCCCGCGGATCGCGCGCGTGAGCAGCTCGCCGCTGGCCTCCGCCTTCTTCTTCAGGAATTCGCGATCGGACGGGAATGCCACGACCAGCCGCCCGGCGTCCAGCGCCGCCGCGCGCGCCTCCCCGAACAGGGCCCCGACCATCGCGTTCTCCTTGCGCACCGCGTCCACCACGGCCGGCCAGAGCGTCTGGAGGCGCTCTACGGTGAGGTCACCCCCATCGGCCTGGGGCTCGGGAGCCGGATCCGGGGCGGCCTCCAACACGGGCTCGGTGATCGTCGCTGTCGCGGCCGACCCCGACGGAGCCGAAGTGGGGCTCGTTGCCTCAGGCGCGGGTGCCTCGGCAGCCGGTGCAGCCACCGGCCGCGGCTGCGGCGAGACCTCCGGCGGAGTGGCCGCGGGTGGCTGGGCGGATGCCGGCGGCGGCGCCGAGCCGCTCCCGCCTGCCAGCCGGTGCTCGAGCTGCTCGATCCGGAACATGAGCGCCTGAAGGGAGAGGTCGGTGGGCGCCTGGGATGCCTTGAGCAGCGCCAGCTCCAGGCGGATACGCGGGTCCGAGCCCTCCTTGACGGCGCCCAGCGCCTCGCCCATGAGGTCGATCGATCGCAGCACATCGGGCTGTGACAGCCGATCGGCCTGGGAGGCCAGCCGATCCGCATGCTCCGGCATGGGCGCGAACGTTCCCGGGACGTCCCCGAGGGTCTGGACCACGTACAGCCGGCGCAGATGCTCGGTGAAGTCGCGGATGAACTGGGTGGCGTCGCGGCCGGACACCGAGAGCCGCTCGACGGCCAGCAGGGCGGCCTTGGGGTCGTGTGCGGCCAGAGCGTCGGCAGTGTCCAGGATCAGCTCGTGGTCGGCCACGCCGAGCACGGCCTGGACATCCTCGAGCTTCACTTCGTTCCCCCCGTAGGTCACGAGCTGCTCCAGGGTCCCCAGCGCATCGCGGAAGCTGCCTGTGGCAGAGCGGGCGAGCATGCCGATGGCGGCGTCCGGGGCCTGGATGCCCTCCTCGGCGGCGACCTTCTGGAGCACCGAGGCGATCTGCTCCACCGAGGGCCGATGGAAATCGAAGCGGTGGCAGCGGTCCACGATCGTGGCGGGCACCTTGTGGGCCTCGGTGGTCGCGAGCACGAACACCACATGCGACGGAGGCTCTTCGAGCGTCTTGAGGAACGCGTTCCAGGCGGACTGGGAGAGCATGTGGGCCTCGTCGAGGATGTAGACCCGGTGGCTGCCGCCCATCGGCGTGAGGGCGACGTTCTCGCGCAGCTCGCGGATGTCGTCGACCGAGTTGTTCGAAGCGGCGTCCATTTCGACCACGTCCATCGAGGTCCCGTTTGCGATCGCCAGGCAAGCGGGGTCATCGGGGCTGAAGTCCACCCGGGGGCCGCCCTCGCAGTTGAGGGCGCACGCCAGCAGCTTGGCCATGCTGGTCTTGCCGGTGCCGCGTGAGCCCACGAACAGGTAGGCGTGATGCACCTTGCCGAGCTCGACCGCGTTGCGAAGCGTGCGGACGATGTGCTCCTGGCCGACGACATCGTCGAAGGTGCGGGGGCGGTGGCGGCGGTAGAGGGCGAGCATCCAGGGCCACTCTACGAACTCGGACAGCGGACCGTGCACCCGCCGTCGAAACGACTCCTGTGGGCGCGCCCTCTGCCCTGCGACTCCGACCAGGCCGATCCGCGGCGCATGAGCGGAACCACTTAAGGCTGCTTCCTTCCGGACCTGACCTGGTTCGCGGGCGCTCACCGCGCGGGACCTGGTCATCGACGCCGCTGGGCGGCACGCTGACCCCACAGGCCTCGCCCCTCAGACGGGAGTTCAGCCTCGCTAGAGCGGATTGCGAGTGCAGGGCACCGCTACCTCCCCGCCTAGCACGGTCCGCTCCGGACTCTACACCCGGGAGCACAAAGGGCCCCGCCGAAGCGGAGCCCTTTGAACACTGCGAGTACTAGTCGGCTATCAGCCGCAACCCAGCTTCTCGTTCCAGCGCTTCTTCACGCCGGGAGCGGGGTTCTTGAGCTTGACGTTCACCTTGCGGTAAACCTCGGACTTCTTGTCAACGCCGCCACCCTTGGTGTGCTTGTTCGTGCACTTCTTCAGGTTCTTGAAGCGGAGCTTCACCTGCGTACGGCCAGTGGTCACACCGGCGATGTGCAGGTTTGCACGGGCGCGGGTGTTGTTCTTGCCGTAGTTCTTGTTGCGGTAGCGGACCTTGCGCAGCTCGGAGTCATCCGAGTGCCGCTTGTTCTTGCCACAGTCCAGAGAAATGTGGCGCGGCTTCTGAGCCAGACGCTTACAGTCGTTCTCGATGAAGGTGTTGTTGCGCTTGCCATCGTGCTTCTTGGCAACCGCGGGACCGACACCGGCACCGAGTGACATTGCGGCCACTGCGGCCAGAACGCCAATCATCTTGAATCGCATGCGATTCCTCCTTCGCTCGGCTACGCCCTACCTAGCGGCATAGCCATCTCTTGGGGATCGGCGCAGCATAACGTCTCGCGCGGTTGCGCGTAAGGATCCGGAACGCCCCCGATACCTGCCCCGCATTACCATGGGCCGCCGAGGGCGCGTAGCTCAGTGGGAGAGCGCTCGCTTCACACGCGAGAGGTCGCAGGTTCGAAACCCGCCGCGCCCATAGACAAAGTCCCGCGCCGATCGCCGTCCCCGACGATCCAGCGGTCGGTAATGAAGGCGCGCCGTTGGGGATCCCGTCGAACAGGGCCACTTACTGGCGGTCTAGCACCTAGCCATCTGGGGTTGATTCGGGAAGGCTTGCCGAAATGAAGTCCCCCACCGGCGTGTGCTCCCACCCCATAAATCCGTCGAAGCGCCAGCCCTCTTGCCGCGCCTTCTCGTCGATGTCGACGAGGGCTAGCGCGAGTTCGCCATCTCCAAGGGGAAACAAGGCATGTCGCATATCCGCGTCCGAAAGCAGACGCTCAACAGCCGGCTCAATCCGGTGCTGGTGAAAGCGGGCGAAGTTCGGGTAGTACACGCGGCCCGGCACCGGATGCCCAAGCTGGGCCTCCCCGATGGCCACCACGTTCGAAAGAAGGTCGAACTGAGCGATGCTTGTCAGTAGATCGTCGTCATCGGGACCGAGCCCATC
>JAXDIE010000129.1:0-6751 GCA_034664165.1 Thermoleophilaceae bacterium | reverse complement strand
ACGAGCATGGCTCTCGCACCTGTGTCGTCTGTGGCCGGTCGAAGTCACGCGCTTCCGGGGGCCTCTAGGCCGGTGTTCGACCGGCCAATGGCCATGTGTCCATTTGGGCAGCGGGGGGTCAAGCCCCTGGCCGGTCGGTGCCCCGTGTGTTCCAACCGTGTGACAACTCGTGAGCAAAAGCGGCCGCTGTTGCTTCGAACCTGCCCGCGGGAGTTACCTTCGGATGTCGGTGAAGAAGTGTGGGAAATGTGGGGAATGGAAAGCGGACAACGAGTTCCACCGCTCGGCTCGGGACGGGCTGCAGCCATGGTGCAAAACCTGCAGGAGGGCCTACGACGCTGAGTACTTCCAACGCAATCGGGAACGCCGGCGGCGTCAGAGGGCCCGATGGGAGGAGGAGTTCGCAATCTGGTACCGCTCACTGAAAGAGGGGCGACCTTGTGCTGATTGTGGGGGCGTGTTCGCGGCGGCGGCCATGCAGTGGGATCACCTTCCGCAATATCCGAAGGGAGGGAATGTCGCTGACTGGAGTCGGGGCCGGAGCCGCGTTCGGGTGCTTGAGGAGATCGCGAAGTGCGAGCTCGTGTGCGCCAACTGCCACGCGGTGCGTACAGTTCGCAGGGCGGGGCGTGGCGCAGTCTGGTAGCGCACCCGGTTTGGGGCCGGGCGGTCGCTGGTTCGAATCCAGTCGCCCCGATTGAAGTGCGGCGCCTCCGAACGCACCACCGCGGTGAGCCTGGGAAACGACCACAGGCCGCGGGCAGCCCGCGGCCTGTGGCGTCCTTCGCTCGGTAGGCGTTGCTAGACGCTTGCGATCTCGCGCAGCTCGGTCATCCTGATTCCGTTCCCCGAGGGGTCGCGGAAGCCCATGTCGATCCCGTAGGGCCGCTCCTCGGGGGTGTCGGTGAACTCCACGCCACGGCCGGCCAGAGCCTCGTAGGAGGCGCGGCAGTCATCGGTGGTGAGGAACACGGTGCCAGCGAAGCCCTTGGCCATCAGCTCGCGCACTGACTTGGCCGTCGCCTCGTCCATCACCGGCTCGCCGGGGATGGCCATCAGGACGATCGAGACCTCGTCCTGGCCGGGAGGGCCGACGGTGAGCCAGCGGAAGTCGCCGTACTCGGCGAGTGTGACGTCGGACTTCACCTCCATGCCCAGCTTCTCTGTGTAGAAAGCGAGGGCCTCGTCCTGGTCGTGGACCCACAACTGTGCGTTTGCGATCTTCATGACGGTGTCTCCTTGGTACGGGGGGTTGGATCTGTGGCCACGCTAATCGCCGCCCGCCCGCTTGTCTTCTCGAAACGTGCTGGCTTGCGGGCGGCCGTGGGCACGGAGGACACAGGCCGGGACGAGCGCCCTGTCCGCAGCCGGCGGAAACGCCCTCCGGTAGGCCGTCGGAGACATGCCGTACGTCCGGGTGAAGCTCGTGGTGAAGGAGCCGATGCTCTGGAGCCCCACCGAGAGGCAGATGTCCGCGACCGAGCGGTCGGTGGCCTGCAGCAGCGATGCGGCACGCTCCAGCCGGCGGGTCAGCAGGTAGCTATGGGGCGGCTCGCCGAAGGTGCGGCGGAACTCGCGGCTGAAGTGCGCGCGCGACAGGCCGGCGGCGGCCGCCATGTCATCGACGCTGACCTGCTCGGTGTAGCGCCTGTCGGCCAGGTCCCTGGCGCGCAGGAGGTGACGTGCCGGTGGCGCGAAGCTCACCGGCTCAGTATGCCCACGGGCCGGGCTCGGCGAGCCCTGGCCCGGACCGCTAGTGGGGGCGGCGCTCCTCGATGGTCTCGCGGATCGACTCGACCGCTTCGGGCATCGACTTCTGCATCCGGCGGATCTCCCAGCTGGTCAGGCTGACGAGGCGCATGGGGGAGGTGGCGACCACGGTCGCCGTGCGCTTCTGGCCCTCGACCACACCCATCTCGCCGAAGTAGTCACCGGGACCGAGGCTGGCGATCTTCTGGCCGTCCTTGATGACGTCGGCCGTGCCTTCCTCGATGGCGATGAGCTCGTAGGAGTAGTCGCCCTCGCGGACGAGCTCTGCGCCCTCGGCGACGGATACCTCCTTCACGAACGGGGCAACGCTCGCCAGGTTCTCGTCGGAGACGTTGGCAAACAGCGGAAGTGCCTTGAGGCGACCTTTGTCCATCGAAACGTTCCCTCCCGGGGATTGGGGCGTGCGAACCGCAATCTAGCCGACGACGGCCCGGTGCGGGTGTGAGGAATTTCACGCACGCCCGTTGGGTAGCCGCTGCTCGCTTCGCCAACGCCCCCGGCAGGACTCGAACCTGCGACCTAGTGGGTAGAAACCACTCGCTCTGAATCCAACTGAGCTACGGGGGCCTCACGCCAGTATCTCCGGCTGGGCTTACGATCGGTCGAGTGAGTAACAATCGCGTTACAAAGCCCTGCAAATAGGCAACTTATCCGCTTTTCAGGCCTAGGCTTCAGTAGTGGTCAAGCGGTGTGGGAAATGCGCGTCCTACAAGTCACTGACCGAGTTCCATCGGCACGGGACCGGCTATCAGGCATGGTGCAAGCCGTGCCGCAAGGCGTATGCCGCGGCTCACTACCAGAGGAACTGGAAACGCCGCCATGCACACAATCGAAGGCGGAGCAAAGAGTTCTGGGCCTGGTACATCAGCCTCAAGGACGGGCGGCCCTGTGCGGACTGTGGAGGCGTCTTCCATCACGCCGCGATGCAGTGGGACCACCTTGACGGGGCCCAGAAGACCGCAAGTGTCTCGAGCCTCGGCAGCAGTAAGAGTCGCCTGCGCCTACTGGCGGAGATCGAAAAGTGTGAGCTCGTCTGCGCCAACTGTCACGCCGTCAGGACATATGAGCGGCGGAAGGATAGCCGTCCGGACTCAGGCTAGGATCGCCCTATGACCACCGTCAAGTCACCCACACAGGTCATCCCTCGCCGCGTCTTGGCCTTCATCCTCGATGGCTGATCTACGGGGGGATCTCCGGGGCGGTCTTCTTCGGGGTCGCGAGCCAGAGCACGTCGGTGCCTCCCAGCGCCGTCCACTTCTCGCTGAGCCTCGGCGACCAGGCCTGGTACCTCGTGGGCGGCGCTGGTGCGCTCTACGGGCTCTTCAACCTGGTGGTGTGGCTCGGGTTGCTCGTGGTGCTTCCCGGCCTGACCGGCGGGACGATCGGCAAGTTCGTCTTCGGAATCCGAGTCGTCGGCGCCGACGCCCGCCCGCCGGGCATCCTGCGCTCGCTGCTCCGGGAGATCATGTGGATCGTCGATGACTTTCCGTATTTCATCCCCGGCCTGACCGGGTTCATCGTCGCCCTCTCGAGCAAGAGCAACCAGCGCGTGGGGGACATGGTCGCCGGCACGTGGGTGATCCGGGCCGGATCCAGCTTCGCCCCGCCGCCACCGCCACCCCCGCCGGCCTTCGCGCAGCCACAGCCCCCGCCGCCGGCCTGAGCCGCGCTTTGCACGCCGGCGCCCGCGTTTTGCGCGCCCGCGCTGCGTCGCTACCCTGAGCCAATGGCGACCTGTCTTGTCACGGGCGGCGCGGGCTTCCTGGGCTCGCATCTGTGCGACTCCCTGATTGCGCGCGGCAACCGCGTGATCTGCGTGGACAATCTGGAGACGGGGTCGCTCAGCAACATCGAGCACCTCGACGGCCCGCAGTTCGAGTTCCTGATCGTCGACATCACCGAGCATTACGAGATCGCCGAGCCCGTCGATTTCGTCTACCACATGGCCTCACCGGCCAGCCCGATCGACTACGCGCGGTTGCCGCTCCACACGCTCAAGGTCGGCGCCTATGGAACCCACAACTCGCTGGGTCTGGCCAAGGCCAAGCGCGCGCGCTTCCTGCTGGCCTCGACGTCGGAGGTCTACGGCGACCCGCTCGTCCACCCCCAGTCCGAGGACTACTGGGGCAACGTCAACCCGATCGGGCCGCGCGGCGTGTACGACGAGGCCAAGCGCTACGCCGAGGCTCTGACCATGGCCTACTACCGCCAGCAGGGTGTGAACACGAGCATCGTCCGCATCTTCAACACCTACGGCCCGCGCATGCGCCCGCATGACGGGCGCGCCATTCCCACCTTCATGCGCCAGGCGCTGACCGACAAGCCCGTGACCGTCTTCGGCGACGGCTCCCAGACGCGCAGCTTCTGCTTCGTGGAGGACTTGGTGCGCGGCCTTGTGACTCTGGCCGAGTCCGACGTGCACGAGCCGATCAACATCGGGAATCCCGACGAGATGACCTTGCTGGAGATGGCGCAGCTGGTGATCGAGCTCACCGAGTCCCGGTCAGAGATCCTCTTCGAGGCGCTGCCGATCGACGACCCGCAGATCCGCCAGCCCGATATCTCGCGCGCCCGCGACCTGCTGGGCTGGGAGCCGGCCGTGGACCTGCGCGACGGCCTGCGAAAGACCATCGAGGACGCGACCACGCGCCTGGAAGGGTCGCCGTTGCCTTGAGCACATCCGAGGCAAAGAACCTCGAGGCCATCAGCAAGGCCATCGACGACCACAACGCCAACTGCCCGTTCCCGGCGCAGTTGATCCGGATGAACCCGTTCGAGGTCGAGCGCCTCGGCTGGGAGACGATCCGCGGCCTTCCGATCGAAGGCGACCCGAATCTGGCGACCGGCTCCTTCCGGATCGTCTGCGCCGGCGACGGCGAGGACCTGGAGATCGACGAGTCTGTCGAGGCGGTCTCCGAGGAGCTCGTGCCGGTCGAGGCCCCGATCACCGAATAGGCTCCGCGGCGATGACCAGGCTGCGACTTGTATCCCTCGCGATTGCCATGTTCGCGTGCGCCGGCTGCGGGAGCCAGCCCCCGGCGGCCACGGTGACGGAGCAGACCACGGTGACCCAGACGGCGCCCGCCACCACGCCCTCGACCGAGAGCGCGCCGCCGGCCCAGGACGGAGCTCCCACGGCCTCGCTGAAGGAGCTCCTGGCCTCCCAGTCCACCGACAACGCCGACTACCGCGACCCCGTCAAGTCGGGAGCGCTCGTCACGCAGGGGTTCGTCTCCGCGGTCGAGGACGGCTCCCGCGACCTCGGCTACCTGGACTTCAACCCGTTCCTCTGCAGCCAGCAGCTACCCGAGAAGATCGACTACGTGGACGAGTCGATCGACGGCGACCAGGCGCGCGTCACGGCGGTCGTCAAGTACGGCGCCGGAGGTGGCGAGACCCAGGTCTACGACATGGCCCTGGACGGCGGCACCTGGAAACTCGACCGCTCGGAGTGCATGGGCTAGGGCGAAGTTGTGGCCAGGTCACAGTCCCTGCCACGAGGTTGTTCGTTCAGCACATTGTGAGATGCCGTGTCTCAGCCTAGGCTTCGCCTGTTGCGGTGAAGGGACGACGTTCATGCCCCCGCGGCGACCGCACCCCTCATCCCCCGGCGGTCGTCGCGGAGGGGCACCCTCAGGCTGGCGGGCGCTGTGCCGCCAGCCAGATGTGGGCCTGTGGCGCCACCCAGGCGTTGGCGGCGACGAGGCGTACCAACTGCCAGGCAAACGGCCCCAGTCGCCCCTCGTACGCGCGGGTCCCCTCGTGGAAGCGGCGAAATCCTCCGAGCCCGGCGGCGCGGCAGTCGCGCTTGAGCTCCGACACCCGGATGCCCTTCTCGACCCAGCCCTTCTCGCGGGTGACGCGGCGGGCGTTGGGCGAGATCCCGTGGAGCCATGAGGGCTCGCCGAAGAGGACCCAGCCCCCGGGCTTGAGGTGGCGCGCGACTCCGGCGATCACGTCGGCGGGCCGCTCGGAGTGGTGAAGGGCATCGAAGAGCAGAACGGCGTCGAAGGTTTCGGCCAGATCCAGGGCCTCCATGTCGGCCTCGGCAAAGCGCGCGACCGAGCTCCAGCGCTCCGCGATCCCCTCGGCGATCGCGACGTTGCCGGGGGCGATGTCCACGCCCAGCGGCAGGTAGCCGGCCTCGGCCAGGAAGTGCGAGCCCCAGCCCGTGCCACACCCGACCTCGAGCACGGAGGCCGGGGGCGCGATGCCGAGCCGCTCGAACGCGGCGTGGACCGTCTCCCACTTGCCCCACCACTGCTGGCCGAAAGTCAGCGCGAACGGCTTCAGCGGCCGCCCGTTGTGGAAGGCCTGGAGCGAGCGCTCCGCGTTGGCTATTTCATCGAGTTTGTTCTGGTCCACCGCCACGGAATCTAGACTCGCAGGCATCCGGAGGGTCTCGAGCTAGGAGGACTTGATGAATGGGAGAGCTGGTCTTTACGCCGTCCTGACCGTCATCGGGCTGGCGCCGCTGATCTGGGTCGCGCCCTGGGCGGCCGAATACGGCTTCGATCTTCAGCTGATGAGTGACGGGATCTTCGGCAGCACTCTCGCAACCGCGGTGTTCGCGGACGTGACGGTGTCCTCACTCGTCTTCTGGGTCTGGAGCTTCGGCGAGGCCAAGGCCCGGGGCATCACCTGGTGGTACTTCCCGATCCTCAACCTGGTCATCGGGCTCTGCTTCGCGCTGCCGCTCTTCCTGTACCAGCGGGAGAAGCACCCGGCGCTGTAGATTCCAGGCAGTACCTGGTGGGCGTAGCTCAGTTGGTAGAGCTCCTGGTTGTGGTCCAGGCGGTCGTGGGTTCGAGTCCCATCGCTCACCCTCAGGAAAGCCCCGCTCAGGCGGGGTGCTGTGACCCGTCTCACACACGGGTCGACCGCCGGGACTGAGACTCCAGCGCATGCAGAGAATCGCCAAGGCAAACGATCAGAACCGCCCGGCCCCGGGCGAGCCGGTTCTGGAGTGGACTGAGTCTCC
>JAXDIE010000041.1:0-51087 GCA_034664165.1 Thermoleophilaceae bacterium | reverse complement strand
GCTCGATCGCGCCCATGACGATTGCCTCGGCGTTGTCCAGCATGTAGCCCAGCTCCAGCGCCCCGAGCACGTCCTGGTTGAAGACGCTGCCCTTGTCGTCGGTGGCCACGGTCTTGGCCTCCTCCTTCAGCTCCCGGACCTTGGTGAGCGCCGTGGCCAGGCCCTCGGCATCGCGGAACACCGCCACGTGCTTGTCCATCACGGTGCCCAGGTCGGCCTTGATCTCCGACACCCTGCGGCCCGTCTTCTCGCGGCCTGTGATCTCCCGGATCATCCGCTCCTCGTCGTCGAGCTTGGACTTGGCCGGCTTGGGCATGGGCATGCCCTTGGAGGCCGTGGCGGCATGCGCGCCAGAGCGGCGGCCGAAGATCAGCGTGTCGAGCAATGAGTTGGCGCCCAGGCGGTTGCCGCCGTGCACCGAGACGCAGGCGCATTCCCCGGCCGCGTAGAGGCCCGGGATCTGGGTCTCGCCGTCCACGTCGGTGCGGATGCCGCCCATCACGTAGTGGTTGCCCGGCTTGATGTGGATGGGCTCCTTGGTGATGTCGACGTTGGCAAAGTCGCGGCCGACCAGAACAATCTCGCGCAGCGACTCGTGGATCCGCTTGGTGGGCACCACGGTGATGTCCAGGGCGACGGTGCCGTCGGGGAAGCCGCGGCCCTCGTTGATCTCGGTCTGCTCGGCACGGGAGACCACGTCGCGGGAAGCCAGCTCCATCTTGTTGGGCGCATACTTCTCCATGAAGCGCTCGCCTTGTGCGTTGTAGAGGTGCGCGCCCTCGCCGCGTGCGCCCTCGGTGATCAGCAGGCCCAGCCCCGCGAGCGTGGTGGGGTGGTACTGGATCATCTCCATGTCCATCAGCGATGCGCCGACGCGGTATGCGTGGGCGATCCCGTCGCCGGTGCAGATCAGGGCGTTTGTGGTGGGGTCGTAGATCTGCCCGTTGCCGCCGGTCGCGAGGATGACCTTCTTGGCGGAGAACAGCTCCATCTGCCCGTCGCGCATGTTGCGCGCCACGCAGCCGGCGATGTTGCCGTCGTCGTCCTGGATCAGGGCGGTGGTGAAGAACTCCTCGTAGCGATCCACCTCGTCGTGCTTCATCAGCTGCTCGTAGAGCACGTGGAGGATCGCCTGGCCGGTGATGTCGGCCACGTAGTAGGTGCGGGCCGCGGATGCTCCGCCGAACGCGCGGGTGCCGAGCTTGCCCTCGGCGTTGCGGTGGAAGGTCACACCCAGGTGCTCGAGGTGCAGGATCTCGGCGGGCGCCTCGCTGCACATGATCTCGATGGCGTCCTGATCTCCCAGATAGTCGGAGCCCTTGACCGTGTCGAACGCGTGCGACTCCCAGGTGTCCCCGGGGTTCAGCGCGGCGTTGATGCCGCCTTGCGCCGCATTGGAGTGGGAGCGGACCGGGTGGACCTTGGAGAGGATGGCGACCGATACGCCCTGCTCGGCGGCAGCCAGCGCGGCGCGCTGTCCTGCGAGTCCGGCGCCGATGACGAGTACGTCGTGCTGGGGCATCTGGGTGGGCTCTCTACCTGTTCAGTTTCAAAAGAAGGCCGAGCCCTGTCGGGGCGCGGCAACTCTGAGTTTATATCCCGGAAACCGGGGCGGCTTCCCGGGCGAGGGATTCAGGCCGGCGGCTGGATGGCCCGGCGGACCTGCTGCAGCGTGATCACGCCACGCAGCACGCCCTCGCCGTCGACCGCCATCAGTGCCCCGAGGCGCCCCAGCCCCTCGCGGCGCGACTGCAACAGCGCCTCGATCGGCTGGTCCACCGGAGCCCGAAGTGAGCCCTCGGGGTCGTGCGCCATCACGTCGTCGACCGTCTTCATCGGGCGGTCGTCCTCCGGCACCTCTTCGGCCGCCTGCCGGGTCACCAGGCCCACAAGGCGTTGTTCGGCGTCGACCACGGGGAACCAGCCCCAGCCGTAACGCAGCAGGTATTCGTCGAGCACGCGGTCGAGGGTGGTACCCAGAGGCACCGCCACCGGTTGCGAGTCCATGACATCGGCCACGGTGATCCCGTCCAGCCGCGCCGAGAACTCCGTCTGCACCCGGCTGGCACGCGCGGCCTGGGCGATGAACACGCCGATCATCGCGAGCCAGACGCCGGAGATCAGCGAGTCCTCGTCGCCGGAGGCAAGCGCCGGAATCGCGAAGTACCCGATTCCGATCCCGATCATGATGAAGGCCACCACGCGCCCCAGGGAAGCGGCGAACCGGGTGGCCTTGAGCTTGTCGCCGGTGATGCGCCAGGCGATGGCGCGGACAATCCGGCCGCCGTCGAGCGGATACCCCGGGACCAGGTTGAAGAGCAGCACCATCGTGTTGATCAGCGTCAGCCAGGACAGGACGGCCGTGACCGGCGATGGGGCGGAGGACAGCGTCGCGATGAAGTCGAGGCTGCCGCCGGTGGCCACCGCGCCGGCGCCACAGGCAGCCGCGATCAGGAGTGAGACCAGGGGACCCGCTGCGGCCATGCGGAACTCGACGCCGGCGGACGGTGTGTCGCCGGCCATCTTGGCCACGCCCCCGAACAGCCAGAGGTCGATGCCGGAGATGCCCACGCCGTTGCGCACGGCGACGAAAGCGTGGCCCAGCTCATGGAGCACCACCGACAGGAAGAACAGAAGCGCGCTGATGCCCGCGAGCCCCAGGGCAAGCACTCCATCGCCCGGGTACACCTGGATGAAGAGGCTCTGGAGCGACCAGATGACGAGGAACAGGACGATGAACCAGCTCGGGTCGACGCCGATCCGGATGCCGAACACGCTGGCGAGCTTTATCGACCGGCCTCCGAACATGCCGGGATCGTCCCACAGTGGACATAATGCGGCGCCCTACTTCAGTAGCAAGCGGAAAGGAACCACGTGGCGTACGAAGTGACGTATATCCCGGGGGACGGAATCGGACCCGAGCTGGCGGAGGCCACGAGAAGGGTGCTGGACGCGACGGGCGTCGGCTTCGAATGGGATGAGCATCCCGCGGGCATCGACGCGTTCGAGGAAGAGGGCAACCCGTTCCCGGACCGCACGCTCGACTCGATCAAGCGCACCAAGATCGGAATCAAGGGGCCCACCACCACACCGGTCGGGTCGGGCTTCCGCTCGATCAACGTGCAGCTGCGCAAGGAGCTCGACCTCTACGCGTGCGTGCGCCCCTGCAAGCTCTACGAAGGCGTCCGCTCCCACTTCGACGAGGTCGACTTCGTGATCATCCGCGAGAACACCGAGGACCTGTACGCGGGCATCGAATTCGAGCAGGGCAGCGAGGACAACGCCACGCTGCGCGCGGTGCTGGCCGACCTGGGCACCCCGGTCCGCGAGGACGCCGGCATCTCGATCAAGCCGATCTCGATCTTCGGATCCGACCGGATCGTCGAGGCCGCCTTCAAGTACGCCGAGGACAACGGCCGCAAGAAGGTCACCGCGGCCCACAAGGCCAACATCATGAAGTTCTCCGACGGCCTCTTCCTGGACGTCGCGCGCAAGGTCGCCGAGCGCCATCCCGACATCGAGTTCGAGGACAGGATCATCGACAACCTCTGCAACCAGCTGGTCTCGCGGCCCGAGGAGTACGACGTCGTGGTGCTGCCGAACCTCTACGGCGACATCGTCTCCGACCTGGGAGCCGGAATGATCGGCGGCCTGGGCCTGGCCCCTGGCGCCAACATCGGCACCGAGGCCGCGATGTTCGAGGCCACCCACGGATCCGCACCGAAGTACGCGGGCCTGAACAAGGCCAACCCGACGGCACTGATGCTGTCCGGTGTGCTGATGCTCCGTTACCTGAACGAGGGTGAGGCCGCCGACCGGATGGAGAGCGCCATCGCTGCACTGATCAAGGGCGGCGACAAGGTCACCTACGACCTGAAGCCCACCCGTGAAGACCCCACCGCCGTCGGCACCTCCGAGTTCGCCGACGCCGTAATCGAGGAGATGAACGCCTGATGCCTGCTTCGCCCGTAAAGGTAACCGTGACCGGCGCCGCCGGCCAGATCGGATACGCCCTGCTGTTCCGCGTAGCCAGCGGCCAGCTGCTGGGCCCCGACGTGCCCGTCCAGCTTCGTCTGCTGGAGATCGAGCCGGCGCTTCCAGCGGCCGAGGGAACAGCCATGGAGCTCGAGGACTGCGCGTTCCCCCTGCTTGCCGGAATCGACATCACCGCCGACCCCAGCGAGGCCTTCGACGGATGTAACATCGGTCTCCTGGTCGGAGCCCGCCCGCGCGGGCCCGGCATGGAGCGCTCGGACCTGCTCGAGGCCAACGGGGGGATCTTCAAGCCCCAGGGCCAGGCGATCAATGCGCACGCCGCCGACGACGTGAAGATCCTCGTGGTCGGCAACCCGGCCAACACCAATGCGCTGATCGCGATGTCGCACGCGCCCGACGTGCCGCGCGAGCGGTTCACGGCGATGATGCGGCTGGACCACAACCGCGCCATCAGCCAGCTGGCCAACAAGCTCGGCAAGCCGGTCACCGACGTGAAGAAGATGACCGTGTGGGGCAACCACTCGACCACGCAGTACCCCGACCTGGTTCATGCCGAGATCGGCGGGGAGAACGCAGCAGCCGCCGTTGACGACCAGGCCTGGATCGAGGAGGAGTTCATCCCCCGCGTGGCCAAGCGCGGCGCCGCGATCATCGAGGCCCGTGGCGCATCGAGCGCCGCCTCGGCGGCCAACGCCGCCATCGACCACGTCCACGACTGGGTCAACGGCACGCCTGACGGCGACTGGGTCTCGATGGGCGTTCCCTCGGACGGCTCCTACGGGGTGCCCGAGGGCATCATCGCCGGCTTCCCCTGCACTGCGGCGGGCGGCGAGTACTCGATCGTCGGTGGCCTGGAGATCGACGACTTCTCGCGCGCCCGCATCGACGCCAGCGCGGCGGAGCTCTCGGAGGAGCGCGCTGCGGTGGAAGGCCTCGGCCTGCTTAGTTAGCGACCGGCTCGGTACTGGGGTCCGTCGCTGCCGCGACGGGCTCCGGAGCCGCCGCCGCCGGTGCGCCGTCGGCCGGGAACCAGCCCGAGCCGTCCTTGCGGACCTTCCCCTCCTCAACCAGCTTTGGCATCACCCGGTAGAGGTAGGGTGCGGCTATGTCCATCTCCTTGGCCATGGCCGGAATGGTCACCCCGGGCTGGGCCTTGACGAGCGCCAGTGCCTCGGCCGGCCGGGACGAGCGCCGCCCGCGGCGACCCGAGCTGCCGGCTTTGCGCGCAGCCGACGTGGAGCCCTTGGGGCGTCCCCTGCCGCGGCGGGGTGCGGCCTCGACTCCGCCGAGCGCTGCGAGCGCGGCCTCCAGGGCCTGCTGCTCCTTGCGCAGCCCGGCAAGCGCCTTCTCGATCGACGCTCGCACTGCATTGATGTCAGACATCATTCCTCCGAAAAGTTAATAGTCACTCTGTCAAAAGGTAAACAGTAGGGGAAAAGTGAATTCACGTCGCAAGGTAACTATCTTCGGTGCGGGCGAGGTGGGCGCGGCCGCCGCCATGTTCATCGCCCGGCGTGACAGCCTGGGGGTCATCCTCGTCGACGCCGACGGCGCGCTGGCCGAGTCCGCCGCGGCCGATATCGCCGAGGCCGCGCCGCTGCTGGGGTACGAGCCAGACGTGATGGGGAGCGCCGATCCCGCGGTGGCGGCCGGGTCGGAGGTGGTTGTGATCGCCGCCGGCAACCGCCCGGGCGACACCCGCAGCCGCAAGGACCTGTTGCGGAAGAACAGCGAGATCGTCACCGAGATCTGCCACGGCGTGATGGAGCGTTGTCCCAACGCCTGCGTGGTGGTGCTGACCGAGCCGCTCGATCAGACCTGCGAGCTCGTGGCCCGGACGACACAGTTCCCGCGGGCCCGGCTGATCGGGGTCTCGGGAGTCATCGACTCGGCGCGCTGGAGCTCGATGGTGGCCCTGAAGCTGGGGGTCTCCGTGGGGGACGTGGGCGCGCTGGTGATGGGTGGCCGCGGTGAGGAGATCGTTCCACTCGAGAGCCGGCTCACCGTTTCCGGGGTTGCGGCCACCGAGCTGATCGCGCGCGAGGTGCTCGACCAGATAGTGGCCGAGGTCCGTGCGCGCGCGCTGCTGGACGACGCCCGCTCGGTCCGCTTCTCGGCGGCGGCCGCCGCCGCGGAGATAGTCGACTCGATCTGCTTCGACCGGGGGCGGGTCCTGTCCTGTCATGCCCTGCTGCTCGGCGAGTACGGCGTGGACGGCCTGTTCATGGGCGCGCCGGTGCGTCTGGGTGCGGATGGGATCCAGCAGATCCTGGAGCTCGAGCTGTCCTTCAGCGAGCGCGCGGGCTTCGAGCACGCGGCCGCAGCAGCACGCCGTTCCGTGGACGAGCTGGCGCCCCTCTAGGTAGCTACTTCGCGGCTCCGCGGAGCCGCGCCCGGGTCCTCTCGCGCGGCCCTCGGCCTTCGGTATAGCGACTTCACTGGGAGTAAAACCGCGGTACTGAAGGCCGACCGTCGGGCGAGGAGGTGTTCCACTACACAGCCGTGGAATAAGTCCCGAGGGTTGAAAAGGACCCGCCCGCCGCGCACGAACGGACCGGCTCCTCATTGCTGCCGTAAGCGGGACTAGCTGCCCTCGACCAGGGCCTTCAGCCGCGCCAGCGTCTTGTCGGCCTCGCGGCCGGCGACTGCGGACACTGCCCGGCCCGCCAGGCGCCCGGCCACGCCCCCGGGGAGCTCGTACTCGTTCATGTAGTCGAACCTCGTGCCGTCGCCGTCGGGCTCGAACCCGTAGGCCACACGCGCGCTGGTTCCCATGGGCCCCTGGCCTTCCCACTCGACCTGGGAGGGGTCCGCCCGGGTGACGTTCCAGGAGACCTCGAAGCCCTGCCCCGCCACCTTGAGCCGCTGGACCAGGCGGTCGCCCTTCTCCAGCTCGCGGCCTGGTGACTCGACCAGCCGATCCTGAATCACCACCCAGTCGCCCAGCTGCTCTGGGTCCATCACCGCCGCGTAGACGTCCGCGGGGGCGGCATCGATGTGGATGTCGCGCTCCACCTTCATCGCGCCGCCAGCGGTTCGCGGGCCTCCCACTGGCCCAGGGCGTGCTCGACGGCCCGGGAGAACGGCCGCGGCCGCATCCCGTAGATGCGCGCCGCCGAGTCATCGCGCGGGAGCAGCTCGTGCCCGAGACTCTCCATCAACGGGCGCACCAGCTCCAGCGGCTGCCCGACGATCCGAGCCACGACGGCGCTGGCCGTCGGCGTCTGTGACACCGGCAGCGGGATGCTCGTGCGGCCAACGCCCATCAGCTCCGCGATCTCCTCGATCATCTCGCCGTAGGCGAGCACGTCCGGCCCGGCGATGTCCAGCGAGAGCCCGGCCGCAGCAGGGGTCGCCGGCGTGCGGACCAGGTACTCCACCGCGTCGCGTTCGTCGATCGGCTGGGTGTGGTTGGCATGCCAGGCGGGCATGGGGAGGAAGCGCATGTTCTCGACGAGCCTGACGAGCATCTGGAAGGAAGCCGAGCCCGCGCCGATCAGGATCGACGCGCGCATGGCGGTCGACCCGGGCACGGCTTCCAGCAGGATCCGTTCGACCTCCAGCCGCGATGACAGGTGTGGTGAGAGCCCGGCGCCCTCTGGCGGGGCAAAGCCACCCAGGTAGACGACGCGCTCGAGCCCCGCGGCGGCCGCGGCCTTCCCGAATCGCTCGGCGGAGCGGCGCTCGCGGTCGGCGAAGTCACCAGGCGAGTCGTCGCCCGGCCGCTCCATCGAGTGGGCCAGGTAGTACGCCGTGTGGCAGCCATCAAGAGCACGCTTGAGACCGCGTCCCGCCAGCAGGTCGGCCTTGACCGGGCTCACGCCCGGGCGGTCGGGCAGTCGCGATGGGTCGCGGGCCAGCGCGCGCGCGGCGCGGCCGTCGCGGCTGAGCCGGTCGGCCACGAGCCCGCCGACGTAGCCGGTTGCCCCCACGATCAGTTCCATTCGGGCATCCTCCCACCCGTAACGAACGGGGGGTAGCCTCGACTGGGATGTGACCAGAAAAAGGAGACTCCTGAATGACTTCAAAGATCCAGAAGACCGACGCGGAGTGGCGGGCCGAGCTGTCCCCCGAGCAGTACGAGGTTCTGCGCAACAAAGGCACGGAGCGCGCCTTCACCGGCGAGTACTGGGACACCAAGGCTGACGGCACGTACGCGTGTGCGGCCTGCGGGGCCCAGCTCTTCAGCTCGGACACCAAGTTCGACTCGGGGACTGGCTGGCCGAGCTTCACCGACGTGATGGCCAACGACGCCGTCGAGCTCCACGAGGACAGAAGCTTCGGGATGCGCCGCACCGAGGTCAACTGCGCCAGCTGTGGCGGGCACCTCGGTCACGTGTTCGACGACGGCCCGGGAGAGACCGGCCAGCGCTACTGCATCAACAGCTGTTCGATCCAGCTGGACCCCAAGGACGCCGTGTAAAACGGCGTCCTTGCCGGGTCACGGCTCGGTAACGCTCGTGAAAAGGGTGCAAAGAGCGGGCGCTCTATGAAGGTTCGCCGAAAAACCTGCAGATTGCAGGAAGAACGAAAGGTCGCCATTTGCGGGAAAGGGCCTGGCATACCGGGCCTCGATGCTCCATAGTCGCCGACGTCGTAACAACTGCGAAACACGGGGTGAAGAAAGCGAAATGGCGAAGCGAGCGAAGGGGAAGGCCAGTTGCGAGGACTGTTACTTCCGCAAGAACATGCTCTGCGCGCTGAAGCTCTCCGGGCCCTGCACGACCTTCCGCCCGGCCGAGCGCGGCCTGGCCCCGCCCCCGCAGCTGTCGTTCCACTTCCGGCCGGACAGGACCCGGCTGGTGCACGCGTTCCCGCCGCCCGAAGCGCGGCTGGTTCACGCCGACTAGGAAGCCTGGTCGCCGCCGCGCAGGGTCGCCGCGGCCACCGCGGCACGCGATGAGACGCCGAGCTTCCGGAAGATGTTGCGGAGGTGGGTCTCGATCGTCTTCTCGCTGAGGAACAGCTCCTCGGCCAGTTGCCGGTTGGTGCGCCCCTCGGCAACGAGCGCGGCGACCTCCTGCTCGCGTCGCGACAGGCCGGCGGTGCTGCTCACCTGCACCGCCTGCCGGTCAGACGTTTTGCCGCCCCGTACCCGGCGGCCAAGCCGCCTGAGCTCGCGCGCCGCCTCGTCGCGCGAGCGATCGGAGCCGCACTGGTCCAACTCGGCGTATGCGCGCTCGAGCTCGCGGATCGCCTGGTCGCGCTGGTCCATGGCCGCGAGCGCGCGCCCGGCCAGGATCCTCGAGCGTGCCACCTCGCCGCGGGCGCCAGCCTCCTCCTGCGCCGCTACGGCCTCGAGCGCACAACGGGCGGCCTCATCCGGGCGGCCCTGGGCCATGTACACGGCGGCGCGGGCGCGGCGGGCCTCGCCGACCCGGCCGCCCAGCGGGATGCCTTCCACCGCCGCCTCGGCCAGCGATGCGTAGCGATCGGCATCCTCGAGCCGGTCGGCGGCCAGCGCGGCGCGCGTGAGGATCTCGTAGCAGTGCGACCGGTAGCTGATCTCGATCACCGGGAGGTCCTCCCCGCCGAGCGCGCTGAGGGTCTCGGAGATGCAGCGCTCTGGGTCTCCGTTCTCGAGCCGGGTCTCGGCATAGTAGGAGTGGGTCAGGGCCGAGAAGTAGTTGCTCAGGACCCCGTGCTCGACCACGTGGATCGCCTCCTCGCCGTAGGCGGTGGCCGTTGAGAGGTCGCCCGCAAAGGTGGCCACCCAGCTGCGCAGGGTCAGGGCCCATGCCCGGGACTGGTCGTTGCCCGAGAGCCGGGCGACCTGGACGATCCGCTCCGCAAGCTCACCGGCCTCGCGCAGGCGGCCCTGCCACGTCAGGCAGATGGCCTTGCCGATCAGCATCGGGACGATCAGATGATCCTGGCCGGTCTGGGCGCAGACCTCGAGCCCGCGGTCGAGGATCCGGATGCCCTCGTCGAAGTCCTCCAGGCTCATCCGGGTCCAGCCCACGTAGAGGAGCGATGAGACCTTTTCGGCCTGCTCCGCCTCGGTGAGGCGCTCGACGATGGCCGCCGCTTCCTCCAGGTGGACCCGCGAGGAGGCGATGTCGCCGACGTTGTACTCGGCCAGTGCCAGCGATCCCGCCGCCGAGGCCATCAGAGCCTGGTGGCCCTCCAGCTCGCCTGCGATCTCATATGCGCGCCGTGACCACTCGATCATGGCCTGGTAGTCGGGCGCGTAGAGCCCGTCGTTGGCCAGCTCGATCATCAGGGCTGCCGCCTCCGGCGAGCCGGCATCGGTCAACTCGTCCAGCGCCTGCTCCAGCAGCGCCGTGGCCTCGCCGTGGCGGCCCATCAGGTTTTCGACCATGGCTATGGCCGCCACGATCTGGCCGCGGATCGCAGCAAGCTCCGGAGGGAGCAGCTCGACGGTGTCGTGCAGGGCCTGCCTGGCCTCGGCAAGCCGTCCCGCAGCCGCAAGCGCCTTGGCCTGCGGAATGAGCATCTCGAGCCGCTTGCCGGCGTCGTCGGCCGGCACCAACCTGAGGGCGGCACCGAACCAGTGGGCTGCTGCGGCGGGTGCGCGCCCGGTGGCCTCCTGGCCCGCCTGGCCGAGCACGGAGATGGCGTCGGTGTCGCCCGGTCGCGCGGACTGCTCCACATGCCGCGCGCGTACGCCCGGCGTGGCCCCCTGGGCGGCCAGGAGCCGCGCGGCGCGCTCGTGCGCCGTGAGCCTCCAGCCCGGCTTGGACCACTCGTAGACGGCTCGCCTGACGATGGGATGCCGGAACCGGAAACGCCGGGGCACGTCCGTCGGGCGCACCAGGTCTCCGTCCAGCAGCGCGTCGAGCGCCTCGATCGAGACGTCGGGGGACAGGTCCGCCACGCCCGCCGCAAGGTCGGTTTCGAACGGCTCACCCACGACCGCCGCGGCCTGGGCCAGGGTCCGCACCGGACCGGGAAGCGCATCCAGCTCCTCGGCCAAGGCGGCGGTCACCGCAGCCGGTACGCCCTCGACACTGAAGGGGTCCGCGCCCTGGGATACCACCGCGCCACCGTGGCGAGCCAGCTGCTCGAGGTAGAACGGGTTGCCGCCGCTCTCGCGGTAGAGCGACTCCCGGCTGTCGGCGGGCACCGAATCACCCAGCAGCTGGCCCGCCTCGCTCTGGGACAGCGGCCCAAGCTCCAGGCGCTCGCCAAGCCCGTCCCGGACCGCCAGTCCGAGCGCCTGGACCAGGAGGTCGGCCGACTGCCGCGGGCGTGCGGCTACGGCGGTGAGCACCCCTGCGGTTGGCGGGCGGCGAACCAGGTGCGCCAGCAGCTCGAGCGATGCCTCGTCTGCCCAGTGCACATCGTCGAGGACCAGAAGGAGCGGCTTGCCGGATGCAAGGACATCCAACAGGGCCCGGACGGCATCGTGGAGCCGGTAGCGCTCGGACTGGAGGCTGGGCGCGAGCTCGCCCGCGAGCTCGCCGAGGCCGGGGAAGACCCGGGCAACCTCGGCGGTGCGCTCGCGGCCAAGCGCATTGAAGGCGCGCTGGTTGAGCGACCCCAGGTAGTCGTCCATCGCGTTGACGAAGACAGCGAACGGCACGTCCCGCTCGAACTCGGCGGCGCGCCCGGCGAGCACGAGGAAACCACGCCCGTCGGCACGCTCCGCGAGCTCTGCCAGCACCTGGGACTTGCCGATACCGGGCTCACCTATGACCTGGAGAAGACCCGCCTGACCCCCGCCCGCCCCGTCCAGGGCCCGCTCCAGCGCGACCAGCTCATCTGCCCGTCCGACCAGGGTGGTTTCCCGCGCGCTGTTCAAGTCCGCTGATCGTAGTACCAGCCGGATCAGGGTTTTCCCTGATGTAGCGACACAGCCGCGGGGTCAAGATGCGGTTGTGGCGAGTTTCATCCTGCAACATGCCCATCAGCCGTCCGAGTGCCGGCACGCGTTCGCGGCCTGGAAGGGCTACGACAGCCCGCTCCGGCACCGCTCGACGATGGGCAGCTGCGCCGAGGGCGGGCACGAGCTGTGGTGGACGGTCGAGGCCGCCGACGAGACCGCCGCGCGAGCGCTTCTCCCGCCGTATCTGGCCGAGCGGGTCACGATTCGGCGCGTCGCGCCGGTCCCGATTCCCTGATTTCGCGCAAGGGTCCGCCCAGACGCCGGAACTGCCTGCGCCCCCGCAATTTGCGGCTAAGGTTGCAACGAATGCGTCTAACTGTCCTCGGGAAATCCCCCGCATGGCAGGACGCCGGGGGAGCGTGCTCGGGGTATCTGCTCGAGGACGGCACCTCGTCGGTCCTGATCGACTGCGGAAACGGTGTCTTCTCCAAGCTCCGCCAGTTCCGGGACTACACGCGCCTTGACGCCATCGTCATCTCGCACCTGCATGCGGACCACTTCCTGGACCTGGTGCCCTACGCCTACGCCCTGACCTACGCGCCGCGGCAGCAGCCGGTCGCGGTGGCCCGCTGGCCCGGGACCGAGCACCCCGCGCGCCCCCGCCTGATCGGCCCGCCGAAGACCATCGAGACCCTCCGCCGCATCGTCGGCTCGTGGGGCCCCGAGGACCTGGTGGACAACGCGTTCAAGATCGAGGAGTACGAGGAGTCCTCCGAGCCGGAAGTCGGCTCGATCAAGATCTCGTTCCGGGAGGTGCCGCACTTCCAGGAGACCTACGCGATCAAGGCCACCTCGACCAACGGAGGAGGGACCCTGGTCTATGGCGCCGATCACGCCCCCACCGAGGTGATCGTCGACTTCATCGACGGCGCCGAGCTGCTGATCATCGAGGCCACCCTTCCCCGTCCCGAGCGCACCGGGATCCGAGGCCACGTGACTCCGCGCGAGGCCGCCGAACACGCCCGCGAGGGCGGCGCCAAGGAGGTCGTGCTGACGCACATCTCCGACGAGCTCGACGAGCTGTGGGCCCTGAACGAGGCCCGTGCGGCCTTCGACGGCCCGGTGTCCATGGCCCGCGAGGGCGCCGTCTACGACATCTAGATCTACTCTGTCCGTATGGCCCCGGACCGCAGCGACCTCTTCGCCAACTTCGACCGGATGCGCCGCGAGATCGACGAGCTGTTCGGCGACGTGTTCGAGCGCACCGGCTTTGCGCCGCGGCGCGGCTTCTCGCCACGGGTGGACGTGTCCTATGCAGGCGATCCTCCGCGGGCGCACGTGCGCGCCGAGCTGGCGGGCATCGAGATCGGTGCCATCGGCCTGGAGATCCGCGGCCGACAGCTGATCATCGCCGGCCAGCGCAAGCCGGCCGAGCCCGCAGGGCGCGTCTACCAGCAGATCGAGATCGAGCACGGGCCGTTCCGGCGCGTCGTCGAGCTCGGCGCCGACGTGGTGGCGGACCTGGCCGAGGCCACCTACGTCGACGGCATCCTCGAGATCGAGATTCCGTTGGCGCGGCCGGACGAGATCGCACGCCGCGTCCCGATCCAGGCCCCCGCCAAGAAAGAGCCCTCTCGGTGAAGCCCTACCGGGTTCTCATCACGGGACACTCGACCTATTTGGCGGCCTCGGGATGAGCATTTCGATCGGGGAGCTCGGCGACTCTGACGTCGCCGGCCAGGGCCCGCTGCCCGCGGCCCTGCCCGTTCTGCCGTTGCGCGACAGCGTGCCGTACCCGGGGATGCTCACGCCGCTGGCCGTCGGCCAGGAGCGCTCGGTCCAGTTGGTGAACGACGTCCTGGGCGGAAACCGGATGCTCGTGATGGTGGCCTCGCGTGACCCGGCAATCGACGAGCCCGCCCCGAACCAGGTGTACGACGTGGGTGTCGCGGGCACCGTGGCCCGGATGCTCAAGGTGCCGGACGGCTCTCTTCGCATCCTGGTGCAGGGTGCGCAGCGGGTGAAGCTCACGAAGTTCACCTCAAGCGACCCCTATCTGGTGGCCCGGATAAAGGAGTTGCCGGACGTGGTCAAGCCCTCGGCGGAGCTCGAGGGGCTGGTTCGCAACGTCCAGGCCACATTCGCCCAGATCATCGAAGAGGTCCCCTACCTGCCCGAGGAGCTCCAGCTGGCCGCCTCCAACGTGGAGGACCCCGCGGAGCTGGCCCACATGATCGCCGGCTCACTGCGCATCAGGACCGAGGAGCGGCAAGAGCTGCTGGAGGAGCAGGACCTGGCCAAGCGGCTCCGCAGGCTCTCGGAGTTGCTCGCGCGTGAGCTCGAGCTGATCTCGATCGGATCGCGCATCCAGACCCAGGTCCAGTCGGAGATGGAGAAGGGGCAGCGCGAGTACTTCCTGCGCCAGCAGATGAAGGCCATCCAGGAAGAGCTCGGCGAGATGGACGAGCAGACCGCCGAGACCGATGAGCTGCGGGAGCGGATCGAGGCCGCCGACCTGCCCGAGCACGCACTCAAGCAGGCCGAGCGGGAGCTCCAGCGCTTCGAGCGCCTGCCGCCGCAGTCGGCCGAGCACGGGGTGATCCGCACGTACCTGGAGTGGATCGTCGACCTCCCGTGGAGCCGCTCGACCGACGACGATCTTGATCTGAAGAAGGCCAAGCGCGTGCTCGACCGCGACCACTACGACATCGAGAAGGTCAAGGAGCGGATCCTCGAGTTCCTGGCGGTCCAGAAGCTCAAGCCGGGTGCGCCGTCCTCGATCCTGTGCTTTGTCGGGCCGCCGGGCGTGGGCAAGACCTCGCTCGGCAAGTCGATTGCCGCGGCGATGGGCCGGAGTTTTCAGCGGGTGTCGGTCGGCGGAGTGCGCGACGAGTCCGAGATCCGCGGGCACCGCCGCACGTACGTCGGCGCCCTTCCCGGCACGATCCTGCGGGCGCTCCGCGACGCCGAGTCCAACAACCCCGTGATGATGATCGACGAGATCGACAAGATGGGATCGGACTTCCGGGGCGACCCGTCGAGCGCGATGCTCGAGGTGCTCGACCCCGAGCAGAACTCGACGTTCCGCGACCACTATCTGGATCTGCCCTTCGACCTGTCGCGCGTCATGTTCATCACGACGGCCAACCAGCTGGACACGATCCCCGCGCCGCTGCGCGACCGCATGGAGATCATCCAGCTCTCCGGGTACACCGCCGAGGAGAAGCTGCAGATCGCCAAGCGCTATCTGGTCAAGCGGCAGATCGACAGGACCGGGCTGGACCCGAAGAAGGTGACCTTCACCGCCGCGGCGCTGGAGCTGATCATCGAGGGCTACACCCGCGAAGCAGGCGTTCGCAACCTCGAACGCGAGATCGGCGCCGTCTGCCGGAAGATCGCGCTGAGGCAGGGCGAGACGGGCCGGGCGACCGTGCGGAAGATCACGCCCGCCCAGGTGACCAAGCTCCTCGGCCGCCGCCGCTTCCTCGCGGAGGAGGCAGGCATCCGGACGGGCCGCCCGGGCGTGGCGACAGGGCTGGCCTGGACCCCGGTAGGCGGCGACGTGCTGTACATCGAGGCGACCTCCTACCCCGGCAAGGGCAGGCTCCAGGTGACCGGCCAGCTGGGTGACGTGATGAAGGAGTCGGCCCAGGCCGCGATGTCCTACGTGCGCGGCCATCCCCGCTCGCTCGGGCCCGGGATCGACGACTCCTGGTTTTCGGAGAACGACGTGCACATCCACGTGCCGGCCGGCGCGATCCCCAAGGACGGCCCGAGTGCCGGGATAACGATGGCCACCGCGCTCACGTCGCTGGTCACCGGCCGGCCCGTGCGAGCCGACACCGCGATGACCGGGGAGATAACCCTGACGGGGCGAGTGCTGCCCATCGGCGGCCTGAAGGAGAAGGCCCTGGCGGCTCAGCGGGCCGGGCTGACGCGAGTAATCGCCCCGAAGCTGAACCGTCCCGACCTGGAGGACTTCCCGCCCCATCTGGTCAAGGACATCGAGTTCGTCTGGGTCGATGCGATCGACCGCGTGACGCGCGCGGCGCTCGAACCGCCGCCTGCGCACCCGTAGTTCCGTCCGGGCCGCGAGTGGAAAGGCCTATAGACGGGTATGCTCGCCAAGAGCTCAAATAGATCGCCAGCGAGGAGAGTCTTATGTCATCTAGGAGCAAAGCAGCCAGCGCCGGGTCCGGCGTGTTTGCTGCGGGTCAGGCAGCCCGCGACAACGTCTATGTGCAGCGCCTGGTCGAGGATGAGGAGCTGCGTAACAGCCTGAGGGACGCGTTCATCGCGGCCCGGACCGCCTATGAGCGTGTATCGGGCGGCAAGCGCCCGGGCCGCATGCTCATGGACGACAAGAAGGTCCATCGGGATCTTCAGAGCGCCGCCACGTCGCTCCGCGACGCCTCGGAGGCGCTTCGTGCCACGAGGGCCAAGCCCAAGCGCAGCATCCTGCGCAGGGTGATCGTGATCGGCATCGTCGGCACGGGAATCGCCGCACTCGCCAGCGAGGGCTTCCGCAAGAAGATCCTCGACGGCCTCTTCGGCGCGGAGGAGGAGTTCGAGTACACCTCCACCACCTCGCCGCCCGCGGCTGCATCGAACGGGGCCAGCGCCGCCCCGGCCGAGTCGGCCACCGCCGAGAAGTCCTAGGCACTGATCCGGGGCGCCTCCAGGCGCCCCGGGCAGTCCCTTCGGAGACTGGCTGGCCGGCCAGCTAGACTGGCGGCCGTGGCAGCTCCCACCTCAGAGGCACCCGCGGCCAACGATCGCGGGAAGCTGGACAGCCAGAAGGCGCGGAGGATCGTTGCCGCCATGCGCCAGAGCGTCGGGCGGCGCGGAGCCACCGGCTCCACCTTCGACCAGGTTGCCGGCGAGGCTGGCGTCTCCCGCGGCCTGCTGCACTACTACTTCGGGTCGAAGGAGCGCCTCATGGCGGAGGTCGTCCGCCATGACTGCGACATCAGGCTGGCCAGGCTGGACGAGGCGCTTGGCGGAGCCGACGACGTCGAGGCGATGGTCGCCGTGCTGGTCAGCGGGCTGGAGGACATGGTCGAGCGCGACCCGGGAGCCTATGCCCTGATCTTCGAGCTGTTCACCGCCTCGCGCCACAACGAGGAGCTCCGTGATGCGATGGCGGACCTCTATCGGCGGATCCGCGAACACCTTGGCCGTGTGCTGGCTGCCAAGGAGGAAGCCGGCATCGTCAAGCTGCGTGGCACTCCGGAAGGTGTGGCCTCCGCGCTCTTTGCGCTGGGTGACGGCCTTGCGCTGCAGATGCTCTCGGACCCGGACACCGACAGCTCCGAGACACTCGACGCGGCCATCGCCACCGCCGAGTCTCTGCTCGGCGGTGGCTGACAGCCCAACGGCTACTTGACGGTGATCGTCCCCGTCATGCCGGGGTGGATCGTGCACTCGTAGGTGACGGTTCCGGGCTTCGCGGCCTTCCACTGGAAGGTGTCGCCCTTGCCGAAGTCGTCGGACTTGAATGTCGCACCGGAGTCGGCGACGACGTTGTGGTCAAAGTCGTCGTCGTTCGTCCATTCGACGGTGTCGCCTGCGGCGACCTCGACGTCGGCGGGGTTGAACGCCGTGTTCTGCATGTCCACGGCGACGGTCGCTCCTCCAGCGGAGCCCTGCTGGCCGGTGGCGTCCTGGGACTCTGCCGCGGTGGGCGCTGCGGACTCGGTAGAGGATCCGCCGCAGCCTGCGAAAGCCACTCCGGCGAGCAGTGCAAGGCAAAACGGAAGTACGAGGATTCGGCGCATCTGAGCCTCCGAGGGGTCGGGTTGGGGTGGCCGGAGCCTATCGCCTGACCGCCCCGCCGTTGCTCAGGCGCGCGCTTTGGGTACGAGCCGGGCCGAGCCCGGGAGCGGGGCCATCTTCGGCGCCGTCTCTGCAAGGAATTCGTCCAGGTACACCCACGTGGTGCGCACTGCCGACTTGCCGGTGAGCACGCCCAGATGCCCGCCCGGAGCGGTCTCGAGCCGCACGAGCGGGGAGTTCGGGAGGATGTCGCCCACGTGGTGCACAGCCGCCTTGGGCGCGAGCACGTCGGCGGAGCCGGCCACCGAGAGAACCGGCACCTTCACATCGGCCAGCTTGATCTCGCGATCGCCCAGCGAGAGCACGCCGTTGGCCAGCGCATTGACGCGGAAGAAGTCGTGGTAGAGCTGGCCGAAGGTGCGGCCCGGGTAGGCGAGCATCCCGGACATGTAGCTGTCGATGGCCTGGGTGTGCGCGAGCGTCTCGCGGTCGGCCATGTGCTCGGCCAGCCAGATCGGCTTCTTGACCAGGCGATCGATTCCGGTCAGGCGGAAGCCGGCGCTCACGAGGGGTGCCGGGGCGCCGCCGAGGGTCCGGTACAGGGCGGTGCCGAGAGCTCCGCCAGTGAGCTTGGCCAGCCGGCGGACCGGAGCCATCATCCGCACCTGCGTGAAGTCGAACGGGCTGGCGACCATTGCCACCGACGCAACGGGAAGCTCGGGGTCAGCCGCCACCGCCAGGAGGGTCATGATGCCGCCCAGGCACCAGCCGACCGGCTGGACCGGGCGCCCACCCGTGTCGCGTGAGACCTGCTTGATGGCCTCCGGGATGACCTCGTCGGTCCAGTGCTCGAGCCCCAGGTCGCGGTTCTCGTAGTGGATGGGGCCGTAGTCGACCAGGTAGGTCGGGTAGCCCATGCCGACGAAGTGCTCGACCATGCTGCATCCGCGGCGGAGGTCGAAGCAGTTGGCCGGCGCCGCCAGCGGGGGCACCAGGAGCACGGCCGGGCGGTCCGGGCGGACCCGCCGGGTGGGCCGGTAGCGGCGGAGCGTCCTCTGCGGCGCCTCGGCCAGTATCGAGGAGGACATGGGCGTGAGATCGGCAAGGCCGGGGCCGAGATACATGTCGTATGCGTTCACCGCGGAGCGGAGCAGGATCTCTGGCGAAACGGCGAGTTTCATCACGGTGCCTCCCGGCACGGGCACGGCCTGAGGGTCAGGCGGCCTTGGCGAACTGGTGGGGAAACTCTACAAGCAGCTCGACGAAGCGATCGGCCTCTTCGATCTGCGGGCAGTGCCCGCAATGCTCGAAGGTGACCAGGCGGCTATCCGGCACGACCTCCAGGACCCGCTCCGCCCCAGTCGGGAAAACCAGCAGGTCGTTGGCGCCCCACACCATCAGCACCGGGCAGTGGATGCGGCTCAGGTTGAACGGGTGGCGTAGCTCGGGAACCATCCTGCGGGCCAGCGCGAGAGTCTCGGCCACCGTGTCACGGCTGTTGAGGTGACGGGTGAAGGACAGGGAGACCCGTGGGTCGATTCGGCTCGGGCGGTGGAAGGCAAAGCGGCGGTACACCTCGGCGACCACCGCCCGAACCGCGATGCCGGGAAGGGGCACGGGTGCCGCGAGGAGCGTCCGCAGCACCATGTCGCGCTCGACGACCGTGACCCAGCGGGCCATATCAAGTCCGGCGGGCGCGACGGGGATGATGCCCGCCAGATCGAAGTCCGGGTTCTCTGCAAGGCGCATCGACACCAGGCCACCCAGGGAGTTGCCCGCCACGATGGCTCCGCCCTCGGGCGCGTACTTCCGAACCAGCGCGCGGGCGAAGCGGTCGTATTGCGGCAGGATCGGGCCGGGGTCCAGACGGTCGGCCTCGCCGAAGCCGGGCAGGTCGACGGCCACAGCACGGCGGCCCAGCTGTGCCAGGCGCTCGAGGGCGGGACGCCAGGTGTCCGCGCTGTCGGAAAAGCCATGGATGAGAATCAGCGGAGGGCCGGTGCCCTCCAACTCCAGGACACGCGTCTCAAATCCCGCCAGCCGCAGTCTTTGCTCGCCGACCGCCTCCACGTGGTGAAGGATATTGCTTTGACTGGATGGTGAGACGCACGGTCTCACCATTCCCGCAGGGGCGCTATCCGCCGGCCGTGTCGAGCTTCGGCGAGGTCCACTCGGCTGCCAGGCGCCGTTGTAGCTCATCACCGATTTCATCGACAGAAATGCGTGTCTGCTCAAGCGTGTCGCGGTCGCGGAGGGTGACGGTTCCGTCCTCCATGGTCTGGTGGTCGATCGTGACCCCCCACGGCGTGCCGACCTCGTCCTGGCGGCGGTAGCGCTTGCCGATTGAGCCGCCGGTGTCGTACTCGGCGGTCATGCGTGCCTTGAGGTCCTTGTAGACCTCCTGGGCCTTCTCCGGCTGCCCGTCCTTGTTCACCAGCGGCAGCACCGCGACCTTGACGGGGGCGAGCCGGGGGTGGAGCCGCAACAACACGCGCTCGCGGCCCTCGACCTCCTCCTCGTCGTAGGCATCGACCAGGAAGGCCAGGGTTGCGCGATCCACTCCGGCGGCCGGCTCGATCACGTGCGGAACGAAGCGATCGCCGCTGCCGCTGTCCACGTATTCGAGCTTCTCCCCGGAGAACTTGGCGTGCTGGGTCAGGTCGAAGTCGCCCCGGTTCGCGATGCCCTCCAGCTCGGACCAGCCCATGGGGAAGAGGTATTCCACGTCAGACGTGCCGCTCGAGTAGTGGGAGAGCTCGTCGGCCCCGTGGGCGCGCAGCTGAAGGTGGTCGGGCCGGATGCCAAGTCGCGTGTACCAGTCGAAGCGCTCCTTCATCCAGCGCTCGTGCCACTCGGCGGCGTCGGCCGGGGGCACGAAGAACTCCATCTCCATCTGCTCGAACTCGCGCGTACGGAAGATGAAGTTGCCGGGGGTGATCTCGTTGCGGAACGACTTGCCGATCTGGGCGATCCCGAACGGCGGCTTCTTACGGGCGAAGTTGAGGACGTTCTTGAAGTTGATGAAGATGCCCTGGGCGGTCTCGGGCCGCAGGTAGACGACGTTTCCCTCCTCGGCCACGGGGCCGACGTGCGTCTCGAACATCAGGTTGAACTGGCGTGGCTCGGACAGCTCGCCGCCGCACTCGGGGCAGCGAATCTCGCCGGTGGGGTCGCCACCTTCGGCCTCGATGGCCTCGCGCAGATGGTCCTCGCGGAAGCGGCGCTTGCACTCGCCGAGGCACTGGACGAGCGGGTCGTTGAATCCGGCCAGGTGCCCGGATGCCTCCCAGACCTTCGGGTGTTGCAGGATCGCGGAATCGAGGGCCACGATGTCGTCGCGGTCGTGGATCATCGACTTCCACCACTCGTTCTTCACGTTGGTGCGCAGAAGCACCCCGTAGTGCCCGTAGTCGTAGGTCGAGCCGAGCCCGCCGTAGATCTCCGATGAGGGAAAGATGAAGCCGCGGCGCTTGCAGAGCGCCACGATCTTGTCCATTGTCACGGCGTCGGGCATGGCCGTGGACCCTAGCGGGCATTACCCTCTGGCCATGGAACCGACGCGGCGGCCCCCGCCGATCGAGGAGAAGGCCCCGAGCCTGTTCGGATACATCACGGGAGGGCTCAGGCGCACGAGGGACGGCGCCGAGGTGAACCCGCTCATGGGTCGCGTCAATGCCAAGACCGGCCAGGTCAACGTCGGGGTGAGCAGTCCCCGCCGAACGGGCTTCCGCGTGCCTCGCGGGCTCGTCATCTGGGCGATCGTCCTCGTCGTGATCGGTCTGCTCGGCGCGGCCGTCTACCCCCTGGGCTCCCAGGTCGCTCACGAGTTCAGCCAGGGCTTCGACGAGGCCTTCCAGGATTCAGCTCCCAAGGACAAGGAATCGAAGAGGCAGCATGCGGATGACGCACCCGGCACCGGCACGATCGGGAAGAACGCCGACGAGCAGCTCAACGGGGCGTTTGCCGTTCTCGACTGCGTTCGGGGCGCCGGAGGCAATACCGCCAAGATCGCCAAGTGCAACAGCGGCGGGATCGCAACGCAGCCTTCCAGCCCACCGCCGTCAACCAATCTCAATGATCTGACGCGCATGTCCGACTGTGTGGCCGCTGCGGCCGGCGACACAGCCGACATTCTCGACTGCATTCAGCGCTGATTACACTCAGGAGTTCATGCCGATCTACGAATACCGCTGTGTGGACGGGCACACGTTCGATGTCATGCAGTCGATGACCGACGACCCCATCACCAAATGCGAGGTGTGCGGCAAGCCCGTGCAGAAGGTCATGCACTCTCCTGCCGTCCACTTCAAGGGGTCGGGCTTCTACACCACGGACTACGGCAAGGGCAGCAAGGGCAAGAACGGCTCCAAGGCCGGCAGCTCTTCGTCTTCGTCATCGGACTCGAAGGACTCGAAGGACTCGTCATCGTCCTCCTCGTCCTCTGACTCGGGCAAGAAGTCCGAGTCCTCGAGCTCCTCCAAGAGCTCGGACTAGCTTCCTTCCGGCTACTTCCCGAGGAGCTTGGCCACAGCCTCGCTCTTCTCGACGTCGCTGATGGTGATCGTCTGGGTGACCGGGTTGACGTTGGTCACGTCGCCCAGGACGTCGGTCTTGCCCGCCCCACCGGTCAGGAGGTCGACGGCCAGAAGCGACATGCCAAGCCCCCGCAGGTCGGTGTGGACGGTTCGCGGCGCCGCCCAGGCGACCCACGGAAGCCTGACGAAGGTGCCCGGGGTGGTGACCTGCCCCCGGATCCCGGACAGCACCGCCTGCTGGCGCTCGGCACGCTCGGCATCGCTCTCACCGGGGTCAGCGAGGTTCTTCCGGATCCGCGCGAACGTCAGCGCCTGGTCGCCATTCAGATGGCACTGGCCCTTCTTCATGCGGAAGCCCTCGGTGGGCGGCTGGCCGTTCTCGCCGCCGTTGCCGGGCGCGCAGCTAGCGGGGGCCGTGACCGCGCGGTCGAAGAATGGGGCCTTCAGCTCGCTCTTGTTGTCGACCGTAACCCCGCCCAGCGAGTCGATGAACTTGGGGAACTCCTTGAAGTTGACCTCGACCAGGTGGTTGACCTCGACGCCGTTGCCTAGGAAGTCCTCGACCGTCTGGATCATCAACGGCGCGCCCCCGTAGGCAAACGCTCCGTTGATCTTCTCCTCACCGTGGCCCGGGATGGGGGCCAGCGAGTCGCGCAGGATCGAGAGCCTGCTCACCTGGCCGAAGGCCACGTGCAGGAGCATGATCGAGTCCGCCCGGCCCACTCCCGAGCCCTCGACTCCCGGCGTGTTCCGCTCGTCCGTGCCCAGCACCAGGATCGTGCTGCCGGTGAGCATCGTGCCGCCGGGTGCCAGTGCGTCATGTGTCGCGGCCGAGACGCTGGCGCTGGTCTGCGCGCTGATGAAGAACAGGACGATTGACAGCACCACCCAGCCGAGCACGAGCCCTACCAGGCCCAGGATCACCCGCTTGATCGTGAAGCGGCGCCCGGGTGCCTCGAGCGGCGGCTCGCCAGGTCGGCGCGAGCGGGCTGGGCGCTTCGGCCCCTTGGGCCCGCCGCCGCCGATCGATCCGCGCAGGGCGGCCAGGCGCTCGCCTATCCGCTCCCCTATGCGCGGCCCCGATCGCGATCGATAGACCTTGTAATCGGGCCGTCCTCCCGGGGGTGTCGGGGGCTGTTCCGGCGGCCGGCTGGAGGGGGGCGGTGGGCCGCCCCGCCCTGCCGGGGTTCTGGGTGGAGGCGCGTCGGCCATCCGAGGGTGTATATCGGTAAGGCATGTCGCCGCGACGAACCATCGGCGTTGACGCAGGCGGCACCAAGCTGCTGGTAGGGGTGGTTGGCCCCGATTTGGCGGTCGGCTACCGCCGGCACGCTCTGTGGGATGGCAACGGCAGCAATGAGGTCGTCGAACAGATGCTGGCTGCCGTCTCGGCCGCGCTGGATGCCGCTCCGGACGCGATGGGCGTTGGGTTCGGAATCCCCGCATTGGTCGATTCGCGGAGCGGTGTCGCGCGATCGTCCGTTCACCTGCCGCTGGAGGGCATCGACCTGGGCGCGATTGCCCGCGAGCGCTTCGGGCTGCCCGCGGTGGTGGACAACGACGCCAACGCGGCGATGCTCTGTGAGCACCGCCACGGTGCCGCGCGTGGCGCCTCGCATGCCGCGCTGCTCACGATCGGGACCGGGATCGGCGGAGGCCTGATCATCGACGGGCGCCTGTACCGGGGCGCTGACGGCTTCGGCGCCGAGCTGGGGCACATGGTGGTGGACGTGGACGGCTTCCCCTGCGCCGAGGGATGCCCCGGAATCGGTTGCCTCGAGGCGCTGGTCTCAGGCTCGGCAATCGGCAGGGCGGGGGAGGCCTCCGAGCTCGGGCTGGCGTCCGCCGGGCAGGTCACGGGCAGGACCGTGACCGAGGCCGCGCTTGCGGGTGATGCGGCAGGGCTGTCGATAGTCGATCACGCCGGCCGCAGCCTGGGGGCCGGCCTGGTGAGCATCGTGAACGCGCTGAACCCCGAGGTGATCGTGATCGGAGGAGGAGTGATGGCGCTCGGCGAGCTGCTGCTGGGCCCGGCGCGCGAGGTCGTGATGGAGCGCGCGCTCAGGCCCTCACGCGAGGCGGTCCGGATCGTCCCCGCCGAGTTCGGCGAGGACGCGGGGATGGTGGGGGCGGCGCTGATGGCCGCCGGCGCTACGGAAGAACGCGCTCTATGAACGCGACCAGGTCGTCCAGCACCTCGTCCTGATTGGTCTCGTTGAAGATCTCGTGGCGCGCTCCCTCGTAGACGTGTGACTCCAGCGAGCCGGCGCCGAGGCCGTCGACGGCGGCCCGGGTCTCGGCCAGCGGTGCCAGGGCGTCCTCCTCGCCGTGAAGCCAGAGGACCGGCAGCCCACTCATCGGCGGGGCATCGGCTATAGCCGCCACTGCCTGGAATCCCGCCTCGAGCGTCGGGCGGCGAAATGGCCCGTGGTACACGAGCTCATCGGACATATAGGCCTGGCCCACGGCAGGGTCGCGCGAGAGCACATCGGGGTCGATCGGCACATCGGGCATCGGGTCCATGGCCAGCAGGCCCTCGATCTCCGGGTTGCCGCCGATGAACGGGCCCGAGAGGGCCAGCGCGGCCAGCGAGTCGGGGTCGCGCTGGGCCAGGCGCGTGGCGATCATCCCGCCCATGGAGTGGCCGAGCAGGACCAGGGGAAGCCCGGGGTGGGCCTCACGCGCCATGGCGCCCACGGCCTGAAGGTCATCGACCGGGTCGTCAACGTTCTCGATCAGCGCCCGCTCGCCCTCCGACAGCCCGTGGCCCAGGTGGTCGGGGGCATAGACCGCCGCACCGGCGTCCATCAGCCGCTGCGCAACGTGCTCGTAGCGGCCGGCGTGCTCCCCGTGTCCGTGCGCCAGCAGGACGATGAAGCTCGGGTCAGCGGGGATCCAGCTGTGCACGACGATCTTGCCGCGGGTGCCGTTCATCTCTGCCTGGGTGGCCTGGGTCATGGCTCTCCTTCGTTGCGTGTTGTTGTCAAACGCGCGGGACCGGCGCGGCAGCCCCGGGGTGCAGGGCAAGCACCTCGGCGAAGCCGTCGGCCAGGCAGCGCGCGAAACGATCCGGCTCGGTGATCGCGGCGGGGTCGAGGTTGGTGCCCACGCAGCACGTGTCACCGTGGGTCACCAGCGCGATCATCGCCGCGCACCCCGGCAGTGGGGCGAACGGGTACATGCGCTCGATCTTGGCTCCGGCGAAGTAGACGTCCTCGCGGATGCCGGGCACGTTGCTCGCCTGGAGGTCATTCGACTTGGTGAGCCCGCCGGCGAGCTGCGCGCTCACGGGTCCGGGTAGCCGGGCGAGGACGGGAGCCACGAAGGCCAGGGCGTCGAGGGCGGCTTCGCCGCGAGCGGCAAGGACGCTCGCCCGGATCATCGCCATGCGCTTGACCGGGTCGACGACATCGACCGGAAGCGCCAGGCGCGCGCCGGCGAACTTGTTCCCGCCGCCGGCGTCGCCTTCGCGGCGGACCGAGATCGGGATGGCCACCGGCATCTTCTTGATCGGCGTGCCCATCTCCTCGTGGTAAATGCGGAAGCCGCCGAGAAGCGCGGCGAGAAAGGCGTCGTTGAGTGAGCCGCCCGCGGCCTTGCCGGCCGCGCGGAGGTCGGCGAATGCCACGTCCAGGGCCTGGAACCGCCACGAGAGGCTGCGTCCGCGCATGAGCGGCGAGGGCTCGGCGTCGGGGTCGGAGAGCACGCGCCGCAGCGACGCGCCAAAGCGCGCCGCGTCACGGGCGGCCACGTCGGGACGGCGCATGGCTCTCAGCAGCCCGCCGCCTCCCTTGAGCGCTTCGCCTATCGCGCGGCCGTCGCGCCCCGCCTGGCGGACCAGCGCCTTGCCGAGCGAGGGGAGCTCCGGCGCCGGGCTGGCGGGCTGGGGCTTGCCCGGGTCGGAGTCACGCTGCCGCGAGTGGAGCCCGGCAAGCAGCTGGATCCCGCCGATGCCGTCGGTTGCCGAGTGGTGCATCTTCAGCGCGTAAGCGGCCTTGCCATCGGGCAGGCCCTCGAAGAGGACGGCCTCCCACGGGGAGCGGGCCTTGTCGAAGGCGGCCATGGCGATCTGCTGGCAGGACTCGAGGACGGAGGACCAGCCCGCGCCTTCGGCCACGCCGATGCGGCGGACGTGGAAGCTCAGATCGAATTCCGGGTCGACGATCCACTCGGGCTGGCCGAGGCCCAGCGGGCCGTCGACCACGCGCTGCCGGAAGCGCGGGACCATGCGGGTGGCCCAGTCGTGTGCGTCGACGAAGCGATCCCAGTCGGGCGCCTGATCGAGCACCTCGAGCGCAAGGATCGTGGAACGGAGCCGGGGGTCCACCTCGGCGCGCCACATGAACGCCTCGAGCGCGTTCATGGTGCGGCTGGCGCCCCAGGACGCCGCGCCGTCGTAGGTCTGTCCGGTTGTCGCGGTCATTTCCCGCGGGACAGTAGTCGCAGGGCCGCCGCGTCCGGCCAGTCGGCCAGCGTCGACTCGAACAGCGCCTGCACCTCGTCGCGGTGGTCGGAGACCGTCTCGGGAAGCCATTCCGACGTGTCGATCGGCGGCAGGACCGCAACCTCGACGCGCCCCGGGTGAACGATCTGGGCCCCGCGCCACATGACCTCGCCGCTGTTGCGGAGCACGATCGGCACCATCGGCACGCCGGCCTGCATGGCGATGTGGAAGGCGCCCTTCTTGAACTCGGACAGCCGGGGAGTGGGGGTCCGGGTGCCCTCCGGCGCAATGGCCAGCGAGATCCCTTCCTCGCGGACCTTCTTGATCGCAGGAGCGAGCACCTCCTTGGCCTGTGCCGTGTTTCCGCGATCGACGAAGGCGACGCCCGCCAGGCGGAACATGGCCCCGAACAGCGGCACGTTCTTGGCCTCGGCCTTGGCGACGCCCGTGAAGTCCTGGCGCAGAAGCTTCATGACGATGACGGGGTCGATCTTGCTCTGGTGGTTGAAGACAAAGACGCAGGGCCGCGCGGACCAGAGGTGCTCGGCACCCGTGACCACGTCGATGTCGACGCCCGCCAGCGCCAGCGCCAGATCGGAGCCAACGCCCGCGGCCATGTCCACCGTGGCTGACCGCGAACGCCGTGCCAGGCCGACGCCGATGCCGGTGGCGAAGGCCGCGCCGAAGCCCGTGTAGAAAGCCGCGGTGCGGGCCAGGTCCAGTGGGCCCGGCCTGGTGCCCTGCGGCTTGCAGCGCAGGATCGGCCAGTTGCGCCGCTCCGCCTCCTCGCGCAACTCGCGATCGGGCTCCACCGCCACAGGGTTCTCGACAGCCTCCAGGAACGGCACGTCTTCGCGCCCGTTGGAGTAGGCGAACGAGTCGACCATCCCGAGCCCCTCGCGTTCGGCCAGGGCCAGCAGGGCCCGGGCCTTCTCGAGACCCCAGAGCGGGGGGCCGGAGGTGCCGCCGGTGAGCTTGCCGTCGACCACCTCGAGAGGAGTGCACAGGACGTGCTCGATCCCCAGCTCGTCGGCCATCGGCTGGACCTGGAAGTTGGTGGCGGAGGAGGCCAGCGCCATCGTGTGGCCCATTGATCGGTGCGCCTCGACGAGCTTGTAGACCTCGAAGTGCATGCGGCCGGCGATCGTGTCCCGGAAGAGCCTGCGCCCGAGCTTTGCCATCTCCTCCATGTCCTTGCCGCGCCAGGCGCCCAGTGACAGCTCCAGGAAGTTGGCGAAGTCCTCCGGCCCGTTGATGCCCTGTGCCGCGGCGAGCATGGTCTTCGCGAACTCGACAGGGCCGAGCTCGCGGTTCTTGATCCGATGGTCGTAGAAGTCCCGCGCGGAGTAGCCGCTGATCAGGGTCCCGTCGTAATCGAATGCGGCCAGGACCTGTGGGCCCGGCGGGGCGTCATAGATCCGCTGCAGCAGCTCATCCATCACCGTCATGGAGTACCTCCTCGAGTACCGCACGGTCCATCTGGTCGATCTTGCTCAGGTCTGCCCGCACAGCGCGGAGCTCTTCCAGCCAGGCCTGGCGGCCCGCGGTCACCTCGTCGCGCCCCGGATCGACCAGGTCGCGGTTGGCGGCCAGGTCCAGGGCGCCCGCGAACAGCTCACGGGACACCGCCTCGGCGCCGTGCAGGCGCCCCTGGAGCAGCATCTGGTGCCCGATAGCCAGGCATTCCTTCAGGAAGGCGTCGCGCTCGATGGCCTGGCGGGGGTCGCGTTGCTCAAGCCGCTCGGCGACCACCAGCTGGGCGTCGATGAAGGAGCTCAGCGCGCGGTGGGCGACCAGCGCCTTCTGCTCGGCCCAGAGCGTGGCCACGCCCTCCTCGGACTTCAGGCGGTCCTCCCAGTCAGGCGCCAACACGTTCAGCTCCTCCCGCAGCTGTGCCAGGAAGGTCCGCTTGTCGGCGAAGAAGAACTCGAACTTCAGAAGGTCGCGGAGCGCCAGGGCCTGGTCCAGCCCCGCATCCAGCACATCGCCGCCGGCCTTGTGGTCGTCCACGACCCTCAGCATGGCGAGCTCGATGATCGCCCTGTTCAAGAAATGGTGAAGAGCGCCGTTGCGGTAGAAGGCCGCCACGTGGTGGCCGCCCTGTGCGATCGACCAGACGGGCTCGGTGCCTCCCTTGTAGACATCGGCCACGCCGGCCTCGACCAGATCGTCGAGGACCGCCGCCAGGGCGGCGGGCTTGCGCAGGTTCTGGACCTCGCCGGGGATGGCGCGCTGTTCGGTGTAGTCGAGAAGCGGCGCGGTGAGCCGGGCCATCTGCGCCAGGTTCAGCGCGCGGTCGCGCGAGCCCAGCAACGCGAGCGTGGCGAGCGACGTGGGGGTGACCGGGGTGACCTCGTTGATCCCCACGCAGATCCGGAAGGCAACCTTCTCGAGCCGGGCCCGGCCCTCGCCCGCCTCGTCCAGGGCGTCGCGAAGGGACAGCGGCTGGCCGAACCTCACCCGGGCGGCGCCGACGTTGCGGCGCTGGGCCCGGATGTAGTCGACCATCCAGGCCAGGCCCTCGCGCTGCTTGGTCCCGCCCGTCTGCTCTTCGGTGACCTTGCGCACCTCGCTCTGGCGGTCGTAGCTGATCGAGGTGGGAACCAGGAGCACGTCATCGGCTCCGCCCGCGTCGAAGGCCTGTGTCAGGTAGTGCAGGAGCCCGTACTTCGGGGGCCGGAGCTTGCCCGTCCTGGTGCGCCCGCCCTCGATGTACCACTCGATGTTGAAGCGCTTGGCCACCAGATAGGAGAAGTACTCGCGCACGGCGAGCTTGTAGATCAGGTCGTCGCCGAAGCTGCGGCGGATGAAGATCACGCCCGCGCGCTTGCCGAGCGGCCCGATGGGCCAGAAGGACATGTTGTCCCCGCCCAGCAGGTGGTTGCGCGGGAAGTCGTGCTCGGTCAGAACCTGAGCCAGGACCAGCGGGTCCACGTAGGAGCGGTGTGAGGGCAGGAAGATCAGCGCGTGCTTCTTGTTCTGCTCGCGAAGGCTCTCGATCTCCTCGGTCCGCGCCTCGACCGTCCAGGCGTTTGCGTGCAGCGGCCGCATGACGGCGCGGAAGGCGTCAATCGCGAGCGGGCTCTGCACGGTGGCGAGCTCCTCGAGGCAGCTCTCGGCGTCGTCCATCACGCCGTCGAACGGGCGGTTGAGCTTGTCGGCGACCTCGGCGAGCTTGGTTCTGAATGACGCCGAGGCGGTTATCTGCTCGGCCACAAGGCGCGGAACCTTGTAGCGGTCGCCGATCACCACCCGCTCGGAGCGCTCGCATGCCAAGAGGCCCTGGCGTGCAACGAATGCGGCCAGCCCGGCCGCTCCGCCGGTCCCGGCCTCGGACATGAAGCGCTTGCGCAGGTCGGCCCCCGACGCCGGCTCGCCGACCGTCACGCGGGCGCGCTCGGGGGCACGCGCGGCTATCCACTTGTGTACCGGTGCCCACGGGCGCCGCGGGTCGGTGAGGGTCACCAGGTCGGACAGGCGCGCACGGTTGTCGCCGCGCGCGTCCTTTGGCAGCCAGGTCACCCGCGCCGGGACCACGAGCGTCTCGGGATCGGCATCGATCCGCGCGGCAATCGCGGGGTCATTCTGCGCGATCACCTGGGCGCCCGGATGCTCTCGTGCCGCCCAGGTGGTGATCAGCTCGCGCTCCGTGTCGGAGCGGGCCTCGGCCAGCACCACCACGGACGCCTCCGCCTCCCGGCCTTCGGCTCTGGTGGTTGTGCTCACCACGAAACCCCCCGCTCAGCGAGGCGTCGCTTGGTGTTGACCCGGTAGGGCCTCAAGCCGGCACTCCCTTGAACTCGGTGGCGGGCTTGCGTGCCAGCAGTCCGCGGTAGGCATCCGCCGCGCCGCTCTCACCCTTCAGCACCGAGTCCACCTCGTTCACGATAGGCATTTCAACCCCGAACTCGTCGGCGAGCTCGCGGAACACGGGAGTGGTCTTGATGCCCTCGGCAACCATGTTCATGCCGGCCGTGATCTCGTCGACCGTCTTGCCGGCGGCAAGCTCCTCGCCGACGCGCCGGTTACGGCTCAGCGGGCTGATGCATGTGGCGATCAGGTCACCCATGCCGGCCAGGCCGGCGAACGTCAGGGACTCCCCGCCCATGCTCACACCCAGCCGGGTCATCTCGGCGATGGCTCGGCAGATCACCGTGGCGCGCGTGTTGTCACCGGTGCTGAGGCCCGAGGCCATCCCGGCCGCCACCGCGAAGACGTTCTTGATGGCCCCGGCCACCTCCGCCCCGACAACGTCCTCGCTGCGGTAGACGCGGAACAGGTCGCTGGAGAAGAGCGGCTGAAGCTCCTCGGCCACGCTCTCCTCGGGCATGGCCAGGACCGCTGCCGCCGCCTGTCCGGCAAGCACCTCGCGCGCCAGGTTGGGACCCGTGAGCACTCCGGCGGGGCTATCGGGGAGCACCTCGTTCGTCACCTCGGTCATCCGCAGGCGCGAGCCCTGCTCGAGCCCCTTGGTGAGGGAGATCACCGGAGTTCCCGGCGCGCAGTGGGGCGCCACCCGTTCGAGCACCTCGCGGTACCCGTGGGAGGGCACGGCCATGACGATCGCTCCGGCGCCGGTCACGGCCTCCTCGATGCTGCCGGTGGCTGCCAGGCCGGGCGCCAGCTGCGCGTCTCCCAGGTAGCGGGAGTTGGTGTGCTGCTTGTCGATCTCGGCGGCCAGGCCGGGGTCGCGCGCCCAGAGGGTCGCGCGCCCGTTGTGGGCGACCAGCGACGCGACGGTGGTTCCCCAGGAACCCGCGCCGATTACGGCTACGGACGACATCTGGCTCATCAAGTCAACACCGACAATACCTTCGTCCGCTGGGCCGCCCTGAATCTTGGTGGCCATCCACAAATCTCGCGGCCGTCCTGACCCCCGGAACCCAATTCAATCCACTGGTCCGGGGGTTTATGCTCCTGGCGTGCGTGCGGTCATCGGAGCCGGGGCGATCTTCCTCGTAGGGGCGGTCGAGGTCTGGCTGGTGGGTGAAACTGGGGCGTTCGGCCAGGCCGATGACACGCTGGTTGTGCAGGTCTGCGCGGGCACAGCGACATTCTCAGCGGGTGCCTGTCTGATCATCGGAGCCCTTCTGTCCCGGAAGCGCCCCGCAGCCGCCGATGGCCCGGGCGACGACGGTCGCGACCTTCCGCCCGCTCCCCCCGAGCCCCTGTCGCCGGCCGACCCGCCGTGGTGGCCGGGCTTCGAACGGGATTTCCGCGAGTACGCCGCGCCGCGCCGCGCCCCGGCGGGGATCGCCCCGCGCGAGCGCGTCGGGGTTTGACGCTCCGGCCGGAGGCCCGATGACCGGCGGGCACCTGATCGTCTGCCCGACTCCGATCGGCAATCTCGAGGACGTCACGCTCCGCGTGCTTGCCGCGCTCCGCGCGGCCGACCTCGTGGCTTGCGAGGACACCCGGCGCACGCGGATCCTGTTGGAGCGCTATGGGGTCAGCGCCAAGCTCGTGTCCTACCACGAGCAGAACGAGGAGCGGCGATCGGCGGAGCTGGTTGACAAGATGAAGGCCGGCACCACGGTGGCCCTGGTTTCGGACGCCGGGATGCCGCTGGTCTCGGACCCCGGCTACGTGCTGGTGCGCGCCTGTGCAGCCGCCGGCATCGAAGTGGAGGTCCTGCCTGGCCCGTCCGCGCCGCTGGCCGCGCTGGTGGCCTCGGCCCTCCCGCCGGATCGCTGGCGGTTTGCGGGGTTCCTGCCGCGTAAGAAGGGTGATCTCAAGCGCGTCCTGGAGGAGCCGGGAGGCACGCTTGTGGCCTTCGAGTCTCCGCGCAGGGTGGCGGCCACCCTGGCGGTGATGGCCGAGATCGATCCGGAGCGGCCCGTCGCTGTCTGCCGCGAGCTGACCAAGGTGCACGAGGAAGTGGTCCGCGGGGCCGCCGGGGAGCTTGCGGCGCGCTTTGCCGCGACGCCTCCGAAGGGCGAGGTGGTGCTGGTGATCGGGGGGCCGCCCGACACAGGTGCCGACGGGCCTTCGAAGGCGGAGGTGGAGGCGCTGGTGCGGCTCGTGGAGGCTGGAGCAAAGGCGCGCCCGGCCGCCGGGGTGATCGCGGACCTGACAGGGACGAGCGCCAACGCGCTGTACCGCGCCTACACGGAGGGCAAGTAGCTCAGGAGGCCGGGAGCCAGCCGGGCGGAAATGCGCCGGCGGGCACCTCGCCCTGGTAATCCGGGAACCACTTGAGGGCCACCTGCTCCGCCGGGCGCCCCGCGATCATCGGGCGGAGGTCGCCGATCGTGAGCAGGACCCGGAGCGTCGAGCCGATCTGCAGGTCCGCCGCGTTGGCCGACTCGCCGCCGATGATCCCGTCGGCAACGAGCGCATCGACGTGGTCGATCTTCGCCGGGATGCCCTGGAGATCGGATTCCAGGAGCTCGCAGGAGATCCCGTGGTACTTCCACGAGCCCCTGATGAAACGCATGGCGAAGTCGGTGCCGGCGCCGTCCAGCGGCCCACCCCCGGCGAAGGTGCCCATGGCCTCGGGGCGGAAGTGCATCGAGCCCCAGGACATGCGACGGCCCAGATCCTGCAGCTCGCGGTCGCCCCACAACTCGGCCTCACGCACCGCATCAGCGATTTCGGCCGGGTACAGGGGCGGATTGGGCGCCAGCTCCTCGAGCGCGGCCATGATCGCGATCGAGCCGTGCACGCGTTCGCCGTCGACCAGCATGCCGGGGACGGTGGTGTTCCCCTCGCCGTAAATCTCGCGCATCTGCTCCACGTGAGGACCGGGCACCAGGTCGACCCGCTCGTACTCGAGGCCCTTGATCGCGAGCGCCGCTTGGGCCGCCTTGCAGGGGTGCGACGGGGGCAGGACGTGGAGCGTGATGGCGGCCATCGCGCGTGAACCCTAGTGACCTGCTGGAAATCGGGGCTATCCTCGCCGCGAGGAGATGGAGAACTCGGCCACCCATACGAGGTTGTCGCCGGAGCTCGCCGCTCGGCTTGAGCAGCTTGCGCTCGAGCTGATCCCCCAGACCGACGTGATCGCGGCCGACGTGAACCGCGTGGCGATCGCGGCCGAGCCGGACCTGATCGACCCGGACGATCCGCTCTCGGTGGAGGCCGTCCTGCACAGCACCAAGGCAAACGCGGGCGCGATTCTCTCGCAGCTGGCCTACGGCGTGCCGGGCTCGGCCAGCGAGCCCTCGACGGGCGCGCTCGAGCTGTTCGAGCGGCTGGCCGATCGCGATGATGGGCTCCAGATCGTGCTTCGCGGATATCGGCTCGGTGTGGCCGAGCTGTGGCAGATATGGGCACGCCACGTGTCCGAGCGGGTCGACGACGCCGGCGACCTCTACGAGATCCTGGCGGCCAGCACCAGCCACATGCTCACGGCCGTCGACCGGATCTCCGTCAGCCTGGGCGAGCAGTGGGCGGCCACACGGCGCCGGCGCCGCCAGGGCCTGGACATCTCGCCCGATGACCTGGTTCGCGATGCCCTGGCGGGCAACCCCGGCGCGCTCGAGCGGCTGGGTTATGACCGCGAGCGGGTGCATCAGGCGATCGCCCTTGCTCCCCGGATGACGGAGGCCGAGGTCACCCAGCTGTCCGGGCGGCTCAAGCTGATTGCCGACGCCCAGGTGGCGCAGCTCCAGCGGGATGCGGGTTGGGTGATCTGGCTCGGGCTGCCGCGGGAGCCCGAGCTGCGGATCGCCGAGCAGATCGAGGCCGCGCTGCCCACCGGGGAGCCCGTGGGCCTGGGCGAGCCGGCTTCCGGCTTCGCCGGCTTCCGGGTGAGCCATCGCGAAGCACTGGACGCGCGCCGGGTCGGGGTCATGCGCGGGACGCCGGGCGTGACCCACCACCGGGACGTGGCGCTGCTCGCGCTCCTCACCGCGGATCCGGAGCGGGCCCGCGGGCTCGCCCTCGCCGAGCTCGGGCCGCTGGCGGACGGAGACGAGTCCACAGCCCGCCTGCGCGAGACCCTGATCGCCTACCTGGCCTGTGGCGAGAGCCATGTGGGCGCGGCCGAGCGCCTACATGTGCACCAGAAGACCGTGGCCTACCGGGTCCGGCAGGCGGAGGAGATCATCGGCCGCCGGATCGGAGACCGGCGGGCGGAGCTGGAGGCGGCGCTCCAGCTCCACGCGGCGTTCAGCTCTGAGGACCGCTCAGGTCCGTGAAGCCATAGGGCGCGTAGGGCCCGAGGATCGCCGTCTCGAACACGCCGATCCCTTCCTCGACCTTGCCGTCGCCGTCCTCGGCGATGACCTTGGAGATCGTGTGCACGTGTTGCCGGCTGGGATCCGCCGGATTGATGTCCGCCAGGACCACGTCCTCGCGCTCCACCACCAGCGGCCCTTGATGACGGCCGTGACCCCAGGTCGGATGCCAGTAGCCGAGCGAGCCCATGTAGAACCGGCCCAGGGGCTCGTAGTCCAGGCGCAGGGACCCGGTGGCCGGGCCGTCGATCGTGATCGAGGCGGCGCTGGGGTATCTGGTGCCCGGCTCGAAGTCGATCTGTGACACGGCATCCGAGGTCTCGAGCGTGCCCTCCGGGCCGGTGCCGTCCGGGCAGATCGAGGCGCCCGTGCTCAGCGCTCGCCCGTCGGCGTCGGCGTGGAGGTGGAAGAACGTGCTCCGGGAGCCCAGGTTCACGGGCGACCACACCCAGAAGAACTGGACGGGTGCCTCGGGCACATGCGGTTGGGTGTCGGGCTCGCCGACAGGGCGGATTCCCCATGAGCGGTCGCGGGTTCCCGACGATCCCGACGGCAGCTCACGGCGATTCCCGTCGACCTCGATCCATCCGCTCCAGCCGCCGTTCTGGGTGAACCGGGTGTAGTCGAACATCGCGCGCGGGCCGAGCTTCCAGGTGAACCTGGGCTCCTGCAGCGGGAAGGCCCGGCCCTCGAAGCTGAGCTCTGCCGAGATCCCCTCGTGGTCCGCCACCTTCACCGTCAGGCGCTGCAGCGGCTCGTCGACGCTTATCGAGATCGGGCCGACCTCGAGATCCATGCGCTCCATCGCGAGGTGGCGCGATGCGTGGATGCCGTATTGGACGCCGTCGCGGAGCACCGCGAAGTGGGCGTCGGCGATGCCGATCGCGGGATACACGCCAAACGCGAGCTCGAACACCTCCGAGCCATCGGGCGCGTAGCCGCCGAACCAGTAGCGGTCATAGAAGTTCCTGTTGCTGCCGGAGAAGGCGATCGGCTCCGGGGTCTGGTGAACGGGGAAATCGTCAGCTCTGGTGAGCATGTGTCTCCTTGGAGGGGGCGTTGTCGAGCCAGGACAGATAGCGGGCCAGGATGGGATCGTCCTCGGCGGGCGAGAGCGGCAGGGCTCCGGTGGCCACGAGGCCCCGGTCGCCGTCCACGGAAACGAGGTCTCCCTCGGCGATCTCGACCGCATCGAGGCTGGCCGAGCGCCGGTCCTCGGAGAGCACCAGGTCGCCCACGCCGCACACGGCCGGGCGGCCCATGCCGCGTGCGACCACGGCTGCGTGGCTGGTTCGGCCACCGCGCCCGGTCACCACGCCGGCGGCCGCAATCACGCCGGGCAGGTCCACCGGGGAGGTCGTCGGCCGCATGAGGATCACGGTTCGTCCCTCCTCGTTCATCGCGACGGCGCGCTCGGGATCCAGCGCGACCTCTCCGACCACGGCCCCCGGCGAAGCGGCAAGGCCCTGCGCCAGGATGGCCTCCGCGGAGGGCTCGGTTCCGAACACCGGGGCGCGGGCGGCCTCCAGCTGCTCGGGGGTCACGCGCTCCAGCGCCTCCTCGCGGCTGATCAGCCCGTCGTCGGCCAGCGCCACTGCAACGCGCACGGCGGCGCGCCCGCTGCGCTGCCCCGGCCGCGTCTGCAGTACCCAGAGGGTGCCCTCCTCGATGGTGAACTCAACCTCGCAGAGATCGCGCGTGTCGCGCTCGAGCAGGGCGAAGACGCGCTCGAGCTCGGCCTGCAGGTCCGGGAGCCGCTCTCCGATCACCTCGAGCGGCAGCGCATCGCGCTCGCCGGCCACCACGTCCTCGCCCTGGGCGGAGAACAGGAAGTCGCCGAAGGCCCCGGGCTCGCCGGTCGAGGGGTCGCGCGTGAAGGCCACGCCACTACCCGAGTTCGAGCCGCGGTTGCCGAAGACCATCAGCTGGACCACCACCGCCGTGCCCATCTCGTCGGAGATCCCCTTGTGCTTGCGGTAGGCGATCGCACGGCGGCTGTTCCAGGAGCGGAAGACCGCCTCGATGGCCTCGGTGACCTGCCCCTTTGCATCCGGCAGCGGGCTGCCGGACTCCGCCTCGATCAGGCCGAGCAGTGCCGCGCAGCGCTCCTGGGCGCCGGCACCGGCATCCAGATCCAGGAGGGCCTCCTCCACCACGCCCCGCGAGATCCCGCGGACGGTGGTGGCGAAGCTCTCGAGCAGACGTTCGAAGCAGGAGTGGGCGAAGCCCTCGTCGCCGGTGTCCCGTCCCAGGGCCGCCAGGTTCCTCTCGGTGAGGCCCACGTTCAGGACCGTGTCCATCATCCCCGGCATCGAGACCGGCGCGCCCGAGCGCACCGACACGAGCATCGGCCGGTCGTCGTCGCCAAAGCCCAGGCCGCTCGCCTTCTCGAGCGCCTCGAGCTGGGCACCAAGCTCGTCGTGGAGCTGCGCCGGCAGCGCGCCCTGAGCCAGGTACGCGTGTCCGCAGGGGGTGCCGATGATGAACGCAGGCGGCACCGGCAGCCCAAGGCCGGACATCTCGACGAGTCCCGCGCCCTTGCCCCCGAGCAGCGCGCGGTCGGGCGCCGGGGCATCGCTCAGGGCGAAGCAGAGGGGGCCGGCCATCAGTAGCTGCCTTCCTCTTCGCGGCTGCGGCCAAGGGTCTGGAGGTAGTCCTCGTGGATCTCCATCCAGACGGTGTGGACCGACTCGACCCCGGGCGCGGTCACGTAGTCGTGATCGCCCTCCTCGGCCTTGGTGAAGGCGGCCTCCAGGCGCCCGCGATGGTCGGCGAAGCGCGGGAGTGCCTCGGCGGTCCGGTCCAAGACGGGCTGTACGCGCTCGACCAGGTCACCCAGCTCGCCCAGTAGCTCGAAGCGCGCGTCGTCGTCCTCGGCCAGGATCTGCCAGCGCGAGCTGGCCGCCTTCATCGGCGAGTTGGCCGCGAGGAATCGCTCGTAGATCGAACCCAGCTGTTCCAGGTCCAGCGCTGCGCGCTCCGCGTCCAGCAGCCGGCTGTGGAGGGCGTGGCCCTGCTCGGTGAGCAGAGCGCCGGCGGGGGTCGAGACGATCAGCCCGGCGCCCTCGAGCTCGGCAGCGCCCTCGACCTCGGGGAGGCTGCCCCGCAGGGCAAGGCGGTGGATCGCGGGGTAGACGGCCTCGGTGTCGACATCGGGCTCGGACTGCAGCGGCGGGTTTCCGGTTCCCATCAGGAACAGCCGGGGCATCATCTCGGCCGCGGCGCCCCCGGCGATCAGCTTGTAATAGGCCTGCGATGTGACCGGGTCCAGCTCGAAGAAGTCGTGCTCGTCGACCATCTGGTCCCAGACCCCGGCCAGGCGGGCGAACGGGGCCACGAACTCCGCGTAGTAGACCTGCGCCCCGGCCATGATCTTGTCGCGCTTGGGCATGGAGGCGATCCGCTTGTACAGGCGCGAGCTGCCCTCATCGCAACGGTCGATGATCTGCTGCATCTCGGCGTGGTCGGCCTTGCGCAGGTCAGAGATCGGCGTGTCCTTCGTGTCACGGACGTAGACGCTCATCGACTTCAGGTGCTTCAGGTAGTTGGCCGGCTTGGTGAACAGCGTGGCGCCGTCCATCAGCGCCAGGTTGATCTCCTCGTCGGGCTCGAAGACCATCGCCTGGGTGATGGCGTGGGGCAGGCCCTCGGCCACGTCGTGCCAGTGGTACATCGGGTCGTTCAGGAAATGGTCCCGGACGATCATGAAGCCGCCGCCGGGCAGGGGGTAGGGGCCCGAGTCGGCCAGGCCGGAGCGGTTGTCGAAGTGCAGGAGGAAGCCCATCAGCTCGGTGGTGGCGTTGAACTTCTGGAGCAGCGTCTTCTCATCCGGGTCGGCCGGCCCCGAGCTCTCGTCCTGGAAGCGGGTGATCCACTCGTCGTCCAGGAGCGGCGCCTTGTAGTCGCGCATCGACGTGAGCATCGGCCCGCCGTCCCAGATGCCCATGTACAGGCGCCTCATGAACTGCAGGGCGCTGCGGATCTTCACGGCGCCTGCCTCCGGAGCCTCGACGCCCAGGTCCACCAGCACGCCCCGCCCGAACGAGGGGATGAAGCCGGTGCACCATGTGTGCAGCAGGTTCGCCTTGCTCCCGACCTCGCGCCGCGACGTGCCGCCGATCTCGATCAGGCCGTCGACTCCGACGGCGTCGGTGATCAACTCGAAGAACTCGGGCCAGCGCTGCCAGGCGTTGACGCAGCCAAGGGTCTCGTACTCCTGGCGGGGGATCAGGCCTGACTCGCCCTCGGTCGCCCTCTGGGCCAGGAAGTCCCAGCCGTTCCAGCCCATGTACTCCATGAGCTCGTTGGCCTCTTCGATTCCCAGGTCCCCGTCCACGTTCTCGCGGCTGAGCTCCATCACGGAGGTCTTGAAACCCGATCGCATCTCGCGGTCGCCCTCGCTGCCGTGGGGGATCTCGCCGCGGTACCTGGTCAGCAGCAGCTGGATCTGCTCCTGCTGGGCGGCCGCGGCCGCTGCGTCATCCGGGTCGGCCGTGGGGGCGGCCTCCAGCTCGGCGCCCTCCTCGATCAGGACACGCCCCTCGGACTCGGTCGTGTCCAGGCGCAGGATGGCGCCGGCCGGCGGAATGGTCTCGCCACGATCGGTCTGGATCCCGGCGCTGAAGCCCACACCCATCACGCACGGGATCCCGTACTCGCGGGAGAGGATTCCCAGGTGGCTCTCGGGGTGGCCCTGGAGCGTCACGACACCCTTCACCCCGGCGGTGAGGGCGGGGGTCAGGAAGGTGGTGGTGCCGCCGCGGGCGAGGACGATCGAATCGGCCACGGAATCGCGCGACACGAACTCGATGACGGCCGCCGGCGTGTCAAGCCAGACGACGGGCCCCTCGACCTCCTGGTCCCCCAGGAACACGCTCAGCCCTGTGCCGATCAATTCAAACCCTGTGTCGCTCATCCGCTTGCCTCCCGGCTCATTAGCCGCTTGATGTATTCCGGCTCCCATCCGATCTCGAAGAGGAACGGGACCCGTTGTCCGTCGAGTTCGCCGCTGCAGCCAGTCTCGTTGACGAAGACCGGCCCGAAGTCCAGGTGCACCGCGCTGTTCCGCGCTCCGCGGAGCTCGGCGCGGCGACCCTCGGCATCGACGAACGTCGCCGTGATGCCCTGCTGCACGTAGGCAGGCCCGAAGTCTGTCTTCACGTCGACCTCGACCAGCGGCACCACGCGACCGTCCCTGTAGAGGTAGCCGTTGACTGTCAGGTCGCCCAGGATCACGTTTGTGTAGGCGTTCACGGTCGTCTCCGAGCCGGCCTGCACGTTGATCCACTTCCACTGGTGGAGGACCTCCCAGTCGCGCGTTCCCCACGAGTGGTCGCGGTGGGCCGTCGTGTCGAGCGCGAGCTCCCGGTCCGGGAGCGTCAGCGTCCCGGTGACGGTCACCGACTGCTCGTAGCGGTCATCGGCCAGCCAGGGCGGGCAGCCGTCGGGGTTGTCGTGGTAGGAGAACGGCTCGTGGATGGCGTCGAAGGCCAGGTCGAAGGCCAGGCCTTCCCCTTCGAAGCGAAGCTCGGAGCGCGTCATCAGCTCGGGCAGCTTGATCGCCAGGCCCCCGAAGTCGCAGTCGTCGAAGTCGTCGCCTCCGAGCTCCAGGCCGTCCTTCATGTCCATGAAGACCGGCTTGGAGGCGTCCTGGCCTCCGAGGATCACGAACCGCCCGCAGGTCCCGTCGGAGTTGATCCAGGCGTAGGCCAGGAGCAGGAGGTCGTGGTCTGGCAGGGGCAGAACCCAGAAGAGGCTCTCGCGCCCGTGGTCCGAGCCCGAGATGTCGTGACGAAGGTCGTCTGCCGGCTTCAATCTGCTCATAGGACCATTGGAACCGCCAGTGTGCGGGCAAGCTATGGCCTGCCCGGCCAAAGGCCCCCAACCGGGTTAGCGCCGGGGGACAACCTGGGTGTGACGGCTCTGTGACGGGCCGGTGACGAGCGGCGGGCGTTCCCCGGAGGGCGCCTTCCAGGGCGGGCTGCGGCGCCTAGGTTCGATCTCATGATCCGCGCGATCGTCCTGGTGACCCTGGTTCTGGCCTCCCTCCCGGGGCTGGCCCAGGCAGCGCCGGGCTGGACCTGGCCCGTGCAGGGGCGGGTGATCACCGCCTTCGACTATGGCGGTAAGCGGTTCGAATCAGGGGCACACAGGGGAATCGACATCGCCGCTCCCGTGGGCACCCCGGTCGTGGCGGCAGCCGCGGGCCGGGTCACGTTCGCCGGCGGCGCGGGCGACTCCGGGCTGACGGTCGCGATCGACGTGGCCCGCGGCCGCCTCAGCACCTCCTACCTCCATCTGTCGGGCACGACGGTGTCGGATGGCGATGTGGTCGCGGAAGGGGACCGGGTCGGCTTCACGGGTGTGTCGGGGCGGCCGTCATCGCCGCGGCCCCACCTGCACTTCGGAGTGCGAAGGACGTCTCGGCGCGACGGCTACCTCGACCCCCTCGGCTTTCTCGGCCCGCTGCAGGGCGGCGCTCCGGCAATTCCTCCGCTGGGCCCGGTGGCCAGGCGCGCGCCGGTGCCGCCCGCGCCGTTCGTGGCGCCCGCGCGCCCGGCCTCGGCCCACACCGGGACTGACCCGGGACCGGTGGTGGCAGGCGTGGCGCTGCTGTTGCTCTCCACATGCCTTGGCGCGCCTGTCCCGCGGCGCGCCGTCAGTAGCATCGCCCGACGGTGGGTTACTACGTCACAACGCCGATCTACTACGTGAACGGTGCGCCCCACATGGGGCACGCCTATTCCACCGTGGCCGCCGACGTGCTTGCGCGCCACATGCGCCAGCGCGGGGAGGACGTCTTCTTCCTGACCGGCACCGACGAGCACGGCGAGCCGGTTGCCAACGCAGCAGAGAAGGAGGGCATCACGCCACGTGAGCTCGGCGATCGCAATGCGCCCCGATTCCGTGAGCTCGCCGCGACCCTCGGTGTGACCAACGACTTCTTCATCCGGACCACGGATCCCGAGCACATCGCCGCGGTGCAGGAGGTCCTGCAGCGCGTCTACGACGCCGGGCACGTGGAGTTCGGCTCATATGAGGGCCCCTACTGCCCCCGTTGCGCCGACTTCAAGACAGAGACCGAGATCCTCGAGGGCAACCGCTGCCCGATCCACCTGATCGAGCTGGTCCAGCAGAAGGAGGACAACTACTTCTTCAAGCTCTCGACCTTCCAGGAGCGGCTGGAGCAGCTCTACGAGGACAACCCGGAGTGGGTGCTTCCGAAGATCCGCTTCAACGAGGCGCTCTCGTTCATCCGCTCAGGCCTCCGGGATGTGTCACTGAGCCGCCGCAACATCAAGTGGGGCGTGCCGGTGCCGTGGGATCAGGACCACGTGTTCTACGTGTGGTTCGACGCCCTTCTGAACTACCGAACCGCGCTGACCTACGCGCGCGAGGGTGAGGACCTCACCGAGGAGTTCTGGCCGCCTTCGGTGCAGATCCTGGCCAAGGACATCCTCAAGTTCCACGCCGTCTACTGGCCGGCGCTGCTCATGGCTGCCGGCCTCGAGGTCCCCGCCCGCCTCTACATCCACGGCTACCTCCTGATGGACGAGCACAAGATGTCCAAGTCGCTCGGGAACACCATGGACCCGTTCCGGATCGCCGAGCTCTACGGCGCCGACGCGCTCCGCTTCTACCTCCTGCGCGAGGTCGCCTTCGGCAGCGATGGTTCGGTGTCGCCCGAGGGGTTCGAGGCCCGCTACAGCACGGAGCTGGCTAACGACTACGGCAACCTGGCCAGCCGCTCGCTGGCCATGGTCGCCCGCTATCGCGAGGGCGTGCTCCCGGACGTCGACCCGCCGGCCGCCGTGGCCGAGCAGTTCGACGGCCTGCTCGAGGCCGTCTCTGCGCGCATCGACTCGGTCGACCTGAGTGGCGCGCTGGAGGACATCTGGCTCCGGGTCCGCTGGCTAAACGGGTTCGTCCAGTCGCAGGAGCCGTGGAAGCTCGCGAAAGACCCTGAGCGCGCCGCCGACCTCGACGCGATCCTCCGCGGCCTGGTGGAGGGCCTTCGGGTCGTTTCACTGCTGCTCCACGCGTTCATGCCGGCCACCACCGACACGCTGCTCACGGCCATCGGCGAGGACCGCCGCGAGCTGGCCGCCGCGGTGTTCGGCGCTTCACCAGGGGGCACCGTTGCTGCGCTGGAGCCGCTCTTCCCCCGGGTCGAGGCCGAGGACGCCGGATGATCGACACCCACTGCCATCTGGACCGCTGCAAGGCCGACCCGGCGGAGCTGGTGGCAGCGGCAATGGCGGTCGGGGTCAACAGGATCGCGACGGTCGGAATGGACGGCGCGACGATCGCCAACGCGCTGGAGCTGGCCAACGCCCACGAGCAGGTCGTGGCCATCGTCGGCCGCCACCCGCACAACGCCGAGGGCTTCGACGAGGCGGGCGTCGAGGAGATCGAGCGCGCCGCTGCCGATCCCCGCGCCCGCGCGATTGGCGAGACGGGCCTCGACTACTTTCGCGAGCACGCTCCCCGCGAGGATCAGCGGCGAGCGTTCGAGGCCCAGATCGACCTGGCCCGCAAGCTCGGCCTGCCGTTGGTGGTCCACACGCGCGAGGCCGAGGAGGACACCTTCGCGATCCTCGCGGAGCGCGCCGAGGGCCTCACCGTGATCCTGCACTGCTTCTCGGCCCCCGATCGCGTGGCCGAGTGCGTCGAACACGGCTACATGTGCTCCTTCGCGGGCAACGTGACCTACCCCAAGAACCGTGAGCTTCACGAGGCGGCCCGGCAGGTCCCCGAGGAGCTCCTGTTGGTCGAGACCGATTCCCCCTACCTGTCGCCCCAGCCCGTGCGGGGCAAGCCGAATGAGCCGGCAAACGTGGTGGCAACCGCCGAGTTTGTCGCCGATCTCCGGGGAGTCGGCTACCTGGAGCTCGAGCAGGCGGTGGAGAAGAACGCGGCGCGCGTCTTCGGCTGGTGATGGACACGGCCGCGGAGCCGGGCCCCGGGCAGGCAAGCCGCCGCCGGATGCGCGAGTTCGACATCCGTCCCAACCGCGAGCTCGGCCAGAACTTCCTGGTCGACGACAACGTCCTTGAGGTGATCGGCCGGGCGGCGGAGCTTGATCTGGCCGACACCGTGCTCGAGGTCGGCGGGGGCCTCGGTGTGCTGTCGGAGTACCTGGCCCCGCGCGTGGGCCACCTGCACGTCGTGGAGCTCGACGAGAGGCTTCGCCCGCCGCTCGAGCAGGCGCTGGGCCCGTTCCCGAATGCGACGCTGCACATGGCCGACGCCGTGAAGCTCGACCTGGCCGCCTTGGACCCCACTCCGGACAAGGTGGTGGCCAACCTGCCCTATGGCGTCGCAGCCACCGTGCTCATCCGGACCATCCGGGAGAGCCCGCAGATCGGGATGTGGGTGGCCATGGTCCAGCGCGAGGTGGCCGATCGGCTGGCTGCCCCGCCAGGGTCGCGGACCTACGGCGCCACTTCGGCCATCGCGCAGCTGGCCTGCCAGGTCAAGTTGCTGCGGCCGGTCGGCGCCGGGGTCTTCCTTCCGCGCCCGCGGGTTGGGTCTGCCCTGGTGCTGATGCGGCGCAACGGGCCGCCGCCGGGCGATCCGGTTGTCGCGCTGATCCATGGCGCCTTCGGCCATCGCCGCAAGGCCCTCGGGGGCTCCCTGGCACTGGCCGCGGGCGCGCCGGAGGGCTTGCGCGAGCGCGCCCGCGACGCGCTCGTGGCCATGGGCCTGCCCGCCGACTCGCGGGCCGAGCGTCTGTCGGCCTCGCAGTTCGCCGAGCTTGCAGATGTGCTGGGCGATGCCCTCTTGGCTCCGCTCGTCGCGGCCGGGGTGGCGCGTTGATCACCGAGCGCGCCCCGGCCAAGGTCAACCTGGTCCTTCAGGTGGGCCCGACGCGCCTTGACGGCCTGCACGAGGTCGGGTCGCTGTTCGCCTCGATCGACCTCGAGGATCAGATCACGGTCGAGCCGCACGACGGCCCGGCGCATGAGGTCATCTGCGAAGGGGTCGAGGGCCCCAACCTCTGCCAGGTCGCGCTCGAGGCCTACGAGAGTGCCAGCGGCACCGAGCTGCCCCGGCTCAGGGTCGTGATCGAGAAGCGCATCCCCATCGCCGCCGGCATGGCGGGTGGCAGCGCCGACGCCGCAGCCGTGCTGCGGGCGGCCGACCGCCTGGCGGGGAGCCCCCTGGGCCCCGCCGGCCTCAGGGCGATGGCACTGCAGATCGGCTCCGATGTGCCGAGCCAGATCGAGCCTGCCAGCGCGCTGGTGGCCGGGGCGGGGGACAGGGTGGAGCCGATCAACCTCCCCGCGATGGCCTTCGTCCTGGTGCCGAGCCCGGATGGGCTGGCCACGGGCCAGGTGTTCGCCGAGGCCGACAGGCTCGGGTCGCCACGGCGACGGTTGGACCTGGACGTGCTGCGTGCAGTGGCCGCGGCGCCTCTTCCGATCCTGGCCGCCGCGATGGAAAACGACCTCGAGCCCGCTGCCCTTTCGCTGCGGCCCGGGCTGGTCGCCACCCTGGAGGCGCTCGAGTCGGTGGGTGCGCTCGGAGCCCAGGTCACGGGCTCCGGCCCCACGTGCTTCGGCGTTTTCGACGGAGAGGCCGAAGCCGGGCGAGCCGCCGCGGAGCTGGCCGATTCGGGGATGGCGCAGGCCGTCGTCGCCCGTTTGCGGCAAAATTGACCCGCCTCGGGGATTTCCACCCATGGAGCTGAATCTCGCCAACCTGCTCGTGTTCGCATCCGCCGGCATCGCGCTGGCCGGATACGTCGCGTTCATCCTCGTCCCGGCGGTCGGGTCCTACGACCGCATGTGGGAGCGCGCGGCCGCTGCATTCCTGTCGCTCTTCATCCTCACGAGCCTCGTGTTCATCGGCCTTGGCGTGGGCTTGGCGGTCGTCTACTTCTACGAGGGCTTCGGATAGGCGCCATGAGCGCATCGCCACGCGGGCGCCCTGCGTCCGCTGAAGTCCCGTCCCTTGAAGGGATCTCGGAGCTCTCGGCGGCGGTCGAGGCCGGGGCCGGATTGCCCGAGGTGGTCCGCGCCGCGTCGCGTGCGCTGGCCAGCAGCGTGGTGGTCATCGATTCATCGAGCTCGATCCTGGCGGTCGCGTGCCGCTCGCCGGAAGACGAGCGGGCCGTGATGGCCGACGGCCAGGGCGCCGAGGACGTCGACCTCCGGGTGGCCGACGTCGAGATCGGGCGCATGAGGTATCTGCCCCACGCTGAGGCTCCCTCGGACACCCTGCTCCGGATGGCGGCGATGCTGGTGGCCATCGAGGCCGACCGCACGCGGGCGCCGGAGCGCGAGAGCGACGCGGCAGTGCGGGACCTTCTGACAGATGTCCTGACCAGGCGCGCCACCGACCGCGAGAACATCGTGGCGCGGGGGATGGAGCTCGGCGCCGATCTGTCGGGCGGCGGCGGCGTGATCGCCGTCAGGGCACGGCCGCAGCACCCCGAGCAGGGCGACTGGCGCGGGCGCGTGATGCTGGTGGTCGAGCGCGGCGCACGGGCCCTGGAACGCTCGGCGCTGGTCGCGAGGGTCCCGTTGGCGATCGCCAAGGAGCGGGCCGATGACGGGCGCGACGACGACCTGGTCGTGATCCTGCCGGGCGCCGACGTCGACCTGATCAACCGCACCGGGCACTCCGTCCTGCGCGAGCTCGAGGAGTCATCCCCCGGGTTCGCCCTCGCTGTGTCCATGAGCCGGCCGGCCCTTGACCCTGCCGACCTCCATCGCGCAGGGCGGGAGGCCCTGCTGGCGGCCAACGTGGCCGAGGCCCAGGGCGACAGCCTGCTGGCCTTCGAGGACACAGGCGCCTACCGGCTCCTGCTGCCCGCCATGAGCGAGGACCCGCTGGAGCTTCAGCGCTTCTACGACGAGACGGTGGCGGCGCTGGTCGCCTACGACGACGAGTACGAGACCGAGCTGCTGCGCACCCTCGAGACCTTCCTGGACAACGACGGCAGCATCGCCAACTCGGCCGAGCAGCTCTTCACCCACCGCCACACCATCCGCTACCGCCTCGAGCGGGCCCGCGACATCACCGGCCTCGACGTGAGCTCATCGGACGGCCGCGAGCGCCTGAGCCTGGGCCTCAAGACCATGCGCGTGCTGGGCATCGCACCCCCGCACGGCCCGGCGACGGAGCCCGGCACGAAGGGCGGGCGCGTGCGGAAGGACAGCGGGGACTGAAAGCTGGGGAGTCAGGATTCGAACCCGAATTTCAAGGCGCCAAAGGCCTGCGTCTTGCCGTTAGACCACTCCCCAACGCCTTATGAGGATAGGCCCGCGACCGGGGCAAGTACCCTCAGGCCATGAGCGCCAAGCCGACCGTCCTGATCATGGCGGCGGGCCGCGGTACGCGCATGCGGTCCTCCGTCCCCAAGGTCCTCCACCCCGTCTGCGGCCGGCCGATGGTCGAGTGGGTCATCGCCGCAGCCCGCGAGGCGGGCGCCGGCGAGGTCATCTGCATCACCCGCCCGGGCGACGGTGTGGCCGAGGGCCTTCCGGATGATGTGACCGTGGTCGAGCAGGTCGAGGGCGAGGGCACCGGCTCGGCGGTCCTCGCGGCCCGCGACCACATAGGCGATGCCGATACGGTCGTCACCCTCTCCGGCGATCACCCGCTGATCGACTCCGAGTTGATCGCCGAGATGGTCGCGGTGCACGCGCAGTCGGGCGCGGCGGCCACGATCCTGACCACCGACAAGCTGGACCCCGCCGGCTACGGCCGGATCGTCCGCGAGCCGGACGGGTCGTTCGGCACCATCCTCGAGACCAAGTCCACCGAGGGGCTCACACCGGAGCAGCTCGCGATCCGGGAGATCAACATCGGCAGCTACGCCTTCGACTCCGAGCCCCTCTTCGATCTACTGGGGGAGGTCAGCGAGGAGGGCGGGGAGCGCTATCTCACTGCCGTCTTCGCGCTGATGAAGGAGCGCGGTCTGACGGTCGACACCCATCTCACCGACGACACCTCCAGCGCGATCGGCGTGAACACCCGCTCCGGCCTGATGGACGTTGAGACTGTGGCCCGGGCCCGGATCCTCGAACGCCACGCCATGAACGGGGTGAGCTTCGCGCTGCCGGATTCGGTGGTGATCGACGCCGGTGTCGAGATAGGGCAGGACGCCGAGATCGGAGCCGGCGTGGTGCTCACCGGCGCGACCTCGATCGGTCCCGGCGCGCGCATCGGCCCTCACACCAGCATCCAGGACTCCGAGATCGGCGAGGGCGCGACCATCATCCAGTCCCACCTGATCAGGTGCCGCGTGGCCGCAGGCGCAAGCGTGGGCCCGTTCGCCTATCTGCGCCCCGACGCCGACATCGGCGAGGGCGCCAAGGTGGGCACGTTCGTCGAGGTCAAGAACTCCGTGATCGGCGCGGGGGCCAAGATGCCCCACCTCTCATACATAGGCGACGCCGACGTCGGAGAGGGCGCCAACGTTGCCGCGGGCAACATCACCGCCAACTACGACGGCTTCGACAAGCACCGCACCAAGATCGGCAAGGGCGCCCGCACAGGCGTCCACACATCGCTTGTTGCCCCGGTGGCCATCGGGGACGACGCGTACACTGGCGCTGGGTCGGTGATCACCGAGGACGTGCCCGATGGCGCCCTCGGAATCAGCCGCCCCGAGCAGCGCAATGTGGAGGGCTACTCGGAGAAGGTCCGCAAGGAACGAGCTGAATGAGCGTCGACGTAACGCAGGAGACCGGCGACGCCGGAATCGAACAGGGGCCATCCACGGCGCCGCGTACCAGCCTGCCAATCGGCTACGGCAAGCGGCTCATGGTCGTGGCCGGCCGGGCAAGCCAGGAGCTGGGCACCAAGATCGGTGACCGCCTGGGTGTCGGCCTGACCGACGCGGGCCTGAAGACCTTCACCGATGGCGAGGTCTACTGCCGCTACAAGGAGTCGATCCGCGGAGCCGACATGTTCATCGTGCAGTCGACGTGCGGAAACGAGGACGCGCAGATGACCGTGAACGACGCACTCATGGAGCTGCTCGTCATGGTCGAGGCAGCAGTGGGCGCATCGGCGCACCGCGTGATCGCCGTCTGCCCCTGGTACGGCTACTCGCGCCAGGACAAGAAGTCGGCTCCCCGTGAGCCCATCACCGCCCGGCTCGTGGCGAAGATGCTCGAGACCGCGGGCATCGACCGCATGCTCACCATGGACCTGCACGCCGGCCAGATGCAGGGTTTCTTCTCCAAGCCCGTCGACCACATGACCGCCATGCCTGTGCTCACCCAGTACGTGCGCGACCAGATCGGCGGGTCCGGCGAGGACCTCGTGATCATCTCCCCGGACGCCGGCCGCGTGAAGCTCACGCGCAAGTTCGCCCAGAAGATCGGCGCTCCGTACGCGCTGCTCGAGAAGGAACGGCCCGCCCAGCAGGTCGCCGAGATCGGGTATGTCATCGGTGACGTCAAGGGCAAGAAGGCCGTGATCGTCGACGACATCATCGACACGGGCGGCACCCTGTCGGCGGCCGCGCGCACGGTCCTCGACGAGGGCGCATCCGAGGTGCACGCGGTTGCGACGCACGGCCTGTTCTCCGGCGCCGCCTACGAGACCCTGGGCGCATCGGACCTCAAGAGCATCGTCGTCACCGACACGGTCCCCCTCAGGGCCGGTGCACCCGACTTGATCCAGGTGCTCACCAGCGCCGACATCCTCACCGACTCGGTTCGCCGGATCTTCACCGACGACTCCGTGTCCGAGATCTTCGCCGGCGAGAACCAACTGTTCTAGCTCCGGCGAACAGACCGGCGCATGGCTGTGTCCTCGGTCGCTCGCGTGCAGAGCACGCGTCGCTCCCTGCGTCCTTGCCCTGCTTGGCCTGATCGCCGGAGTACCTGAAGGCCCGCTGCTTGCTACCCTCGACCGCTGCCCATGGCTACTTCAACCCGTCCCAAGCTGACCGTCGATGAGCGCTCCGAGCGCGGCTCCCGCGCCACCCGGCGCCTGCGCCGCGACGGCCTCGTCCCCGGGATCATCTACGGCGGCGAGGGCGATCCAATGGCCTTCAAGGTCAACAACCGGGAGCTCTACAAGGTGCTCCACGGCGGCTCGGCGGTTCTCGACATCACCGTTGACGGCAAGGACATCCCTGTAATCGTCAAGGACCGCCAGCTGCATCCGGTCCGCGGCGAGGTCATGCACATCGACCTTCTTCAGGTGAACCTCCTGGAGAAGATCCAGTCGACTGTCGCGATCGAGCTCGAGGGCGCCGACAACGCGCCAGGGGTCAAGGAAGGCGGCGTGCTTGAGCAGATCACGCGCGAGTTGAACATCGAAGCCCTTCCCACCGATATTCCCGAGTCGATCGTGGTCGACGTCTCCGAGATGGAGATGCTCGCAACGATGACTCTTTCCGAGGTCACGGCGCCGTCGACCGTGACCCTGCTCGACGACCTCGAGGAGACGGTGATCGCGACGATCACTCCTCCGTCCAAGGTCGAGGAGCCCGAGACGGTCGAGGAAGACCCCGAGTTGATCGGCGAGGACGGAGAGCCCATCGAGGGCGACGCCGGCGATGCGGACGGCGACTCCGGCGACGGCGACTCTGGCGATGGCGACGGCGGCGGCGACTCCGCCGAGGAGTCCTGAGCTTCCTCAGAAGGCGCCGCGCCCGTGGTGGTGGCGGTGGAGGCGGACCGGTCGACTGGCTGATCGTGGGCCTGGGCAACCCGGGCGAGCGATACGCCCGCACGCGTCACAACATCGGCTTCGAAGTGGCCGCCGCTCTTGGCGCCCGCTGGGGGCTTCCAAAGGCCACCAAGCGTTACGGCGGCCTGTACACCGACGGCCGCACCGGGCCGGGGGGCCCGCGCGTCGGCATCCTCCTGCCCCAGACCTTCATGAACGAGTCCGGCAAGTCGGCCGGACCCGCCCGCGGGGCCACGGGGGTGCCCCTCGATCACGTCCTGGTGCTCCACGACGAGATCGACCTGCCATTCGGGGAGATCCAGGTCAGGCTGGGCGGCGGGCTTGCGGGCCACAACGGGCTGAAGTCGCTCAGCGCGGCGTTTGGCGGCCCTGAGTTCCACCGCGTCCGGATCGGCGTGGGCCGCCCCGGCGCCACCGATCCGAAGACTGTGTCCGCGCACGTGCTGGGCCGGTTTGACGAGCCGAAGGATCAGGTTGCCGACCTGATCGAGCGCGCCGTCGAGGCCGTTGACCGGCTGGTTGTACCTCCTGCCTAATATGGGATGACAGACGGCCGCGCCCCTGCGCGGTCCTTCTGCATGCCCAAGAGCCTCCGCCAACACCTTCACCACGCCCGCGACGACGAGGCCTTCGGCCGCCTGGCCGATGCCGCCATGGCCGGGTCTCCGCAGCGGGCCTTCGTGTCGCCGAGCATGTCGCCATTCCTGC
>JAXDIE010000002.1:0-25079 GCA_034664165.1 Thermoleophilaceae bacterium | reverse complement strand
TGTGACCCGTCTCACACACGGGTCGACCGCCGGGACTGAGACTCCAGCGCATGCAGAGAATCGCCAAGGCAAACGATCAGAACCGCCCGGCCCCGGGCGAGCCGGTTCTGGAGTGGACTGAGTCTCCACCTCCGCCGCGCCCCAAGTTCCGCCTGCCGGGACCCGCAGGCTGTGCGGTGATTCTCGCAATGGTCGTCGGTGCCGCTTCGATGTTCACGGTGGTGCCGCTGGTATGTCTGTGGGTTGCCTCGATGCTGACGAGCTCGCAGGTGGCGGGCATCCTCGCGGCGCTGGTCAGCGTTCCCGTCGCCATGATCGCTTTCGGTTCGCAGCTCGTCCGTCTGGACAACCTCTATGTACGGGTGACGGCCTGGGATCGCGGGCCCCGCGTCGCCCCGGCATACCGACGCGGGCTCACCGATACGAACTTCAATCGCCCGACCAGCGTGCTGGACCGCGTGATGGTGGCCGCAGTCATGATCGCCTTGGCGGTGGACTCGGTCTGGTTCTTTCTGTTTGCAGGATCGCCTCTGCCCAGCTGATAGCGCCCTGGTTTCTCGGCGTTTCCTCTCCCGGGGGCAGCACGGACCGGAATAGGATGTCGCTCGTATGTCCTCCGATCATGCTCTGGTGGCGGTAGCCGACCTCGGGGAATCCGGGGTCACCGTTGTCGAGACCGAGGAGCATGGAGCTCTGGCCGTCGGCATGTCCGGCGGCGAGCCGTTCGCGGTGTCCAACCGCTGCCGGCACCTGTTCGCGCCGCTGGGCGAGGGGCACGTGGCTGAGGATGGCTGCCTGGAATGCCCGTGGCACGGCGCCCGTTACGACGTCTCCAACGGCAAGATGATGCGCGGCCCGCAGGGAGCATTCAAGCCCCTGGGCGGGGTCGTGCGCAACACCGCCGGCCGCAGGGCGCTCTCCACCTTTCCCGTCGTGATCCGCGACGGGTCGATTTTCCTGGCCTAAAAGCGCCTTCTCGCGGACTTCTTAACACGCAATTCCTAAAGCGGGGCGGGGACTCGGGCCGATACCCAAGGTGTGGAGGAACTGCGGACACGGTGGAAGGAACTGTCGGAGTCGGTCGACGGTGAGGTCCTCATCTGCTGGGTCGCCCTCCTGGTCTTCGGCGTCATCGCACTGGTGGTCCTCTCATGATCCTCGTGTTCGGCCTAGTCGCGGCTGCGGCCCTCGCTTTCAGCGAGCTCATCCGCGAGTGGGTCGACAGCGCCTCCTGAGCCACATCGCCGGCAAGTGACAACTGTCACACCCGGCCCCGCGGCAGCGGGGCAGACTGCGCGCCATGAACTCACACGCGGCAGTCTCCAACTCTCAGATGCAATCGCAGGCAGGGACGCCTCGTGTACAGGAACAGGCCCGGATCGCCGCTCCGCAGGCCATCGGCGCGGGACGCGTCTGGGCCGGCTACGCAATCGTCGCCGGCATGGTCCTCGGCGCGGTGTCGCTGTTCACCCTCGTGCCGCTCGTCTGCCTCTGGCTCGCTTCGCTGATCACCGGCTCTTCCAGCGCGGGAGTCATCCTGGCGCTGTTCAGCGTGCCGCTGGCGATGGTCCTGGTCGGGTCGGAGCTCGGGCGCCTTGACCGGCTGCACGCACGTGTGACGCGCAGGCCCGGAGGCCGCCGGATCGCACCGGCCTACCGGCGTGGCGTGACGGACACGCGCAACTCGAATTCCACGACGGTTCTCGAGGGCGTGATGGTCGCCAGCGTCGTGATAGCCGGGGGCATCTACCTGGCGTGGTTCTTCCTCTTGGCCGGCTCGCCGCTTCCCGCCTGACAGCACAGCGTTAGCCGGGCTACAGGGATGTAGCCGATCATCCGATAGAGGGCGCATGAGGGAAGCGGCCTCCTCGGCTCACCAATCCGTGCGTCCACACGTGATTGTGCTGAGCCTTCTGAGCGACGAGCGGCTGGCACGACTTGCCGCCGGCGGTGATTCGCTGGCGTTCACCACCATCTACCAGCGCTACCACGGGCAGCTCTACCGGTACTGCCGGTCGATCGTGGGCTCTCCCGAGGACGCGGCCGACGCGCTTCAGAACACCATGCTCTCGGCGTTCAGGAGCCTTCAGGGCGAGATCAGGTCGATCCGGATGAAGCCCTGGCTCTACAAGATCGCGCACAACGAATCGATCTCGGTCCTGCGCCAGCGCCGGCCCGTCGCCGCGCTGGAGGCGGCTTCCGGAGTGGTCGGCTCGGACATGGCCCTGGACTCCGCCACGCGCGAGCGCCTGCGCGAGCTGATGGCCGACGTCGGCCGGCTGTCCGAGCGCCAGCGCGGGGCGCTGCTCATGCGCGAGCTCAATGGCCTCGACTACCAGGAGATCGGCGCAGCCCTGGGCACGTCCGCCGGCGCCGCGAAGCAGAGCGTGCACGAGGCGCGGGTCGCGTTGGTCGACGTCCAGGGCGGGCGCGACATGGAATGCGAGTCGGTCCGCACGCTCGTCTCCGAGCGGGATGGCCGGCAGCTTCGCGGCCGCCAGGTCCGGGCCCACCTCGAGACCTGCAGCTCATGCTCGGGCTTCCGGTCCTCCATCGTGACCCGTCGCCGCGACCTCGCGGCGTTCGTGCCGGTGGTTCCCGCGACCACCGCAGCCGCAGCGCTCAAGGCGGCGATGGGCGGTGCGGCAGCGGGCGAGGCGGGCGGCATCGCAACGTTCCTCGGCGGCTCCTCCATGGCCGGCGCCGCGGGAGCTGCCAAGACCGCGGCGGTCGTGGCGGTCGCCGCCAGCATGGGCGTGGGAACCTTCGCCTACGTGTCGAAGGACGCCGGCACGAACCGCGACGGCGCTGGTCACCCCGCCGGCCCCAGCGGGTTTGTGGCTCCGCCCGAGCCGCCCGTCGCGCACAAGCATCACTCCGGCCCCCGCGTCGCGGAGGTCAAGACCCCACCCGAGCCGCCGGCACCCAAGCCCGAGAAGAGCAAGAAGGAGCTCCGCCGCGAGCGGATCCAGTTCGTGGCGCAGGTGCCCAACGAGCCGCCGCCCCTCCGGAAGGCACCGAAGCCCGACGAGCATCAGGACAAGGCACAGGAGGAAGTCGTCAAGGAGGACTCGGCGAACGCCGGCCGATCCGATCAGGAGAAGAGCTCCGGCCAGGGTGGCAAGGCCAACCATCACCAGTCCGGCTCGGGCGGCGCGGATGACCAGGTCGATGTGGCCGACTCCGGCCAGGACGACCAGTCCGGCCTGCCCAAGAACCTGGATGACCTGCTGGCCGGCGACCTCGCCGATCTCATCGACAGGTACTCGAACGCCTACCTCGCGGGCAACTTCAGCTCGTCGGACTTCAACCAGCTGATCAACCGCTATACGGCGACCGTGAAGCAGTACACCGGCGCCCGGCTGGCGCAGCAGATCACGTCCTCCCTGGACGCCTCGGGCATCACCGCAATGCTCGAGAAGGTCACCGGCGGCACGCGCAGCAGCGCCAGTACAGGCACCACCAGCGCCACAAGCAGCTCCCAGATCCAGGACCTGGTCCAGCGCTTCATCCCAAACATGAGTTCCTTCCTTCCCTAAAGAAACCTTTTGAGATAGCCCCTTACTTCGGGGCCCCACCCGCGTTACATCACCGAGGGATTCGCCCTCATGACAAAGGCAAACCCGTCGCGAGGCGGGGGCGCAAAGCCAGGGACCTCGCCTTGCGAGGCCGCCCAGTTACCAAGGAGGCAGTGCTGATGAAGTCCCCCCTCTCCAGGATCGTGGTCATGCTGACCGCGATCGCAGTGCTCGTGGTGCCGTCCTACGCGATGGCCAAGCCGTCCGACTCGGTCCGCAAGCACGCCAACGAGGCGCGCAAGGCCCTCAAGAAGGTCAAGAAGGCCGCGCACAAGGGCAACGACAAGGTCGTTGCGAAGCAGCTGGCACTCAACGTGAGCGCCACCGACGACGCCGTCGACGCCGCGAAGGATGCGGCCGCCAGCGGTGACGACGAGGCAGTGGCCGACGCACTCGCGCCGATCACGAAGCTCGAGGACTCGAATGTCGGCGCGTTTGCCGACATCGTCGACCTGATCAAGGGTCACGTGCAGGAAGACATCGCCAACCACCTCGAGACCGCGATGGCCATCCGTGGCGTCGTGTTCGACAGGCTGGCCGGGCTCCTGGAGGACGGCAATCTGCCCGTCGACATCCAGAAGCAGATCGCCGACCTTCTGGCGGGCGTCTACCACGGCAGTGACAACCAGGTGGCCGACGTCGGCGACGCGATCGACGATGGTGTGCCCACCGATGTCGAGAACACCCTGACCGACGTGATCGACATGGCGTTCGATCAGGCCAAGGGCGCACTCGATCAGTTCAAGGGCATGCTCGACATGCTTCCGGATTCGGTCCGGCCGATCGTCGAGGGCATGCTGAGCATGGTCAGCGGCGTGATCGACATGGTCAAGGGCCTGCTCGACGGCGTGCTCGGCAACCTGCTGGGCGGCGGCGGAAGTGGCGGCGGCGGCGGCCTTCTGGGCGGCCTGCTCGGCGGCGGCGGAAGCGGCGGCCTCGGCGGCATCTTCGGCGGCGGCAACGGGTTCGGCGGGCTCGGAGGCCTGTTCGGGAAGTAGCCCTGTCACACAGTCGAGCGGTACGAGGCCTCCGGCACCAGCCGGGGGCCTCGCCGCGTCAGGGGTCAGGCCGGCAGCGCGACGCTGCGCCCGGCCCGCCTCCGGCGCGCCTTCTGCAGCTCGCGGAGGTGCGGGTGGAAGTCGACCTGGATCGTGTGGCGGTCCGAGCGCACGTAGCGCTTCTGCATCCGCTGCCAGTCGCGCTCGATGTCGCGGTGCATATCGGCGGGCTCCGGCAGCGCGGACTTGCCTTCGAGCAGGTCCGCGACCCATTCGGACTGGGCCTCGGCCAGGGGCATGATCGCGCCGAGTGGCTGGACCAGCCCGATGAAGTAGAGCCCCTCCTGATCCGGATGGGCGACCCGTCGGTAGAACCCGACCCGGTTGTGGTCGGGGTTGACGATCTCGGGCGAGAGGAACGGGAACGTGATCCGGTAGCCGGTGCAGTAGACGATCCGGTCGATCAGCTCGACTGACCCATCGGTGAAGCGGATGCGGTCGCCCTCGAGTCGCTCGATGTTGGGCTTGATGGTGACGCGGCCGTGCCCGATCCGCCCGAGCAGCTCGGCCGAGATGGTGGGGTGGGCCTCGAGCAGCTTGTGGTCGGGCCTGGGCAGTCCGTAGGCCTCCATGTCCCCGTGGATCGACTTCACGCTGCGCTGGAAGAGCCAGCGCTGCAGCGGGAAGGGGAGGTGCGAGGTGATCTCCGGGATCGGGTTCGACTGGTCCAGCGGCTTGTCGCCGATGTACTTCGGGATCACGTATGCGCCCCGGCGCATCGCCAGGTAGGTCATGTTCGAGACCCGCGAGGTCTCTGTGGCTATGTCGGTTGCCGAGTTGCCGATGCCCAGGACCAGCACGTTCGAGCCCTCGTAGCCCTCGGGCGTGTCGTAGGAGTGGGCGTGGATCTGCTCGCCGTGGAACTCGCCCGGGTACGGCGGATCGGGCCAGCGCGGATTCCAGTGATGCCCGTTGGCGACCAGCACGGCCCAGTAGCGCCGGGTGGTCCCGTCGTCGGTCGTGACCTCCCAGCCCGGATCGCCGGCCGAACGCTCCACACGCGCGACCTCGGTGCGAAAGCGGATCTTGTCGCGGAAGCCGAAGTGGTCCACGTAGTCGTCGAAGTACGCGGCGATCTGTGTGTGGTGCGGGTAGTCCGGGAGCCGCTCGGGCATCGGGTAGCTCGCGTACTCCATGAGCCGGCGCGAGGTGTTGATGAACAGCGACTCGTAGGCAGCGGACATCCCGTTGTCGTTGCGATAGCGCCAGTTCCCGCCGACCGCCGACCCCTTCTCGAAGCAGTCGAAGTCGATCCCCCGCGCGTGAAGCACCTGGCACGCCGCGATGCCCGACGAGCCTGCGCCGATAACGCAGACGCGAGCTGGTGGAGAACCGTTCGGAAAGGGCACGGCCGCGGAGGTTAGCGGGAGCCCGGGGGCCGGCCGAACGCGCCACGCAGCCGCCCGCCCAGGATGCGGGCGAGCAGGAGCACGAAGTCCGTCAGGCCGCCGTACAGATGGCCGAGGGGCCCGGTCCAGAGCCAGGCTGCAAGGCGTTCTTGAGGGGGGCGGCGGAGGGCGGGCATGAACACCATCATCTATCGTGGCGCGCCCGATGTCTGCAGTGACCACAACAAAGAGCGACCTGGGCGACTCACGCGTGCGCGTGGAGGTCGAGGTCGACGCCAAGGCGCTCGACCGCGAGTTGAACGCCGCCGCGGCCGAGATCGGGAAGGACCTGAAGATGCCCGGCTTCCGCAAGGGCAAGGTGCCGGCTCAGGTGGTCATCCAGCGCATGGGCCGGGAGTCGGTCCTGGACGACGCCATCCGGCGCGGCCTGGGGGAGTGGTACGGACAGGCGATCAGCGACGCCAAGCTGGCCACCGTCGGCGATCCAAAGATTGAGCTGTCCGACCTCCCCGAGAAGGGTGCGCCGCTCAAGTTCTCCTTCGAGGTCGGTGTCCGCCCCGTGGCCAAGCTCGGCGACCTCTCGAAGCTCGAGGTCGGACGCCGGGAGCCGGCGGTCGACCCGGCGCATGTGACCGCCGAGCTGGACCGCCTGCGCGAATCGCTCGCGTCGCTGGAGACGGTCGAGCGGGCAGCCGCCGAGGGCGACTTCGTGGTGATGGACTTCCTGGGCAAGGTCGATGGCGAGCCGTTCGAGGGCGGTGAGGCCCGCGGGTTCATGCTCGAGCTGGGCTCCGGCCGCTTGATCCCGGGCTTCGAGGACCAGCTCGTGGGCGCATCGGCCGGCGACGACGTCGAGGTCAAGGTCACCTTCCCCGAGGAGTACCAGGCCGAAGCGCTTGCGGGCAAGGACGCGGTCTTCGAGACCTCCGTCAAGGAGATAAAGGAGAAGCGGCTACCCGAGATGGACGACGAGCTGGCCGTCGAGGCCGGCGGGTTCGACTCGCTGGACGAGCTGCGCTCCGACATCGAGGGCAAGCTTCGCGAGAACGACGAGGCCCGCGTCGACCAGGAGTTCCGGGAGGCCGCGGTGGACGCCGCGGTGGCGCTCTCGAAGGTCGACATCCCGCACGACCTTGTTCACGCCAAGGCGCACGACATGTGGGCCGAGACCGCACGCCGGCTGCGCCAGCAGGGCCTCGACCCCTCCGCCTACCTCCAGATGATGGGCAAGGAAGAGGAGGAGTTCGTGGGCGAGCACGAGGAGGAGGCCGAGAAGGCCCTTGCCCGCGAGAGCGTCCTTGCCGCGCTGGTCGAGGCCGAGGCCATCGAGGTCTCGGACGAGGACCTGCTGACCGCCCTTCGCGAGGCCGCCGCGGGCCCCGGCGGGGAGGAGCCCGACGAGAAGGCCGTGGCCAAGACCCTGGAGCACGCCAAGGAGACGGGCCGTGACGAGCTTCTCCGCGAGGACATGGCCATGCGCCGGGCGGTCGACCTGCTGGTCGAGCGCGCGGATCCGATCCCGGCCGAACAGGCCGAGGCCCGGGACAAACTCTGGACGCCCGAAAAGGACGCGGAAAAGGGCGACAAGGAGATCTGGACGCCGGACTCCTAGCCGCGGCCGGTTTTGACCGGTTTGCGCACCAGTGCCGTTGTCTAGACTGACTCGACGGTCCCGCATGGGGTCGCTGGAACCATTCCGGTCGATAAAGCCCGGAAGGATTCAGACCGAAAGAAGCAAACAAAGCGAGAGTCATGAGCCCACTTGTCCCCATGGTCGTCGAGCAGACCTCTCGCGGAGAGCGCGCGTTCGACATCTACTCCCGTCTGCTCAACGAGCGGATCGTCTTTCTCGGCACGCCCGTCACCGACGACGTCGCCAACCTGATCGTCGCGCAGCTCCTCCATCTTCAGGCGGAGGATCCCGACAAGGACATCTCCCTCTACATCAACTCACCCGGCGGATCCGTCTATGCCGGCCTGGCGATCTACGACACGATGCAGTACATCAAGCCCGATGTGCAGACCATCTGCGTCGGCATCGCCATGTCGATGGGAGCATTGCTCCTCTCCGGCGGCGCGGCCGGCAAGCGCCTTTCGCTGCCCAACGCCAAGATCCTGATCCACCAGGTCAGCTCGAGCTTCCAGGGCCAGGCTTCGGACATCGAGATCCACGCCAGGGAGATCATCGACACGCGCCAGCGCCTGGACAAGATCCTCGCCAAGCACACCGGCCAGGAACTGGACAAGGTGGCCAACGACACCGAGCGCGACTACTTCATGAGCGCCGAAGAGGCCCAGAAGTACGGCATCATCGACAAGGTCATCACCAGCGTCGGTTAGCGTCGCGGAAGAACTGACAGATGGCACGCCCGACCGATTCGAACGAGCAGCTCCTTTGCAGCTTCTGCGGCAAGTCGCAGCGGCAGGTCAAGAAGCTGATCGCCGGGCCGGGCGTGTACATCTGCGACGAGTGCATCGACCTCTGTAACGAGATCATCGACGAGGAGCTCTCGGGCCCCGCGACCTTCGACCTCGAGAACCTGCCCAAGCCGAAGGAGATCAACTCGGTGCTGCAGGAGTACGTGGTGGGCCAGGACCCTGCCAAGCGCACGCTCTCGGTGGCCGTCTACAACCACTACAAGCGCGTCCAGATGATGCAGCAGGAGGACCGTGACCTGGAGCTGCAGAAGTCGAACATCCTGCTGCTCGGCCCGACCGGCTGCGGCAAGACGCTGCTGGCCCAGACGCTGGCCAAGATCCTCAACGTGCCGTTCGCCATCGCCGACGCCACGGCGCTCACCGAGGCCGGCTACGTGGGCGAGGACGTGGAGAACATCCTGCTCAAGCTGATCCAGGCCGCCGACTTCGATGTCAAGAAGGCCGAGACAGGGATCATCTACATCGACGAGGTCGACAAGATCGCGCGCAAGTCCGAGAACCCGTCGATCACACGCGACGTCTCCGGCGAGGGCGTGCAGCAGGCCCTCCTGAAGATCCTCGAGGGCACCGTCGCCTCGGTGCCGCCGCAGGGCGGCCGCAAGCATCCCCACCAGGAATTCCTCACGATCGACACCACCAACATCCTGTTCATCTGCGGCGGCGCGTTCGCCGGCCTGGACAAGGTCATCGAGCATCGGATCGGTCACAAGGGCGTGGGCTTCGGCGCCGAGGTCCGCTCCAAGCGGATCGACAACACGGCTGAGCTCTTCGAGCAGCTGCTGCCCGAGGACCTGGTCGACTACGGGCTCATCCCGGAGTTCATCGGGCGCCTACCGGTCACCACCGTCATCCATCAGCTCTCGCGCGACGACCTGGTCACGATCCTCACTGAGCCCCGGAACGCGCTGGTCAAGCAGTTCCAGCGCTTCTTCGAGTTCGATGGCATCGAGCTGGTCTTTGCTGATGAATCCCTGATCTCCATCGCCGACAAGGCCCTGGCGCGCGAGACTGGCGCCCGCGGACTTCGCTCGATCCTCGAGGAGGTCCTGCTCGAGGTGCAGTTCGAGCTTCCGTCCCGCCGCGACGTCAAGAAGTGTGTCGTCACGAAGGAGACCATCGAAAAGGGTCTAAACCCCACACTGGTGACACAGGCGGTCGACGACGAGCCCGCCGACCACCAGATCGAAAAGTCTGCCTAGGAGGCCTGGATGAAGGCGCTGCGTATTCCGATAGCCGTGCTGCTCGTGGTGGTGCTGGCATGCGTCGGCCTGGCCCAGGCCGCCCATCCCAAGAAGAGCAAGTTCGTGGTCTCGGCCACGATGAGCGGCAACAAGGTGGTTGCCAACGGGGATCCAGACGCCAAGGGCAAGGCCTCCCTGACCTTCAAAAAGAAGAAGGACCGCGTGTGCTTCGACATCGACTACAGCGGGATGAGCACCGCGACGCGAGGCGTCCTCGGCGAGGGCAAGAAGCATGAGCGCGGCGACAACATCCTGACGCTGTTCAGCCTCAGCAAGGAGTCGCCGGCGAAGGGCTGCCTCCGCGCCCTGAACAAGAACACGATCGACGACATCGAGAGGCGCCCCAAGGACTTCTTCGTGACGCTGGAGAACAAGGATCACCCCGACGGGGCAGTTCGCGGGCAGCTGCGCGACCGAAGCTGACCAAGCCGTGAAGCAGATCGCAGACGGCGTCTACCAGCTGGGCGGGTTCCCGCCCAACGCCATCAACGTCTTTCTGATCAACGACGTCCTTGTCGATGCGTCGACCCGCTACGCAAAGGGCCGGATCCTGCGGAACCTGAAGGGCCACGAGGTCAATGCGCACGCGCTGACCCACGCGCACCCGGACCACCAGGGAGCGAGCAAGGCGGTCTGCGAGGAGCTCGGCATCCCGTACTGGGTGGGCGAGCTCGACGCGGACGCCGCCGAGAAGCCGGAGCTGATCGGCGAGCGCCAGCCCGACCAGTGGCTCTCGCAGCTCTTCTATCGCACCATGACCGGGCCCGGCTATCCAGTCGACCGCAAGCTCAAGGAGGGCGATGTGGTGGGTGGCTTCAAGGTGCTCGACGTTCCCGGGCATTCGGCCGGCCACGTCGCCTTCTGGCGCGAGGAGGACCGCGTGCTCATCGCGGGCGATGTGCTGAACGCGGCCGACCCGCTCACGGCGCTCCCGGGCCTCCGCGAGCCGAAGTGGTTCTTCACCCCGGATCCCGCCCGCAACCGCGAGTCGATCCGCAAGCTCGGGCAGCTGGAGCCGAAGGTCGTGGCTCTGGGCCACGGGCCGGTGTACCGGGACACGCGGAAGTTCGTCGACTTCTGCGCATCCGTCGCGCCGTAAGCTCTGACGGGTGACCGCAACCGACAGGGCAAGCCGTCTCGAGGCGCTCCAGGAGCGCACCCGCTACGAGTCCGCCGAGGTCGAGAGCCGCGTCTTCGAGCGCTGGGACCAGTCGGGGATCTTCGCCCCGGGCGATGAGGGAGACGAGTACTCGATAGCCATCCCGCCGCCCAACGTGACCGGCGCCCTGCACATGGGCCACGCGCTGAACGGCACCATCCAGGACACGCTGATCCGCATGCACCGCATGCAGGGCCGCCGCGTGAAGTGGATCTTCGGCACCGACCACGCGGGCATCGCCACACAGGTCCAGGTCGAGAAGCTCCTGGCCTCGGAGGGGAGCAGCAAGCAGGAGATCGGCCGCGAGGCCTTCAACGAGCGGGTCTGGGAGTGGCGCCGCGAGTACGGCTCCACGATCGTCGAGCAGTTCAAGCGGCTGGGCGCCTCTGCCGACTACGGCGACGAGCGCTTCACCATGGACGACGCCTACGCCAAGGCAGTGGCCCACGTGTTCGTCGCGCTCCACGAGAAGGGGCTGATCTACCGCGACAACTACATGGTGAACTGGGATCCGGGCACGCGGTCGGCGATCTCGGACCTCGAGGTCGAGCAGCGCGTGATGGAGGACCACCTCTATGAGATCGACTACCCGCTGGCCTCGGGAGGCGGGTCGATGACCATCGCCACCGTGCGCCCGGAGACCATGCTGGGCGACACGGCCATCGCGGTCAACCCTCACGATGAGCGCTACACCCGGCTGATCGGCGAGGAGGCGATCCTGCCGCTCGTTGGCCGGCGCCTGAAGATCATCGCCGACGATTACGTGGATCCCGAGTTCGGCACCGGCGCGCTGAAGATCACTCCCGGGCATGACCCGAACGACTTCGAGATCGGCCGCAAGCACGGCCTGGAGGAGCTAACCGTCATCGGCGAGGACGGCCGCATGACGGAGGCCGCCGGCGAGCCCTGGGCCGGGATGACCGCCGACGAGGCGCGCACTGCGGTGGTCTCGCAGCTGCGCGACGAGGGCCTGATCTCAGCCGAACGGCCCTACACCCACGACGTCCCGCACTCCCACCGCTCGGGCATGCGAATCGAGCCGCTCATCTCGCTGCAGTGGTTCTGCAACATGGGCGAGCTGGCCGGCCCGGCCATCGAGGTCGTTCAGGACGGGCGGGTCCGTTTCCATCCCGAACGGCCGTGGAAGAAGGTTTATCTCGACTGGCTCGAGAACATCCGGCCCTGGTGCGTGTCCCGCCAGCTGTGGTGGGGGCACCAGCTGCCGGTCTGGTACTGCGACCCGTGCGAGCAGACGATCGTCGCCGAGGTGGCTCCGGAGAGCTGCCCGAAATGCGACGGCGAGCTCCGGCGCGATCCCGACGTGCTCGACACCTGGTTCAGCTCGGCGCTCTGGCCCTTCGCCACCCTCGGCTGGCCCGAGCAGACCGAGGCGCTCGAGGCCTTTTACCCGACCAATGTGCTCTCGACGGCGCGGGACATCATCTTCCTCTGGGTGGCCCGGATGGTGATGATGGGCATGGAGTTCACCGGACAGGTCCCGTTCGCCGACGTGAACATCCACTCTGTCATCCAGGCGCCCGACGGCCGCCGGATGTCCAAGTCGCTCGGCACCGGCATCGACCCGCTCGAGCAGATCGACGCGCACGGCGCCGACGCGCTGCGCTTCGGGCTCCTGGCCATGTCCAGCTCGCAGGACGTGCGCTTCTCGGAGGAGAAGATCAAGCAGGGCCAGGACCTGGCCAACAAGCTGTGGAACGCCTCGCGGCTCATCCTGCTGCGGGTCGAGGACGTGGATGCCGCACCGATGCCGGAGACGGTGGAGGACCGCTGGATCCTGTCGCGGATGGAGCGGACCACGGCACGGGTCACGGAGCTGATCGCGTCCTACGACTTCTCTCACGCCGTGCTCGAGCTGTACTCGGCGTTCTGGGGCGAGTTGTGCGACTCCTACCTGGAGATGGTCAAGCCGCGCCTCTACTCGGAGGACGCCGACCGCTCCGCGCTGTCCGCCACGCTCCTGCACGTGCTCGAGCGGATCCTCACGCTCATGCATCCGGTCATGCCCTTCGCGACCGAGGAGATCTGGTCGTTCCTGCCCCCGCGCGACGGAGAGCCGCGCGGCCTGCTGGCAACGGAGCCGTGGCCGGAGCCCGACAGCTCGCGGATCGACCAGGCCGCTGAGGCCCTCGTGGATGGCGCCATCGAGGCGATCACCGCCGTGAGGGCCCAGCGCGACGACCTGGGCGTCCCCGTGGGCGCCAGGATCCCGGCACGGCTGGACGCGGGCGGCCTGGACGCGGTGGCTCCGCTGATCGCGGACATGGCTCGCCTGGAGTTCACCGACGAGGGTGGGGAAGCCGCCGCCCGGGTTGCGGTTCCGGGCGGCGTCATCGAGCTGATGGCGGCCGAGGGCGTCGACGCCGCCAGCGCCCAGGAGCGGCTGGAGGCCCGGCGCCGCGAGCTCGAAGCCGAAATCACCCGGGCCGAGGGGAAGCTGGCCAACAAGAAGTTCGTGGAGCGGGCCCCCGATGAGGTGGTCCAGGCAGAGCGGGACAAGCTGGCCGACTACCAACGGCAGCTCGACCAGCTGGACTGAGCTCGATGAACCATCAAGAGGCCGAGAACTACCTGCTCGACCTCGAGTTGTTCGGCATGCGCTTCGGCCTGGACCGGATGCATCGGCTGATGACGGCACTGGGGATGCCTCAGCGGCGCTTTGCCTCGATTCACGTCGTCGGCACCAACGGGAAGAGCTCGACCACGCGGATGATCGCCGCGATCCTCCAGCATCACGGCTTGTCGACTGGCAGCTACACCTCGCCGCACCTGGAAGCGTTCCCCGAGCGGATCGAGGTGGGAGGCAGGCGCATCTCCGACACCGAATTCGCAGCGGCCGTGGCCCGGGCGCGCTCCGCGGCCGAGCTGGTGGACCGCACTGCCGAGCCCGATGACCGCGTGACGCAGTTCGAGGCCCTGACCGCGGCTGCCTTCCACGAGCTGGCCCGTCGCAAGGTCGAGGTCGCGGTGATCGAGGCGGGGCTCGGTGGGCGCTATGACGCGACCAACGTCATCCCGTCGCGGGTTCAGGTGCTGACCGGGGTCGCCCTGGACCACACGCGCTGGCTTGGGCCGACGATCACGGACATCGCCGAGGAGAAGCTTGCGGTGGTGAGGGATCACGCGGTGCTCGTCACGCCAGAGCTGGACCCGGACGCGGAGAAGGTGGCGGAGCGCGTGGCGGCCCAGAAGCACGCCAGGCGCGTCCATGCGCCGGCCGACCCGGGCGTGGCGGTCCGCGCCGCCGGCGCGGTTCAGCGGCGCAACTTCGCCGTGGCCATGTCTGCGGCGGAGGCGTTCATGGGGAGCCTGGACCAGGACGCGGTCCGGGCCGCGGCCGCGGAGGTGGAGATCCCGGGCCGGCTTGAGATCGTGTCGGAGCACCCGATGGTCATCCACGACGGCGCGCACAACCCCCAGGCCGCCGTCGCCCTGGCGGAGGCGCTGCCGGGGCTGGTGGAAGGGCGCAGGCTGGTGGGCGTGATTGCGGTGCTCGACGACAAGGATTCGACGGGCATCCTCGCTCCGCTGCTCCCCGTCCTGGAGCAGGTGGTGTTCACGCGGGTGCAGAGCCCGCGGGCGCTGCCGCCCGCCACGCTCCAGAGCCTGGCCGCCAAGCTGTCGGCGGTGCCCTCGGAGGTGGTCCTGGATCCCCGGGACGCGCTCGCGCGCGCGGTCAATCTGGCCGGGCCGGACGGTGCCGTGATCGCCACCGGATCACTGCATCTCGTTGCGGATCTGGTCCGGCGGCGGAGCAGCGGCCGGGCGTCAATGCTATGACCATGGCATGAACAATCAGGACGGCCCGCGCTTCCTCCACATGATTGGCCTCGTGGCGATAGTCGTCGCCGGCGTGGTCCTCGTGTTCGTGGGCATCGGCTTCCTGCTGGGCCGTTTGTTCGTTTCCTAGGCCCTCGACGTATAGGCTCCCGCAACCATGACCCTCGCCATCTTCGGCATCGAGAACTCGGGCCTCAACCTCGTTGTCAATCTCCTCATCCTCAGCCTTGTCGTCGTCTACCTGGCGCTGATCGTCTGGGTGTATTCGGACGCGCGTCGCAGGGTCGGCGATCCCATGCTGGTCACGTGCGCGACGCTGGCGGCCTTCTTCCCGTTCTTCGGCCCTCTGGTCTATCTGATCCTGAGGCCTCCGGAGTTCCTCGACGACGCCCGCGAGCGCGAGCTCGAGATGGCTGCGGCCGAGGCTCGGCTGATCCAGCTCAACGAGCTTTCATGCCCCCACTGCCACCACCCCGTGGAGCGTGCCTTCCTTCTCTGTCCCAGCTGCCACCGCAAGCTCAAGGAGCCCTGCGCATCGTGCTCCAAGCCGCTCGATCCGCGCTGGCGCCTGTGCCCGTACTGCGCACACGAGGTGGGCCAGCCGGCTCCGCGCCGCCGCACTCGCGCGCCGGCCCCGGCTCCGGCTCCGGAGGCACCACGTCAGTCACCCCCGCCGCCGCCGTCACAGCGAGAGGGCTCGGCCAGCCGGCCGCGCAAGCCCTCCGACGGCGACACACAGACACGCCGCCGGCCGTCCTCGGCCGGCTAGCCAACTCCCGAAAGGAACCACTACATGGACCGGACTCTGATCCTGGTAAAGCCCGACGCCTTCTCCCGCGGACTCACCGGCGAGGTGATCGCCCGCTTCGAGCGCAAGGGCCTGCGGATCGTGGCGCTGAAGCACATGACGGCCAGCCGCGAGCTCGCCGAGCAGCACTACGCCGAGCACGCCGAGCGGCCGTTCTTCGGCGAGCTGGTCGACTTCATCACCGGCGGCCCGCTGGTGGCGATGGTGCTCGAAGGCCACGAGGCGGTGCGGGCGGCGCGCCAGGTGATCGGCGCGACCGACCCGCTCGAATCGGCCACGGGCTCGATCCGCGGCGACTTTGCGCTGCTGGTCGGCGAGAACATGGTGCACGGCTCGGATTCGGCCGAGTCCGCGGCCCGCGAGGCAGCCCTGTTCTTCCCCGAGCTGGGGTAACACCGTGCCCGCAGAGCTGATCCTGGCCTCGCGCTCGCCCCAGCGGCGGGCGATCCTGGAACAGCTGGGCATCCCGTTTGTCGTGAAGGTCCCCGACGTGGCCGAGAACACCACCGGAGAGCCGCGCGACGTGGTGATCGGGAACGCCCTGATGAAGGCACAGGCAGTCGAGGGAGACCTGGTTCTGGGGGTGGACACCGTCGTCGTCCTGGGCGCCCGGATCTACGGGAAGCCCCAGGACGAGGCCGAGGCGCGGATGTTCCTCCAGGAGCTCTCGGGCCGGGACCACGAGGTCTGGAGCGGCTTGGCGCTGGTCGAGGACGGGGCGGCGCGCACGGCTGCGCTGATGACAACCGTGCGCTTCCGCGAGCTCGACGAGGCCGACCTGGAGTGGTATCTGGGGTCGGGGGAGTGGCGAGAGCGGGCCGGGGGCTACGCGATCCAGGGGCGCGGGGCGGCGCTCGTGGAGCAGATCGACGGCGACTATTCGAACGTCGTGGGGCTGCCGATTCCGGCCCTGATCGAGCTTGCACCGGGTCTCCGTTACACTTCGGCGGCGCGCGGGCCCACAGCGTAGACGTACCTCTTCGTGGGTCAGTGTGGTTGTGTCCACTCCGGACCACCTAGTCTTTCCTACCTGCAAATGGGCCTTTTCTCCTACCTCACCGGGTTCGGTGGCCGCGACATGGCGGTCGACCTCGGCACAGCCAACACCCTCGTCTATGTGCGGGGGCGTGGAATCGTGCTCTCAGAGCCCTCCGTGGTCGCAATCGACTCCCGGACCGGGGAGGTCCACGCGGTGGGCGTCGAGGCCAAGCGGATGCTCGGCCGCACGCCGGGCACGATTTCGGCCATCCGCCCGCTGAAGGACGGCGTGATCGCCGATTTCGACGTGACCGAGCAGATGCTGCGGCACTTCATCCAGAAGGTCCACCAGAACCGCTGGGCCCATCCCCGGGTCGTGGTCTGCGTGCCCTCGGGCGTGACAGGAGTGGAGAAGCGCGCGGTCGAGGAGGCCTGCCTGTCAGCGGGTGCCCGGCACGCCTACCTGATCGAGGAGCCGATGGCGGCGGCCATCGGAGCCGGCCTGCCGGTGGGCGAGCCCACGGGCAACATGGTCGTCGACATCGGCGGCGGCACCAGCGAGGTCGCCGTGATCTCGCTCGGCGGGATCGTCGTGTCCCAGTCGATCCGGATCGGCGGCGACGAGCTGGATGAGGCGATCATCAGCTACGTCAAGCGCGAGTACAAGCTCATGATCGGCCAGCAGACCGCGGAGGAGGTCAAGCTCGAAATCGGCTCGGCCTTCCCGCTCGCCGAAGAGGTTCAGGCCGAGATCCGCGGGCGCGACCTGGTCTCCGGCCTTCCGAAGACGGTCGTGCTGACCAGCGAAGAGGTCCGGCTGGCGCTCGAGGAGCCGCTGCAGGCGATCATCGACGCGGTGAAGGAGACGCTTGACCGCACTCCCCCGGAACTTGCTGCGGACATCATGGACCGCGGGATCATGCTGGCCGGCGGAGGCGCCCTGCTTCAGGGCCTCGAGGACCGCATGCGCGACGAGACGCAGATGCCGGCGCATCTGGCCGAATCACCTTTGACGTGTGTCGCAGTGGGATCGGGACGCTCACTCGAGGAGTTCGAGGCAATCCACCGCTCGAACCAGAACTCCCGACAGCGCCGCCGCTTCTAAGCGGCCCTCGACCTGGAGCATGCGCGACGGTCGCAATGTCATCCGGAGGCGCCGGGCGGTGCTGGCTGCCCTCGTGGGGGTCTGCGTCCTTCTCCTGACCGCCTATTTCGGCGAGGGAGCGGGTGGGATCTTCCACACGCTCGGGCGCGGCGCGCAGGTGGTGCTCAGCCCCATCGAGGAGGGTGCCAGCAGGGCCCTCAAGCCAGTCCGGGACATCGTCGGCTGGGTGGGTGACACCTTCACGGCCAAGGGCGAGAACGGGCAGCTGCGGGCCGAGGTGGCCCAGCTTCGCCAGCAGATCGCCGGCACGGCCATAAATGCTCGCGACGCCGCCCAGCTCCGCCTGATGTTCAAGATGGAGAAGGATTCCGAGTACCCCGCCGGGACCGATCCCGTGACGGCCCGCGTGATCAGCCAGTCCCCGACCGTGTGGTACTCGACCATCCAGATCGACAAGGGCTCGAGCGACGGGGTCGATACAGACCAGCCCGTTGTGACCGCGGGAGGGCTGGCCGGAAAGGTCGTCTCGACAACCGGCGGCAGCGCGACGGTGGCCCTGATCACCGACGCCTCGAGCGCGGTCTCGGCCGAGGTGATGCCGAAGGGAGTCCGCGGTGTGGTCAAGCCGCAGGTGGGCAATCCCAACGACCTGCTGGTCGACTACCTGCAGAAGGACCAGAAGATCGAGCAGAACGACACCGTCATCACTTCCGGGTCGACATCGGCACGGTTCGAGTCCCTGTTCCCGAGGGGCATCCCGATCGGCGAGGTCACCCGCATCGAGCCCGACGAGGAGCAGCTCTACCAGCGTGTCCACATCCGGCCCTACGCCGATCTGCACAAGCTGGACCTGGTCCAGGTCCTGACCGCCAAGCCCCAGGTGGTCCCGGAGACCGAGACGGCGCCCGCCGTGCCAGAGGTGCCCTGATGCATCTGAGCTGGGCCTCCGCAGGCCGCGTCGGGGCCATAGTGCTCGTGTCGTTCCTGCTTCAGGTGTCGGGTCTCGGGCAGCTGCGCCTCCTGGGCGGGAGCTTCGACCTGATCCCGCTGGCGGTCGCGGCAGTGGCCTACTACTCCGGCAGCCTGCCCGGGGCCGTGACCGGCTTCTCGGCCGGTCTCCTGCTGGGCGCCGGCCTCGGCCAGGCCCTGGGGGCAGCCGCCCTGGTGCTCGCCGCCCTCGGGTACGCCGTGGGCCGCTACCGCGAGATCCGCGATCCCGCTCACGGCCTGGCCCCGATCGCCGTGGCGGCCGCTTCGACTTTCGCCTACCTGCTCGTCACCGCGACGGTCAGCTTTATGCTCGGCTTCGAGGGGGCGGTTAGCCCACTTCTCATCCGGGAGACGTTCCTGACAGTCCTGCTGAACTCGCTGCTCGCCATGCCGGTCTTCTGGATCGTGGCCAAGACTCTGCGCGGGGTACTGGACGACGACCCGTTCGTCAGGCGCCGTCGCCGGGCGCGGCCGATCGAGGCCGGGCCGATCGGCCTGCGGGGACTGGACGTATAGCCGTGTACATCGACAACGAAAACAGGCCGCCGATCACTCCCCAGCTGGCCCTGCGCGTGGCCATCATCGGCGGCGTGGCGCTGGCGCTCTTCGCGATCGTCTTCTTCCGGCTCTGGTACCTGCAGGTTCTCTCCGGCGACAAGTACCTGGCGCAGGCCAACGCCAACCAGATACGCGAGATCAAGATCGCCGCCCCGCGTGGCGAGATCGTCGATCGAAATGGCGATCCGATGGTCGAGAATCGCGTCTCGATGGCGGTCAAGATCGCTCCCAACGAGCTCCCGCCGAAGGGCTCGGCCGACCGCAAGCAGCTGTTCTCGAACCTCTCGAAGGTCCTCGACCTGGACCCGGGCAAGATGTCCCACGACGTCAACCAGCAGTTCAAGCTGCTTCCGTTCTCCGCGGCCACCGTCAAGCAGGACGTGGATCTCAACGTGGTCCAGTACGTGCTCGAGCACCAGGACAGCCTGCCCGGGATCACGATCGAGCGGGTCTTCCTGCGCTCGTATCCCGAGGGCACCACCGGCGCCCACCTGTTCGGCACCGTGGGCGAGGTCAACCAGGAGGAGCTGGACAGCAAGGACTACCAGGACGTGACGGCCGGCGATCGCGTTGGCAAGTCGGGCGTGGAGCAGGAGTACGACAAGTACCTGCGTGGGGTGAACGGGGCCAGCCGGGTGCAGGTCGACGCGGCCGGGCACTACATCAGCACGGGCGCCCCCAAGGAGCCCGTCCAGGGCAAGACGCTGAAGCTGGCGATCGACCTCAACACACAGCGGGTGGGGCAGCGCGCGCTCTCGGAGTTCGCTCCCACCGGCAAGGGCGCCTTTGTGGTCATGGACATCCGCAACGGCGAGATCCTGGCGATGGGCAGCGCGCCGTCGTTCGACCCCAACCAGTTCTCGCGGGTCGTGACCCCCAAGCAGTACGAGGCCCTGACCTCGGATGAGAATGGGGCGCCGCTTCTCAACCGGGCCACCCTGGGGACATATCCCACCGGCTCGACTTTCAAGCTGATCACGGCCACGGCTGCCCTCGAGTCAGGCGCCATCACAGCTGACGCCACGATCAACGACCCGGGCGAGATCACCATCGGCGACCAGAAGTTCACCAACGCCGGAGGCGAGCCGAACGGCACCGTCAACATGGTGACCGCGCTGCAGGTGTCGAGTGACGTCTACTTCTATGCGCTGGGTGCACGCATGAACGAGGCCAAGGTCGACGGCCCGCTGCAGCAGTGGGCTGAGCGCTACGGGATCGGCCGCGACACCGGGATCGACCTCCCACCCGAGAGCCCCGGCCTGCTTCCCACCCCCGAGTGGCGCAACCAGCTCTTCAAGGACGGCCAGACCGACCGCCCGTGGTCGATCGGCGACAACGTCCAGCTGGCGGTCGGACAGGGCGACCTTCAGGCCAATCCCCTGCAAATGGCGGTTGCCTATGCCGCGCTGGCCAACGGCGGGACGGTCGTCACACCCCACCTGGCCGAGCAGGTCGAGGGCGCGGACGGCCGCGTGCTTCAGGAGATCGAGTTCCCGGCGCAGCGCCAGATCCCGATCGCCCCCGCCACCCAGGCCACGATCCTCGACGGCCTGCGAAAGGCCGCCACCCAGCCGGGGGGCACGTCCTATGACGTCTTCAAGGACTTTCCGGTGCCGATCTGCGGCAAGACCGGCACGGCCGAGCGCCCACCGCACGGGGACCAGTCCTGGTACATCGCGCTCGCTCCCTGTCCGGGGCCCCAATACGTGGTGGCGGTGACCATCGAGGACGGCGGCTTCGGCGCCGAGGCGGCCGCGCCGGCCGCACGCCAGATCCTGGCGGCGATCCCGACCCTCGGGGTCGGCAAGAAGGAGCAGAGCAAGGTCGTCGTCGGCAACAACAGGACACGATGATCCCTGCAATTCGGGACACTTTCTGCAGCCCCGGGCCCATCCCCGCCGGGCACCATCAGTAGGCTGACCTCTTGATGCACGCTTCCCGCTTCGGAGCCTCGATCAGGGACTTCAGCGAGGACCGGCCCGCACGGACGGGGGTCCTCACCCAGATGGACCCCCTTCTGCTTGCCGCCTCGCTGGGCCTCGTCCTGTGCAGCCTGTACACGATCACGGGGGCCACTGCCGACGACGTTGCCGGCAATCCCCTGTACTACGTGACCCGCCAGGCGATCTACGCCGGAGTCGGTGTGGTGCTCATGTTCCTGATCGCCCGCTTCGACTATTCGAGGCTGCGCGAGCTGAAGCTGGGGATCTACGCGGGAATGCTCTCGCTGATCCTCCTGGTGCTGGTGGTCGGCGGCGCCACCCGTGGCTCCCGCCGCTGGATCGAGCTTCCGTTCTTCACCTTCCAGCCGTCGGAGTTCGGCAAGGTCCTCCTGATCATCGCCCTGGCGGCGTTCATCGTCGACCGCTCGAGGAAGCTGTCGGCCCGCGAGACCACCAGCCGGATCATGCTTCTGGCGCTGATCCCCGCGGCCATGGTCATCGTCCAGCCCGATCTGGGCACGGGCATGGTCTACATCGCAATCGTCATGGCGCTGCTCTTCGTGGCCGGGACCAGCTGGAAGCATCTGGCCGCGCTGGTGGGCATAGGCGCCACCGCAATCGTCTTGACGCTGGTGGCCCTCCCGGCCATCGGCGTGAACGTGCTCAAGCCTTACCAGGTGGACCGGCTCACGTCGTTCCTCCACCCGACGGACAATCCGCAGGAACAGGGCTACCAGGTCAATCAGTCGCTTACCGCGATCGGCGCCGGCCAGAAGACCGGCCGGGGTGCCGAGGACGCGACCCAGACCAAGCTCGACTTTCTCCCCGAGCACCACACCGACTTCGTGTTCAGCGTCGTCGGCGAGGAGTTCGGATTCATGGGCGCCGCGATCGTCCTCTCCCTCTACTCGCTCCTCATATGGAGATCTCTGCGCATCCTCACGATGGCGAAGAATCTCTACGGGGCGCTGATAGCAGGAGGCGTCGTCGCGATGCTGATGTTCCAGGTCTTCGTAAACGTGGGCATGACCATTGGGATCATGCCCGTCACCGGAGTGACACTCCCGCTCATGAGCTATGGCGGCGCATCGGTGATCACCACATTTCTGGCCCTTGGCCTGCTCCAGTCGATCCACGTGCAATCGCGCGTGTTGGCTGCCGCCAAGGGTCGCGAGGTGCTCGCGTGAACACGCGAGCCACTGACATGAAAGGCATAAGTGAAAAAGCAAGTACTCGTCACGGTGGACCGTGGCGAAACCAGAGTCGCGATCCTCGAGGCGGAGGGACAGCTCTCCGCCGCTAAGGATCCCGCCGAACAAACCGCGGCTGACAAGCCGTCCGGGGGCCGGGGGCGCGGACGCGCCGGCCAGGCCCCCAAGGCCACCGACGGCCGTGTCGGGGAGCTCTACATAGAGCGCCTTGGCAACCGGTCGCTCGTCGGCAACATCTACAAGGGCAAGGTCGACAACGTCCTGGCCGGCCTCGAGGCCGCCTTCGTCGACATCGGGCTGGAGAAGAACGGCTTCCTCCACGTCGATGACATCGTCATGCCGGGGGTCGAAGTGGCCCGCCGGGGACGCGAGGGCGGCAAGGGCCAGCGGATCAGCGAGCTGCTGAAGCCGGGCCAGGAGGTCATCTGCCAGGTGGTCAAGGACCCGCTCAAGAGCAAGGGCGCCCGCTTGACCATGCAGCTCTCGATCGCGGGCCGTTACCTGGTCTACGTGCCCCAGGGCGAGGGGATCGGTGTTTCGCGCCGCCTCGAGGACAAGGAGCGCGACCGCCTCAAGAAGCAGACCAAGGGCCTGGACCTCAAGGGCGGGGGAGCGATCATCCGCACCGCCGCCCACGGCGCCCAGAAGGCCGACTTCGATCGCGAGATCAAGTACCTCTTCAAGCTGTACGAGGTGCTCGGCAGCCGTATCGACAAGGCCGTCGCTCCGGAGATGGTCTTCCAGGAGGCCGACCTGCCGGTCCGCGTCGTGCGCGACATATTCTCGGAGCACTTCGAGCGGGCGATCGTCGACGACGAGAAGCAGTTCCGGCGGCTCACGTCGTTCTTCACCCGTACGGCACCCGAGCTGGTCGATCGTGTCGAGATCTACGACGGCAAGCAGCCGATGTTCGAGAAGTACCAGATCGACAGGGCGATCCAATCGACGATCAACCGGCGCGTTGATCTGCCCTCTGGCGGCTACCTGGTCATCGACTACGCCGAGGCCATGACGGTCATCGACATCAACTCGGGCTCGTTCGTCGGCCGCGGAAAGGGCGCTCGCCTGGAGGACACGATCACGAAGACGAACCTCGAGGCGGCGGAGGAGTGCGTCCGCCAGCTCAGGCTCCGGGACATCGGCGGGATCATCGTCATCGACTTCATCGACATGGCCCGTGCCCGCAATCGCGACGCGGTGCTCAAGACACTCCGCAAGGAGCTGGACAAGGACAGGACCAAGACCTATGTGGTCGAGATCTCACCCTTGGGCCTCGTGGAGATGACCCGCCAGAACGTGACCGAGGGCGTGCGCGAGATCCTGACCAAGGCGTGCCCGACCTGCAATGGCGACGGCGTCGTGCTGTCCGAGGAGACGGTGGCCATCGAGGTCGAGCGCAAGCTCCGTGACCTGGCCGCCGAGCGCCCCGACCCGGAGGCCTACCTGGTCCAGGTTCACCCCAAGGTCGCGTCGATCCTGCTGGCCGGGCCGGGCCGCCCGCTGCTGCAGCTAGAGGACGAGGTGGGCAAGTCCTTCCACTTCGAGGGTGGCGAAGGCCTTCCGCTCGAGCACTTCGTTGTGGTCGCCGAGGGGGCCCGCGACGAGATCGCCGAGCGCTCCCTTCCCTTTCAGGAGGGCGAGGAGATCTACGTTTCGATCGAGGAGCCGCACATGTACGACGAGGACGCAGCCGTCGCCAAGCTCGACGGCTACGTGATCTCGGTCGCCGGCGCAGGCCGGCTGATCGGCCAGAAGCGGATGGTCAAGATCGAGAGCGTGGGGCGGAGCTCGGCATCGGCCACGCTGGTCGATTCCAGTGATTTGCCGCCGCTGCCGGAGCCTGTGACTCCTAACGCCGACGGCAACGGAAGCAGTGACGACGATGATCCGGAGACGCCAAAGCGCCGGCGTCGAGGGTCACGGGGCGGTCGCGGCCGCAAGAAGCCCGCGGAGAGCCCGTCGGAGTAGATCACCAGGAGTGATCCGGCTTTTGGCTCGCTGTGCGCCAGAAGTCGGATCACGTCCTATTGGCTACACTGTTCGTCCGGCGCCCGCTCTGGGCGCCTGTTTTCTGCCATGTACGCAATCGTCAAAGCCGGCGGTAAGCAATACCGCGTTGAGAAGGGCGACACGCTCGTGGTCGACCGCATGCCTGATTCCGAAGGCTCAAAGGTCACTCTCGAGCCGCTTCTCTTCCGCTCCGAGAACGCGATCTTCGAGGGCGCCGACCTGGCCAAGGTCAAGGTCGAGGCGACGGTCCAGTCGCACATGCGCGGCCAGAAGATCTATATCCAGAAGTTCAAGCCCAAGCGCGGTTACAAGCGCCGGACCGGCCACCGCTCCGAGCTGACGACGCTGGAGATCACAGACATCAAGATGGGTTCGTCGCGCTCTGGGTCGGCTGCAAAGCCGGCCACGGAGGCCTCCTCGGCGGGCAACGCCACGCCCGCCTCGAAGGCCTCCGCGTCCGGCACCAGCGCCCCTGAGGCTCCGGCCAAGAAGCCCGCCGCTGCCAAGAAGCCTGCTGCCAAGAAGCCTGCTGCCAAGGCGTCGGGTACGGCCGCCGCCAAGCCCGCTGCCAAGAAGCCTGCCGCCAAGAAGCCGGCGGCCAAGAAGCCCGCACCAGCAAAGAAGGACGACGATGGCTCATAAGAAGGGGCTTGGCTCCAGCCGTAACGGCCGCGACTCCAACGCCCAGCGCCTGGGCGTGAAGATGTTCGCCGGCGAGAAGGTCACAGGGGGCGAGATCATCGTCCGCCAGCGCGGGACCCGTTTCCGTCCGGGCGAGGGTGCGGGCATCGGCAAGGACGACACGATCTTCGCCAAGCGCGCCGGCACCATCGAGTTCACGCAGAACGCCCGTG
>JAXDIE010000020.1:0-3524 GCA_034664165.1 Thermoleophilaceae bacterium | reverse complement strand
ATGAAGACCTATTCGATTCGCCGCCGTGACGGCTGGGCCTCGCCGGAGGACCTCCAGGCAGCCGCGGCCGTCTCGTCCCAGATCGGCGACGAGGAGATGTCCGACGACATCCGCTGGATCCGCTCGTACGTCGTCCAGGAGGACGGCGGCAAGTTGGGAACCATCTGCATCTACGAAGCCTCGAGCCCGGAGAAGATCCGTGAGCACGCCTCGCGGGTGGGCATGCCGGCCGACGAGATCACCGAAGTCGCCGACACCGTGATCGTCCGTCCCGACCCGGCGTAACCGCCCGAGCTACGACGTGCGAAAGCCGCCTCTGGCCAGGCGGCTTTCGCTGTTCCAGGGAGTGTGGAAGTCTCTTCGACTCGATGCGAATCGCCACCTGGAACGTCAACTCGGTGAAGCAGCGGCTGCCGCGGCTCCTGCCGTGGCTCGATGAGCGCACCCCCGACGTGGTCTGCCTCCAAGAGCTCAAGGTGACGGACGACGCGTTCACGGAGATGCTCGGTGCCGGCCTGGCTGAGCGTGGCTACACGGCGGCCGTGCACGGCGAGCCCTCATGGAACGGCGTGGCGATCCTGTCGCGGAGCGGCCTCGAGGACGTGACGGTCGGCCTGCCCGGCGGGCCCGGATTCCCCCATCAGGAAGCCCGGGCGGTGTCCGCCACCTGCGGCGGGCTGCGGGTGTTCTCGGTCTACGTTCCAAACGGCCGGACACCCGGCTCGGACCACTACGTCTACAAGCTCGAATGGCTCGCCGCTCTTCGCGAGCAGGTCGCCACGGGCGACCCCGCGACGACGGTGGTGTGCGGGGACGTGAACATCGCCCCGACCGACGACGACGTATTCGACCCGGACGCCTACATCGGTGAGACCCATGTCACCCCGCCCGAGCGTGAGGCACTTGCGGCCCTGCAGGGGGTCGGCCTCCATGACGTGGTCCGCGACCGCTGGCCCACGGAGCGCGTCTTCAGCTATTGGGACTACCGCGCGGGAATGTTCCACCAGGATCTGGGGATGCGGATCGACCTGGTCCTGGCCGGCGCCGTGGTTGCCGACCGCGTGAAGGCGGCCTGGATCGATCGCAAGGCCCGCAAGGGCAAGGGGCCGAGCGATCATGCGCCGGTCATGGTCGACCTCGACGAGGCGCCCGACGGCGACATCGGCCCGATGGTGCCGCCGCCCTCCGCGCCCGTTACCAAGCGCGGGACCAAGAAGCTCCCGCAGTCGCCCTGAGGGCTACTTCTTGCGGTCGGTGTCCCGCGAGGGCTGGACCCGCTTGGGCTCGCCCGGCATCTTCGGATAGTCGGGCGGGTAGGGCATGTCGCCCTGCTCGTCCTTCTCGTACATGTCCAGGAGAGGCTGGAGCGAGTGGGCCTTGTCGTCGATCGCGGCGTGACGGTCGCCGATATCGGCGAACCGGGCGGGCATCGTCTCGACGGTGAAGTCCTCGGGCGCCACCTCGGCCACCTCGTCCCAGCTCAGCGGGGCGGAGACGGGGGCGCCCGGCCTCGGCCGCACGCTGTAGGCGGAGGCGATCGTCCGGTCGCGCGCGTTCTGGTTGTAGTCGATGAACACCCGCTGGCCGCGCTCTTCCTTCCACCACTTGGTGGTCACCTCTGCCGGCATCCGGCGCTCGAGCTCACGACCGAACGCGATGGCTGCGTGGCGGACGTCGGTGAAGGTCCACTTCGGCTCGATCCGGACGTAGATGTGGATGCCGCGCCCGCCGGAGGTCTTGGGGAAGCCGATGTAGCCAAGCTCCTCGAGCAGGGTCCGTGCCTCCGCCGCCACGCGCTGGGCGTCTGCGAAGTCCGTGCCCGGCTGGGGGTCCAGGTCAATGCGCAGCTCGTCGGGGTGGTCGACGTCATCGTCGCGGACCGGCCACGGGTGGAAGGTGATCGTGCCCATCTGGGCGGCCCACCCGACAACGGCGATCTCCGTGGGGCAGATCTCGTCGGCAAAGCGGCCCGAGGGGAACGTGATCCGCGAGGTCTCGAGGTAGTCGGGGGCGCCCCGCGGCACGCGCTTCTGGAAGAAGGCGTCGCCGCCGCCCTTCTCGCGCGTGGAGATGACGATTCCCTCGTGGACGCCCTTCGGCCAGCGCTCGAGCGTGGTCGGGCGCCGGCGCAGCGCCCGCAGGATCCCGTCCTCGACAGCGAGGTAGTACTTGACCACGTCGAGCTTGGTGATGTCTCCCGTGTGATCGGTCGCCGGGAAGATCACGCGATCCGGGCTGGACACCCTGAGCTCGCGTGCGCCTGCATCGATCATGACCGCGTTGGAGCTCGCCATGGCCTAGGAGTTCTACGCCAACGGAGGCGTACCCTGCCTTCAGGAGTCTCCGCAACCCCGATTCCGGCACGGAGATCCCCTTAATCTGCTTGAGTGGGGCCTGATGAGGGGGAGCAGCAGGTCATTGATCGCTGTCGTGGCGGTTGTGTGCGCGCTGGCCGGAGCGGGGTCTGCCGAGGCATCGTTCAGCGCCCATGGCAGCGTGCGGCAGGTGTACGCCACGGGCTTGAAGTCGGGCGCGCGGGCATCGCTGCTCGATCGCAGCGGTCACAAGGTCCAGACGCGGCGCGCCAACAAGCGCGGTGGGCTCCTCTTCCGCAACGTCAAGCCCGGGTCCGGCTATCGGGTGCACGCCGCCGGCGGTGCGGGCACGTCGCCGCAGCTCGCCGTCGATTCGACCCGTTCGGCGCCGCGCGACACAAGCGTCTACGACCAGTCGATTCCCTCCGACGGCTACGGCTACCTGACGACCCGCGACGGAACCAAGCTCGCATATTCGATTCATCCCCCGCAGGACGCGGTGAACATCCTGGGCGTGGACCTGCCGCACCTCCCGGTGGACCCGCCATACCCGACCCTGATCGAGTACTCGGGTTATGGCTACGCCAATCCGGCGGGGCCGCAGAGCGGAATCGCAGTGCTCGCCAACCTCATGGGCTTCGCGGTGGTCGACGTCAATATGCGCGGCACCGGTTGCTCGGGCGGCGCCTTCGACTTCTTCGAGCCGCTGCAGGGCCTCGACGGCTATGACGTGATCGAGACCATCGCCCGCCAGCCCTGGGTCGCCAACCACCAGGTGGGGATGATGGGCATCTCCTACGGCGGGATCAGCCAGCTGTTCACGGCGGAGACGCGGCCGCCGAGCCTCGCCGCGATTGCGCCGCTGTCGGTAATCGATGCAACGCAGACGACGCTGTATCCCGGAGGGATCCTCAACACCGGGTTCGCCCTCAACTGGGCCCAGGAGCGGGCGGACGAGGCGCAGCCGGCCGGGCCGGACGCCGGCCAGGGCTGGGCCTACAAGCGGATCAAGGAGGGCGACCAGGTCTGCAGGGAGAACCAGGACATGCACGGCGAGGCAGCCGACCTGCTGGCCAAGGTCGAGGCCAACGACCACTACCGGCCCAAGGTCGCCGACCCGTTGGCTCCGATCACGTTCGTCCACAAGATCGACGTGCCCGTGTTCATGGCGTGCCAGTTCACCGACGAGCAGACGGGCGGGCACTGCCC
>JAXDIE010000152.1:0-4319 GCA_034664165.1 Thermoleophilaceae bacterium | reverse complement strand
CTGAAGATCCATCCGGAGGAGCACCCGGTGTCGGTGCAGCTCTTCGGGCACGACGCCGAGGTCATGCGGATAGCGGCCGCGATGACCGCCGAGGCGGGCGCGGACCTGATCGACCTCAACATGGGCTGCCCGGTGCGCAAGGTCTGCAAGACCGGCGCCGGCGCGGCGCTGCTGGATGACCCGGATCTCGCCGTGGCGATCGCCACCGCCGCGCGCGAGGGCAGCGGGCTGCCGGTGACCGTGAAGCTCCGCTCCGGGCAGCGCCCGGGCGAGGCCAGCGGCGTGACGCTGGCGCGGCGCCTGGTCGAGGAGGCCGGGGTGGCCGGGATCTCCTTCCACCCGCGCCATGCCTCCCAGCAGCACTCGGGCGCGCCCGACTACGACCTGGCGGCCGAGCTGGTGGAAGCCATCGACGTGCCCGTGATCCTCTCGGGTGGGCTCCGCGACGATGAGGCGGTGCTGGCCGCCTTCGAGCACACCGGGGCCGCCGCCGTGATGCTGGCGCGCGGATCGCTGGGCAATCCCTGGCTTTTCGAGCGCCTGCTGGGCCGGCGCGAGGGCGAGCCGACCCCGGCGGAGATCGTGGACGAGCTGCGCTGGGTGATCGATCGCGCCGAAGAGCATCTGGGCGTGGAGCGGGCCGGCCGCTACCTGCGGAAGTTCTACCCCTGGTACGCGGACACCCTGGGCCTGGACAAGCGCGGCCGGGCGGAGCTGGTCACCGCGCCGACCACCGCCGACGCGCGCGCCGCGCTGAAGGCGCTCGCGGTTCCCACAGCGGCCTGATTTCGGCTCCTGAAGCGTTGTTGCGGGTCCTGCAGGCCCCAGCTGGACGCATTGCTACACTGGCGCGTCCGTTTGGCCGGATTGCCTGATCGGAGATTCAAGAAATGCCACGAGATCTACTACTCACATCCGCCGGGCTCGAAGAGCTCAAGGCCAAGATCGAGTACCTGACCGGCGACCGCCGCCGGGAGGTCGCCCTGCGGATCAAGGAAGCGCGTGAATTCGGCGACATCATGGAGAACGCCGAGTACGACGACGCCAAGAACGAGCAGGCGATGGTCGAGAAGCAGATCGCCGAGCTCGAGGAGAAGCTTCGCGGCGCCGTGGTGATCAGCGAGAAGGACATCGACACCGACGTCGTCTCCGTCGGCACGCTGGTCCACGTGAAGGATCAGAAGACCGAGAAGTCGGTCAAGTACAAGATCGTCGGATCCGCCGAGGCCAACCCGGCCGAGGCCAAGCTGTCCAACGAGTCACCCGTCGGCAAGGCCCTGCTGGGTCACAAGCGCGGCGAGGTCGTGAAGATCCCGGTGCCCCGCGGCCCGGCTCGTCAGCTCAAGATCACCAAGATCGAAGCCGCTTAGCGGCCTCTCCCGCTAGGGGAAGACGCCGCTGAGGCAGATCGTCCAGACCATGTGGTCCGGCGTGATCGCGCGCATGTCGGGCAGGGCGAACTGGTGGATGGCGTCGCTGCCTCCGTACGTGAAGCCGAACAGCGCGAAGAGCGCCGTGTTCTGATTGAGGGGCAGCAGCTGGCCGCGGGCCGGCGTTCGGCCGGGGGGCCACAGGGCATCCGGCCAGAGCTCGGCCTGACCCATGGTGCACTCGGCTCCGGTGCCGGTGTCTGCTGTGCGGCCCGTCGGCGTGTCGCCGAAGAGGTCGACGAACTGGTCCTCCGGCCCGCCCACGAGGAGCGAGTCCGGGGGCTTCGGCAGGTCCAGCGTGCTCTCGCTGACGTCGGCCCCGGAGAGCGAGTCGTCGGCGACGTCGGCCCCGGTCAGCGCTCCGTCCTTCACGTGCTTGCCCTTGACCGCGTTCGAGGCGATGTCGCTCGAAGTGATCTTGTTCGAGGTCGCCGCGTAGGCGCTACCGCCGAGGGCGATGAAGACCGCGATCAACCCGACGTGGTGACGACGGACGTAGTTCGCGATTGCCTGCAGCATCTGGTGACCCAGCATACGCCGTAGGGTTGCGCGCGTGAACGATTCCGAGCGGGGACATCTCGAGGAGGACCGGCGCGGCAAGCTGGAGCGCCTGCGCGCCGAGGGCATCGACCCGTTTCCGCATTCCTACCCGGGCGTGCAGGCGATCGCGGAAGTGCACACGGCACACGACGGCCTGGCTGATGGCGAGGAGACCGAGTCCGCCTACCGCGTGGCCGGGCGCCTGAGCGCGCGCCGCGGGCAGGGCAAGGCCGCGTTCCTGGACCTGGTCGATCGCACCGGCCGCATGCAGCTCCACGCGAGGGCCGACGTTCTGGACGAGGCCTCCTTCGCCCGGCTGCTGGAGATGGATCTGGGCGACCTGATCGGGGTCGATGGCACGGCCTTCAAGACGCGTCGCGGCGAGCTCTCGCTGCGGATCGACGACTGGACGGTGCTGGCCAAGTCGCTGCTGCCGCCGCCCGACAAGTTCCACGGGTTGAAGGACGTCGAGACCCGCTACCGCCGCCGCGAGCTCGATCTGATGGCCAACGAGGAGGCGCGCGACCTGTTCATGTTGCGCTCGAAGGTCGTGTCCGCCATCCGCCGCTGGCTGGACCAGCGTGGCTTCTACGAGGTCGAGACGCCAATCCTGCAGCCGCTCTACGGCGGTGCGCTTGCGCGGCCGTTCACCACCCACCACAACCAGCTCGACCGCGACTTCTACCTGCGGATCGCCACCGAGCTCTACCTCAAGCGCCTGATCGTGGGAGGGCTCGAGCGGGTCTACGAGCTGGGCAAGGACTTCCGCAACGAGGGCGTGTCCCACAAGCACAACCCCGAGTTCACGATGCTCGAGTGGTACGAGGCCTATGCGGACTACAACGACATCGCGCAACGCCTGGAGGAGCTCGTGGCGTACGTGGCCGAAGAGGTCGGCTACGACGGCCCGATCGACTTCAGCACCCCATGGCGCCGGGTTCCGCTGGTCGAGGCGATCGAGGAGGCCACCGGCCTGGCGGTGCTCGACCTGCGCGACTCGGCATCGCTCCACGACGCCGCGGCGGGCAAGGGCATCGACCTGAACCCTGGCGACACCTGGCCGCAGATGGTCGACGAGCTGTTCTCCAAGCAGGTCGAGCCGAAGGTGGAGGCGCCCACCTTCTTCCTCGACTACCCCGTCGAGCTGTCCCCGTTCGCAAAGGCCCACCGGGAGAAGCCCGGCCTGGTCGAGCGCTTCGAGTGCTGCGTCGCCGGGATGGAGATAGCCAACGCCTTCAGTGAGCTCAACGACCCCGACGACCAGCGCGCGCGCTTCGAGGAGCAGACCCGCCACAGCGCCGCCGGCGACGAGGAGGCCCAGCCCTATGACGAGGATTTCGTGCACGCGCTGGAGCTGGGAATGCCGCCGACCGGTGGCATCGGGCTGGGCATCGACAGGCTGGTGATGTTGCTCGCTGGCCGGGACTCGATCCGCGAGGTCGTTCTCTGGCCGGCGATGCGTTAGTTCTTCCCGCAACCTCCGGCAGCAGACCCCGCAAGACGACCGGCGCCCATTGCTAGACTGATCCTTCAGGCGGCCGGGCTCCAGGGATCCGGCGTTGCTGGCGATAACGAAGCAAGTCGCGCTAGCCCCAAGATCCCGTCTCCTGAGTACCCGACTCAAGGATGTAGCCCGTGTTCGAGCGCTTTACCGAACGTGCCCGCCAGGTAGTGGTCCTCGCCCAGGAGGAAGCCCGCATCCTGAAGCACAACTACATCGGGACCGAGCACATCCTGCTGGGGCTCCTCCGCGAGGAGGAAGGCCTGGCCGCACGGGTCCTCGAGTCGCTGGACATCACCGTGGAGCGCGTGCGCGCCCAGGTGGTCCGGATCGTCGGCTCCGGCGAAGAGGTCACCTCCGGGCAGATCCCCTTCACGCCGCGCGCCAAGAAGGTCCTCGAGCTCGCGCTGCGCGAGGCGCTCAGCCTCGGCCACAACTACATCGGCACCGAGCACATCCTGCTCGGCCTGGTCCGCGAGAACGAGGGCGTCGCCGCCCGCATCCTGCTCGACTTCGACGCCGACTCCGAGAAGATCCGCAACGAGGTCATCCGGATGCTCTCCGGCCCCGGCGGGCGCCGCCAGGGCTCGGGGCAGGGCTCCGGCTCCAGCGAGGGCAAGAAGAGCTCCAAGCTGCTCGACCAGTTCGGCCGCAACCTCACCAAGCTGGCTGCCGAGGGCAAGCTCGACCCGGTCGTGGGCCGCGAGACCGAGATCGAGCGGATCATGCAGATCCTCTCCCGGCGCACCAAGAACAACCCGGTCCTGGTGGGCGAGCCCGGCGTGGGCAAGACCGCCGTGGTCGAGGGCCTGGCCTCCCGCATCACCGCCGGCGAGGTGCCCGAGATC
>JAXDIE010000146.1:0-2814 GCA_034664165.1 Thermoleophilaceae bacterium | reverse complement strand
CGTTGCCGGAGTCGGTCTTCCTCGGCCTGGCAATGGGTGTGCGCGAGCTGGCCCAGGACCTGCTGGAACAGGAGGCGGAGCCACGGCTGACGGACCTCGGGCCGGACGTGATGACCTGGGTCGTGGCCATGGTCGAGGGCGCCCGTTGAGGCGCCTGCCGTTCGCGTTTGCGCTCGCGGTCGCGGTGTTGCCTGTCGGCGGCGCGCAGGCGGTGCCTCTCCCTCAGGACGACGCCTTCTACAAGTCGCCGCCGAAGAAGGTGCTGCGCTCCGAGCGGCCGGGCACCGTCCTCAACTCCCGCGAGGTCAAGCTCACCGGTGTCGGGATCCCGCTGCCCTTCAAGGCCTGGCAACTCCAGTACCGCTCGACCGACTCCATCGGGCGGCCCGTGGCGGTCGTCGGAACTCTTGCGCTTCCCGCCGGGCCCACCGCCGGCCCGCGACCATTGCTCTCGTACCAGATGGCAATCGACAGCCTGGCCCCGCAATGCAACCCGGCCTACACCATGCGCACGGGCACTCAGCGCGAGCTGCCGTTCGTCGGAATCGGCCTGCTCCAGGGCTGGGCCGTGATGGTCCCGGACTTCGAAGGCCCGCGGGACGCCTACGGCGCCGGGCCCATGGCGGGCCATGCCACGCTCGACGGCATTCGCGCGGCCGAGCGCTTCAAAGCCGGAGGACTGGCCGGGCGCAAGACGCCCGTCGGCATGTGGGGCTACTCGGGCGGCGGCCAGGCCACGGCCTGGGCGGCCGAGCTGCAGCCGCGCTACGCGCCTGAGCTGAGCGTGGCGGGGGTGGCCGAGGGCGGCGTGCCCTCGAACCTGCGCCAGGTGGCCGAGAACATCAACGGCGGCCCGTTCGCCGGCGTCTACTTCGCCGTGGCGGTCGGGCTCAGCCGCGAGTACCCCGAGCTCCGGATCCAGCGCCTGCTCAACGACGACGGGCGCCAAATGGTCGACCACATCGGCAAGGAGTGCGCCGACACGCTGATCACCGGCTACCCGCTCCAGCGGATCGGGCAGTACACGAACGTGGACAACGTGCTGGATGACCCGCGGGTCAGGCGCGTGGTCGCGAAGGGCGGGCTCGGCAAGCGCATTCCGACCGCGCCGCTCTACGTCTACCACTCGTCCTTGGACGAGCTGATCCCGGTCGCCGGCCCGGACGCGATGGTCAAGCGCTACTGCCAGAAGGGCGCGCAGGTCGTCTACGAGCGCAGTCTGCTGGGCGAGCACGTGGCCTTCGTTGCGACAGGCGGACCTGCCGCCCTCTCGTACCTGATCGACAGGTTCGCGGGAAAGCCGGCGCCGAGTACCTGCTGACACAATGCCTGCGGGCGGTTAGCTCAGTTGGGAGAGCAGCTGGCTTACATCCAGCAGGCCGTCGGTTCGAGCCCGGCACCGCCCACTCACTCCCAGCGGGATAGGCTGCCCGCCGTGGACGTCTTCCGCACACCCGACGAGCGGTTCGAGGGGCTGCCCGGCTGGGACTTCGAGCCGCAGTACACCGAGGTCGGGGATCTCCGGATCCACTACGTCGACGAGGGCGAGGGCAACCCGATCATCTGCTTCCACGGCGAGCCCAGCTGGGCCTACCTGTACCGCAAGATGATCCCGCCGCTCGTGGCCGGCGGACATCGGGTGGTTGCCCATGACCACGCCGGCTTCGGCCGCTCCGACAAGCCGACCGATCGCGGCTGGTACACGTACGACCGCCACACCGAGATCGCCACCGACGTGCTGAGCAATCACCTCGACCTTCGCAACGCGACCGTGGTGGTCCAGGACTGGGGCGGCCCGATCGGGCTGCGCTGGGCAATGGAGAACCAGGATCGCGTCGACCGCATCGTGATCATGAACACGGGGCTGTTCACCGGCCGGGTCAGCAAGGGCTTCATGGCCTGGCGTGCCTTCGCCGAGAAAAATCCGGACCTCCCCGTGGGCTTCGTGATCCAGGGCGCGACCACCACAGAGCTTCCCGACGAGATCGTCGCCGCCTACGAGGCGCCCTTCCCCAACGCGGAGTCGAAGGCGGGCGCGGCACAGTTCCCGCTGCTGGTTCCGATCGAGGAAAGCGCTGTGGGGGCCGCCGAGATGGCCGCGGTCAGCGATGAGCTGTCGCGCTGGACCAAGCCGACCCTCGTCGCCTTCTCCGACTCCGATCCGGTGTTCCCCTTCCCGAAGTCCGGGCAGGTGTTCTGCGACTCAGTGCCCGGCGCCGGGGAGCAGGTCAAGATCGAGGGCGGGGCCCATTTCCTGCAGGAGGACCGCGGCGAAGAGATCGCCGCGGAGATCCTGCGCTGGTTCGAGAGCTGAAGCTCCCTAAGATCTGCGGGCGTCTTGGCCCCGTGGTGTAACGGTTAGCACGCCAGGTTTTCAACCTGGAAGCGCGAGTTCGACTCTCGCCGGGGCTATGTGCTCTCGAGGTGTGAGCCGTCGTTCCAGAGCCACATCACCGGCGTCTCGCGCTCCCAGCCCAGGACGCTGAGCGTCGCGGTCGAGAGGGCGAAGCGGCCGCCCTCCTCCCCGGGCAGCTCGAGCCAGCGCGCCGCCAGCACCCGGAGTATGTGGCCGTGGGCGAACAGGGCGGCATCGCCGTCGAGATCGCGAAGCTCGGCGATGACGCGGTCCACCCGTGCCGCAGCCTGGGCGATGGTCTCGCCGCCGGGCGAGCCGTCACGCCAGAGGTTCCAGTCCGGGGCGGTCTTCCGGATATCGGCCGTCGTGACGCCCTCGTAGTCGCCGTAGTCCACTTCGAGGAGGTCGTCGGTCACCTCCACCTGGTCGGCCAGCCCGGCGAGCCGGCAGGTGTCGAG
>JAXDIE010000018.1:0-10971 GCA_034664165.1 Thermoleophilaceae bacterium | reverse complement strand
GCGTCGTGGTGAACGACAGCCACACGGCGAAGGGCGAGTTCGTGGAGGTCGACCCGCCGCGGCGCGTCGTGTTCAGCTGGGGCTGGGAGGACGAGGGCGCGAGCATCCGGCCGGGCGAGACCACGGTGGAGATCACCCTTGAAGAGGACGGCGACGGCACGCTCGTGCGCCTGGTCCATAGCGGCCTGCCCGAGGCGGTGGCCGCCGGCCACGCAACCGGCTGGCACCACTACATGCCGCGCCTGGCCAAGGTCGCGGTCGGCATCGACCCGGGTCCGGACACCGGCCCGGAAATGAAGGATTGACGAGATGGCTGACTACACGGTGAAGCAGTTCGACCAGATGGAGTCGATTTTCGGGGAGACGTTCCGGCGCGCCCGCGCCGAGCTGGGCGTGACGTCCTTCGGCATGCAGTTCATGTCGCTGGTGCCCGGCGGCTTCTACCCGAACCACGACCACGAGGGCGACAACCAGGAAGAGGTCTACATCGCGATCGACGGCGGCGCGGAGTTCGACATCGAGGGCGAGAAGATCCGCCTGGAGCCGGGTTCCGCCCTGCGCGTGGGCCCGGGTACCAAGCGCCACATAGCTCCGGACCCCGGTGGCTTCAGGATGATCGCCCTGGGCGGGGTGCCCGGCGGCGTGTACACGGCACCCGAGTTCACCGAGCTCGGCGGCCCGGAGCCCGTCCCGCCGGCCCAGGACTGATCACAGGACCAGAACCATCGCGCCCGGCGCGTGTTAGAGCGACAGGAGGGATCGCCCAACACGGAGGTTCGGGATGACGAGGGATCGGATTGTGTGGCGACCAGCCCCCAGCGGGCTGGTCGCGCTGGTTCTGGTGCTTGGCATCGCGGGATCTGCGACCGCCGCCCCGGCGCAGACCACGCTGGTGAGCAGAGCCACGGGACCCAGCGGCGCCAAAGCGGCCATGAATGCCGAAGTCGGGCCGGAGTCGATCTCCGACGATGGGCGCTTTGTGGTCTTCTCCACTTCTGCCGCGAACCTGGACCCGGCCGACTCGGGTCCGCCCGGGCAGTTCGACGATGACGACAGCGACGTCTATGTGCGCGATGTCGTGAATGACAAGACGGTGCTGGTCAGCCGGGCAACCGGCTTCAGCGGTGCGAAGGGGAATTCGAGCTCGGACTCGGCCACGATTTCCGGGACCGGCCGCTACATCGCCTTCATATCCAACGCGACGAACCTCGACCCGGCTGACACCGATGGCTACGACGACGTGTTCGTGCGTGACATGGCGACCGGCGAGACGACCCTGGCCAGCGTCGCGACCGACGGGACCAAGTCCGACTTCCTGAACTACGACGTCTCGATCTCCGATGACGGCAACTTCGTTGCGTTCTCATCGCTTGCGGGGTCGCTCTCGCCGGATGATGCCTCTCCGCCTCCAGATCAGGACTGGGACATCTACGTCCGCAATCTCAAGACCGGTCAGACACGGCTGGTGAGCCGGGCCGATGGGCCGGAGGGGGCGAAGGGCAACTCCGATTCGGGGACCCCTTCGATCTCGGGCGACGGGCGCTTCGTGGCCTTCGACAGCGGAGCGGCGAACCTCGACCCGGACGACACGTCGGCTGACGGCGACGTGTACGTGCGCGATCTCCTGGCCGACGACACGATCCTTGCGAGTCGGGCTGACGGCGGTGTGGGCCAATCGGCGGACGGGAATGCTCAGGAGGCCGTGATCGATCGTGATGGTGGTCGCGTGCTGTTCTCGGCCCGCGCCACGAACCTGGGCGAGAGCACTGGCGCCGGCCGGTTCCTGGCATACGTCCGGGACCTTCGCGAGAACACCACCACGGTCGCGAGCCGTGCCGATGGGCCGCTGGGAGCGGTCGCGGACGGCCCAAGCTTCGCCTCGGGCATCTCCGCCGACGGCCAATCCGTTGCCTTTCTGAGCCACGCGGCGAACCTGAATCCGCTCGACACGGACCTTGTGTACGACGTCTACGTGAGGAACCTGGCCACCGCGACCACAACCCTGGCCAGCCGCGCGAGCGGGATCGATGGCCCCAAGGGCCGGTTCGATTCGCTGGCGCCCTCCCTGTCGGCCGACGGCTCGGTCGTGGACTTCTTCTCTATCTCGCCCAACCTCGTGCCCGGTGACAACGGCAACAACCAGTTCGGCTTGGGGTCAGATGAGGATGTCTTCGTCCGCGACCTGAGGACTCCGGCCCTGGGTAGCTGTCATGGCGAACCCGTGACGCTCGCGGGTACCGACGGGGGTGAGCGCCTGGAGGGCACCGACGATGCAGATGTGATCGCCGGCCTCGGCGGACCTGATCACATCAAGGGCGGTGGCGGCGACGACGTGATCTGTGCCGGCGCCGGGAGTGACCGGGCCGGCGGCGGGGCGGGGCGGGACGTACTTCTGGGCCAGGCGGGCGCCGACACGCTCCGTGGAGGGGCCGACAAGGATCGCCTGACGGGAGGCAAGGGCCGAGATACGTGCAGCGGCCAGTCGGGACGGGATCGGGCACGGGCCTGCGAGAAGGAGCGCGGAATCCCGTAGGGCTCAGGATGCGCCCGCCGCGGCCTTCTTGCGCTCGTCCTGGTTGCGGGCGTGGAAGAAGGCGCCGAACATGCCGGCCATCGTGCTCACGATAATCAGCGCGTAGGCCTCAAGGAAGATGTCAAGGACGCGGCCCGGGGTGGTCACCGGGTTGGGCATCTGCGATGACACCGTGAGCATCTGGGCGCTCGTCCAGAAGATGGCGTCGCCGAAGTTGGTGATGGCGGTCCCGGCCGCATCTCGCTCGAAGAGGACCATGCCGATCGCGGCGATCAGGTCAAGCACGATCGAGACGACCAACAGGGCCACAAGCCGGTCGCGGACCACGGAATGGGTGGGTGTCCTGCCCGAAGCGATCCCATGCACTTCATGGGCTGCCTTCTTCAGAGCGTCGCGGACCACGGCCCAAGTATCCGGAGCCATCCGGTCGTATCCGTCGCCCGCTTGAACCGGGATGACGGGGGTAACGACCTCCCATGAGCAGGGACTACCTTGCGCGCTTGGACGCGCGGATATTCAGGCGCGTTGCGAAATCGCGGACTCCCGCCCTTGACGTTGGGCTGCCGGCGCTCAGCCGCACTGCCAACCAGTCGCTTCTGTGGCTGGCGATCGGCGCCGTCATCGCGGCCGTCGGGGGCCGTCGCGGCAATCGCGCGGCTGGGCGTGGCCTCGGGGCCATCGCCTTGACGAGCCTTCTGGTCAACCAGGTGATCAAGCGGCTCGTGCGCCGCCCGCGACCATCCCTCCGGGGCGTTCCGGCCGTTCGGCGCCTGAAGGCCCAGCCCCTCACGACCTCCTTCCCCTCGGGACATGCGGCCAGCGCCGCGGCGTTCGTCACAGGGGTGGCCATGGAGTGGCCCGCGGTGGGCGCCGGACTGGCTCCCCTGGCCGCCGCAGTGGGGTACTCGCGGACCTACGTGGGGGTGCACTACCCATTCGACGTGCTGTGCGGGGCGGGCATCGGAGTGGCAGTCGCGCAGGGCACCCGCCTGCAGTTTCCGTCGGCTCCGGCTGAGGCGACTTCGACCTCGCCGAGCGAGGCCCGGCGCAGCTGCGAGCCGGATCCCGATGGGGCCTCCCTGGCCATCGTGGTCAAGGAGGACGCCGGGTCGCCGATCGATGGCAACATCGCCGGGCAGCTGGGCGATGAGCTGGAGAAGGCGCTGGTCCTGGAGGTGGGTGACGGCGACGACCTCGCAGAGGCGATCGAGCGGGCCGCCTCGGCCCGCGATGCCATGGGCGTGGCCGGAGGCGATGGGTCCGCGGCGGCAGGCGCGCACGCAGCGCTGGCCTCCGGAGTGCCGCTCCTCGTTGTTCCGGCCGGCACGCTCAACCACTTGGCGCGCGATCTGCGGATCCAGACCCGGAGCGATGCCCTGGAGGCCTACCGCGACGGCGAGGCAGTTGCCATCGACGTGGGGGAGGTCGACGGCCGCGTGTTCGTCAACACACTGACCTTCGGCGCCTATCCCGCCATGATCGAGCGGCGGGAGCGGCTGCAGTCGCGCATCGGCCGCTGGGCTGCGCACGCCGTGGCGGTGCTGTGGGCCATCAGCGCGGCCGAGCCGCTCGCCCTGGAGATCGACGGCCGGCGGAGGCGCGTCTGGATGGGCTTCGTGGGCAACTGCCACCACGACCCCAAAGGGTTCGCGCCCGCCTGGCGCCCGCGATTGGATGACGGCCTCCTGGATCTGCGCCTCCTGCACGCTGACCGCCCGTTTGCCCGCGCACGGTTGGTCCTTTCAATCCTGGCCGGCCGCCTGACCCGCTCGGCCGCATACGAGCACTACGACCTCGAGAAGATCTCGATCGAGTCCGGAGAGGCCGAATTGGCACTGACCCTGGACGGGGATCCCGCAACCGTGAGTGGGAGCTTTGAGATCACCAAGCGGCGGTGCGAGCTCGTTGTATTCGCTCCCCGCCAGGAGGACCCGCCGCCCGCCGTGCGCTCCGGCCGTCAGGTCGAATAGGTTCGGGACGACCTGTCGAGGTGACAGGACCCCCAACGGGAAGGACCAATCTTGAAGCGCCTGATGGCAGCGGCCGGCTGCGCGGCGGTGATGTTGACGATGCCCGTTGCCGCGGCGACCGCGACCTGTCAGAAGCCCAGGAGCGGCATCCGCGTGACCTTCTCCAAGGATGCCTACCCGCACATCATCAAACACATCAAGAAGAGCTGGAAGCTCGGCTATCCAAAGGTGCTGAAGATCAACCGCGACGGCGCGGACGCCCGCCGCGACGCGCTGCTGAACCAGCGCCTTCCTAGCGGCGAGCCAAAGTACCCGACCAAGGATGGCTTCGATCGTGACGAGGCCCCCGCCGCGAGTCTTCGCAAGCAGACGAAGGCCGATGTGGAGTACGTGGAATCGTCCGAGAACCGCTCAGCCGGGGCATCGCTGGGAGGCCAGATCAGGGGCTACTGCGACGGCACCAAGGTGCGCTACCGGTTCACCACGTAGGCGGTGGGGTCTCCGGGAGATCCATTTCGACGCGGGTGAGCGCCGCGGGCGGGCCCGGCTCGGCGATGGGCGCGGGCGGCTCGGCGGCAAGCGCCAGCCGGGCCGCCCCCGGATCGACGACCAGGAGCGCCTCATGCACTCGCTGCCACGCATCGATCGAGTCCACGTCGTCGTCGAACACGAAGGCGTAGCCGTTCAGGCCCGCGTCGACCCGCACGCAGCCGTCGATCTGCTCGCAGATTGGCTCGATCAGCTGCGCTGCCAGCCCGTCGACCCGCGACACAGCGATTTGGATCTCACCCATGACTAGCCCCGCTCCGGCACGGCTACGCGAACGCCGTCGCTGGGCTGCTCCGGCCCCGAGCCCTGCTTGCCGGTCGGGCCCGGTTCGGGCGTGCGCCCGTTCGACCCGCTCCGGTGAACCTCGGACGGGTCCTCCGGGCGATACGGCCCCGGCTTGGGGCGCGGGCTTCCACCGGGGAACGCCAGCCTGAGGATCGTCCTCTGGACCATCCCCAGCTGCTGCGAGAAGGGCCCGCCGTTGTAGGGCAGCTCGTAGCGCTCGCAGATCTCCTTCACCCGAGGCGCGATCTCGGCGTAGCGCGAGCTCGGCATGTCCGGGAACAGGTGGTGCTCGACCTGGTAGCCGAGGTTGCCGCTGGCCACGTGGAAGAACGGGCCGCCCTCGATGTTTGCCGCGCCGCAGAGCTGGCGCACGTACCAGCCGCCGCGGGTCTCGTCCTCGACCTCCTCCTGGCTGAACGTGTAGGTCTGGTCGGGGAAGTGGCCGCAGAAGATGATCGCGTAGGACCAGACGTTGCGGATCACGTTGGCCGTGGCGTTGGCCTTGGCCGTGGCGCGGTAGCTACCCGCCCCGTGCGAGAGCACGGCGCCTCCGATCTCGCGGGCCCGCTGGATACGGCTGCGGTTTCGCAGCGGGCGGACCCGGCGCTCGATGCCCTTGCGCACGCGCGAGCGCGATGACGAAGCCCGGCGCGACTCCACGGCGAGCGAGATGGCTCCGGTGAGCAGCGCGCTGATCATGGGCCACGCGATGTAGTCCTTGACGATCTGGGCGCGAGCCTTGCCGGCGATGCCCTTCAGCTCCTTGACCAGCTGCTCCTTGGACTTCTCGCCCTTGCGGATGGCTTCCAGGTCGAGGTCGTGGAATGCCACGCCCCATTCGAAGAGCATCATCAGGATCACGTTGTAGACCGGCTGGGCCAGGTACACCGGGTTCCACTTCTGATGCGGGTCGATCCGCATGATCTCGTAGCCCAGGTCCTTGTCCTTGCCGCGGATGTTGGTGAACGTGTGGTGCACGTAGTTGTGTGAGTGCTTCCACGCCTCGGCGGTCGACGCCGTGTCCCAATCCCAGGAGGAGGAGTGGATCTGGGGATCGTTCATCCAGTCCCACTGGCCGTGCATCACGTTGTGGCCGATCTCCATGTTCTCCAGGATCTTGGCCGCCGAGAGCGAGGCGGTTCCGGCCACCCAGGTGGGCCTGAACTGCGAGCCCAGGAGCAGCACCCGGCCGAGCACCGCCAGCCGGCGCTGGAACTCGATCATCGAGGTGATGTACTTGCGGTCGCGGTCTCCGAGCTCGCCGAAGACCTCGTCATGGATCGCGTCGAACTCCTTGCCCAGCTCCTCGATCTGCTGCTCGCTCAGGTGGGCCAGCGGGCTGACGTCGGGATCGGGCTTCTTCGTGGCGGTGGCGGTCATGGGTCTCCTTCTTTACAGGGCGATCTCGATCGGCCCCTCGGGTGCGTTGATGCAGGTACGGACCATCTCTCCCTCGGAGCCATAGACCCGGCCGTTGCGCAGGTCCCTGATCTGGCCGGAGCACAGCTTTCCGATGCAGGTGTGGCAGATGCCCTCGCGGCAGCCGAAGGGCAGTTCGAGCCCCTCGTCCTCACCGGCCACGAGGATCGGCTTGGATCCGTCGGACTCGGCTTCCTTGCCGCTCTTCGCAAAGGTGATGGTCCCGCCGGCCCCGGGCTCCACGCGATCGAGCTTGGGCTGGAAGCGCTCCATGCGGAGCTTGTCCGTGGCGCCCTTTGACTCCCAGTGCTCGTCGAGCGCGTCGAGCATCTCGCCCGGCCCGGAGACAAACGCCTCGCGCTCGGCCCAGTCGGGGCAGAGCTCATCGAGGTGGGCCGGCTCCATCCGCCCGGAGTCACCGGTGATCTGGAGATGAAGCTTGTAGCCAGGGTTGCGCTCGTCGAACTTCTTGAGGCGGGAGCCGAAGATGACGTCGTCCTCGCTGTGGGCCGAATGCAGGTGGACAACGTCCTGAACGTCGCCGGAGTTCTCGAGCGCAGCGAGCATGCCCATGATCGGCGTGACGCCGCTGCCGGCGCTGATGAAAAGAAGCTTTTCCGGCGTTCGCTCGGGCAGCGTGAAGTCGCCCTCCACGCCGCCCAGGCGGACGATGTCGCCGGGCCGGGCGACCTGCGTGAGGAAGGGGGAGACCACTCCCTCGTCGACCCTCTTGGGAGTGACGCTGATCAGGCCCTGGGGATGGCCCGGGTCGGAGGTCAGCGAATACGCGCGCCAGTGGTGAACGCCATTTACGACCACGCCTATTCGCACGTACTGACCGGCCTTGTGGCCCGGCCACTCGTAGCCGGGGCGGATCCAGACAGTCACAGCCGTGTCGGTCTCGCGCTGGATCCGCTCGATCCGGCCGCGCAGCTCCTGGGTCGACCAGAGTGGGTTGATCAGCTCCAGGTAGTCATCCGGCAACAGCGGCGTGAAGAATGCGCGCATGGCGCCCAGCGCCCGTTGGCGGGTGCGCGACACCTGAGGTACTGCTCCGCGCTCGGCCATCGGCCTTAGCTCCTCCGAGACGTTGACACCAGTTCATGTCATGGTTCCCGGTACGCGGGAAATGAAACCCGGCTTGTCTAGCGGGCTCCTGGGGGCCGATGCCGGTGATGCGGGAAATGCGCCTGGGCATCGATCGCGATTCCCAGCAGGTTCGGTTCCGCTCCCGGGAGGCCCGCCAGCTGCATGCCCACGGGCAGCCCGCTTCGGGTGCTGAGCCCGGCCTGGACGCAGAGCGAAGGAAAGCCCGTGTAGTCCCAGACCACCATCGGGTCGCCGATCGACTGGGTGGCCAGCATGGCGTCGCTCTTCTTCGGCGTCTCGATCACGGCGGTGGGCTGGAGCACGGCGTCGAGCCGGGAGGCCTTGAAGGCCGCCGTCCAATCTGCCGTGAGCTTGTCGACGATTGTCCGCCCGGCCGCGGGGTCGTTCGGCACGGTGTTGGCGGCCCGCATCAGCGACAGGGTGAAGGCCACGTCCGAGGTGTATTCGCCCGCTCGCGCGGGGTAGTAACGGCGGTGGTAGGCATCGACCTCCGCGCCGACAACCGTGAGGAAGAAGCTGAAGCCGCCCGCGCCCGAGAGGTTCTCGGCGGGGGAGCGGGGCGCGGTGAACGGGACCAGACGGGCCCCGAGCTTCTGGAGCTCGGCGGCAAACGCTTCCGAGCGCTCCTCGATGCCGGGCTCGAGGGCGACCTTGCCGAAGTTCTGGTCGGGCAGGCCGATCCGCAGGCCCTCGAGCGGCTTGCTGCCTGTCCGGGGGCGAAGGCGGGGCCGGGCGCCCCTCGGGCCCCGGGCGAGCGCCGTGTAGAGCAGTGCCACGTCGGCCGCCGAGCGTGCCATCGGCCCCGCGTGGTCAAAGCTCGGCGCGAACGGGATCAGGCCTTTCACCGACACCGCGCCCCGCGTGGGCTTGAGCGCGCACACGCCGCAGAGGCTCGCAGGGATCCGCAGGCTCCCGAGCGTGTCCGAGCCGGTTGCGGCGGGGAGCATGCGAAGCGCGGTCGCGATCCCGCTGCCGCCACTGGACCCACCCGGGGTCCGCTCGGTGTCCCACGGATTGCTGCTCTGCGGGGTGAAGTTGCCCGCTGCGAACTCGTGCGTCTGGGTGTGCCCAACGAGCACCATGCCCTGCTTGCGCAGGCGCCGCCACGCGGGGCAGTCGGAGTCGGCCACATTGCCGGCCAGGATCTTCGAGCCGGCGGTGAGCGGATGCCCGGCGGCGGGATAGATGTCCTTCAGGCCCAGCGGGAGCCCCGCCACCGGCGAGGCGTCGTGATCACGGCGCTTGTCGTGGCGCCGCGCTGCGCGCCGGGCATCGGCGGCGTAGACGTTGGCGAAGGCGTTGACCGGCGTGTTGCGGTGGTCGATCCGGTCGAGACAGGCCTCGACCAGCTCCAGGCTGGAGAGCTTGCGGGCTCCGATCAGGGCCGAGGCACGGACCAGCGACAGGTCGGCGGGGTTCCCGCCGGGCGCGGCCGCGGCTGCCGCGCGAGCCAGCGGGCCGCCAAGCACGGCCGCGCCACCGAGGGCAAGCGAGCGCTTCATGACAGTCCGCCGCGTCGCAGCCATCAGTCCTCCAGGCCCAGGATGTTCGGCACAGTCACGGCAGCGCGGCCAGGTTGTCGGTGGATGCCAGGCGCCGGACCTGTGCGGGGGTTGGGGCGTTGGCCACACGTGGAAGCTAGACGAGCCACCGCGACGACGGACCCGCCCGCTACGTGCAGAGCACGTCTCAGGCGGGTCCGTCGACCGAACGGGTCAGTTGGGGCTGCGCAGCTGGAGCTGAACTCCGTAGCGGCCGGGGCGCATGCCGAAGCTCGGCGTCCTCACCTCCAAGGGGAAGACGCGACTCATGCTCAGCGCCTTCCCGGGAGCGGATGCGTCGGCCGTATGTCCCAGACCGATCGGGATGCTCGCCGGGCCCGGCTTGAGGACGCCGACCCGCCTCACGGAAATCTGCGAGAAGGTCTGCGGCCCCAGTTGTCTCCAGATCATCAGCTGCGCACGGGACTTCTTGCCGATCTCGGCAACAACCCTGGGCCCGTCAGGCCCGGACCTGACCGAGACGTCACCCAGGCGCTGCGTTGCCGCCGGGAGTCGTCCTCCACCCAGCCCGAGGTCCGCCTGGGAGCCGAAGAGGGCTCCGGCGATCAGCGCCAGCGCCAGCATCGGAGGCAACAGGGTCCATCTCTCCGCGACAACCGCCAGCGGCCACTGCCTGTCAGCCGCCTGCGCCTGGGGAGCGGACGAGACATGGCTCCCGGGGAGCTCGGCCGAAGCCGAGCCCCCCGGGGCCTGTGAGATCCCGCTCAGGGGATGCTCCGTCGATGGCTGCAGGTGCGGCCAAGCGTGCGGTCCTTGTTGGGTCCGCCGACGCACGTGTCGTGCAGCGACCCGCCGTTCAGCGCATCCTTGCCTGGCCCGCCCTTGATCACGTCGGTGCCCTTTGCGCCGCAGAGCCGGTCGTTGCCTCCGAGCCCGATGATCGTGTCGTCGCCAGGCCCGGCCTGGACGACGTCGCGGCCCGGCGTACCGATGATCAGCTCGCCGGCGCCAGTACCGATGATCGTCGGCTGGACGCCCTTGCAGTCGACCTTCGAGCCGACCCCGAGGCCGGTCAGGTCAAAGGTCGGTGAGCTACCGGGAGGAGTGATGCTCACGGTCGCCTGCGCCGTTCCGCTGACCGTCGGAGTGGGGCAGTGTCCATGACCCTTGCATTCGGCGACCACCGTCACGGTATCCGTCTCCATTGCGCCCGCGACGCCCGTGAAGGTGCCCGGGAACGAGCAGGAGTAGGAGGCCTGGTTCGGGGCCTTCAGCAGCTTGTTCAACAGGCCGCCGCAATTGCTGCCCGGAATCGTGGTCACGTCTCCGTACACGTTGTCGGTGATCGACTGGATGTGCAGGTTCGAGCCGCTCGGCGGCCCGGTATTGGTCGTCGAGATGTTCAGGCTGTAGGTGAACACCCCGCCGGGCTCGGGCTGGGTCAGGGGTGTCGGCACCTTGACCACGTCGACGTCGGCCGCCAGGGAAGTCGCCGGCACGGCCAACAGCGCAATCAAGACAGCTACTTGCACGGCCGCGCGAACGCGACCCGCTACAGGCGTCGAAAGCATCGTGCTTCTCCTTATTTAGGGGGCGGCCTTCC
>JAXDIE010000014.1:0-20278 GCA_034664165.1 Thermoleophilaceae bacterium | reverse complement strand
GCCGGCCGGCGAACGCGGCGAGATGCTCCACGAGGTGGCCACCCGGCTCAGGGCGAGCACCGACGAGATCGCGCGCGTGATGACACAGGAGGGCGGCAAGCCGCTGATCGAGAACAGCGACGAGATCGGCTGGACCGCCGCGGCCTTCGACTACTACGCCGAGATGGGCCGGAACTTCGCCGGCCGCGTGATCCCGCCGATCGAGTCGAGCCAGCTCGCGATGGTCCTGAAGGAGCCGGTGGGCACCGTTGCCTGCATCGTCCCGTGGAACTACCCGCTCCTGCTGCTCGCATGGAAGCTGGCGCCGGCGCTGGCGGCGGGGAACAGCACCGTGTGCAAGCCGTCGGAGCTCACCCCGCTCTCGACCCTGATGCTCGGGCCGCTCTTCGACCACCTCCCGCCGGGCTCCGTGAACCTGCTGGCCGGAGCCGGCGACGTTGGCCAGCGGATCGTCGCCGACGAACGCGTGGACTGCGTGGCGTTCACCGGATCGGTCGAGACCGGCAAGTCGATCGCGCACACCTGCATCGACCGCGTGGCGCGAATCAACCTCGAGCTGGGCGGCAAGGACCCGTTCATCGTCTGTGCCGACATGGCCGATCACGTGGGCGTGGCCGCGGCGGGTGGCGCGTGGGCCGCCTATCTCAACGCGGGACAGGTCTGCACTTCCGCGGAGCGCTTCTACGTGCACAAGAGCATCTACGACCCGTTCGTCGAGGCGTTCATCAACGAGGCCCGCTCGGTCGTCATCGGCGATCCGCTCGATCCTTCGACCGACATGGGGCCCATGGCCTCGGCCGGCCAGCGCTCGAAGGTGGTGGCGCAGGTGGAAGCCGCCGTCGGCGCCGGAGCCGAGCTGCATGTCGGCGGCGGCGACGGCGGGCAGCCCCGGGGACACTTCTTCGCGCCCGCCGTGGTCACCGGCGCGCCCGCGGAGACCGCCCTGCTCAGCGAGGAGACCTTTGGCCCCGTCGCCCCCATCGTCCCCGTGGCGTCCCTGGACGAGGCGATCGAGCTGGCCAACTCCACCCGCTTCGGCCTGGGCGCCAACGTCTACACCGGCGACCTGAAGACCGTGCTGCGCTGCATGCGCGAGATCAAGGCCGGCACCGTGTGGTTCAACGACCCGCTGACCGACAACGACGCCGGCCCCTTCGGGGGCTACAAGCAGTCCGGCCTCGGGCGCGAGCTGGGGCAGGAGGGCCTCGAGGCCTTCCAGGAGACCAAGCACGTCCACCTGGAGACCGAGATAGCCCCCAAGGAGTGGTGGTACCCCTACGGGGGCTAGCTGGGCGTCGTCAGTCGGAGATGCGAACGACCAGCACCGGCACCTCGGAGAGGTGCAACAGCCGGTGCGGCGTCGAGCCCAGGATCGCGCCCGTGATCGGGCGCTCCCCGTAGGAGCCGACGAGGATCATGCGCGCCCCGCGGGCCTTGGCCGTGTCGGCCAGCGCCTCCGCCGAGGGCTCGGGGACCAACTCGACCGAGACCTCGACTCCCGCCTCCCGGACCCTGGCGGCAGCCTCGCCTGTGACCTTCTCGCCCATTTCCCGGACCGCCTCGATGTGGTCCTTGTTTTCGGACACGTATTGCCCGGGGGGCATGTAGCCGAAGACCAGGAGCACCGGGGCACCCAGGTCCTTTGCGAGGGGAATAGCTGCATCCAGCGCCGCATCCGAGCCATCCGTGCCGTCGTACCCGACGACCAGTTCGTCAGCCATTGTCGACCACCTCCTCTGCGCCGGCGCCGCCGTGGATGGACTCGTCATACGTCTCCAGCCGGCGCCTCCAGAACTCCGGCTCGCGCGCTCGCCAGAAGATCATCAGGACCAGGCCCATCACCATGAATCCGACCGCGATGATCAGAGGCGGCCCGACCCCTAGCCATGCGGTGCCCGACTCCGAATTGGCCGGGTCGGACAGGTCGACTCCTGACTTGATCAGGATGGCTGTGAGCATGACGGCCCCGATCGTCGGCGCCACGCCGATGAAGAAGAAGTTCTTGATCGACTTGAACAGATCCTTGCGGTAGAAGATCACGCAGGCAAAGCCGGTGATGCCGTAGTAGAAGGCGATCATGAGGCCCAGCGCCGCGAGTGAGTCGTAGAGGATGTTCGTGCTGACCAGCGTCAGCCCGACGTACCAGAGGATCGAGAGCCCGCCCATCCAGAGGGTCGACACGTGCGGGGTCAGATAGCGCGGGTGGATCTTGCCGAAATAGGCCGGCATGGCCTTGGCTCGCGCCATCGACAATGAGGTGCGCGCGGTCGGCAGGATCGTTGTCTGGGTCGACGCCGCAGCCGACGTGAGCACCGCAATGATGATGATCTTGTCGAGCGGGCTGCCGAAGACCTGGGTTCCGAGAATGCTCAGGACGTCATCCGAATCGGAGAGCTGATCGGGACCGCCGAAGGCGATCGCCGCCGTGGACACGATCACATAGATCAGGACCAGCAGGATGGTCGAGACGATCGCCGACTTGCCCGGCGATGAACTGGAGTCCTCGGTCTCCTCGTTGACGGTCACCGCGCTGTCCCAGCCCCAGTAGATGAACACCGACAGGAGAACCCCTCCGATCAGCGCCGAGGTCGAGTCGATCGCGAACGGTGAGAACCAGGAGATGTCGGGCGTCACGGCAGTGTCCAGCGCGTTGCCGCTGTAGACCCTGATCAAGGCGACCACCGCGAATGCGGTCAGGGTGAGCACCTCCGCGCCGAGGAGGAACTGCTGGACACGCGCCGACAGCTCGATCCCGATGGTGCAGATCGCGGTCATGATCACGATCCAGACGACGCCTATCGCCGTCGTCAGGAGGATGACGCTGTCGGGATCCGTGGAGGGCGAGAAGAGCAGGATCGAGTACAGCCCGGCGATCTGCGCGAGGTTGGCCATCACGATGATGTCGGCGACGATTATCGCCCAGCCGCCGAGCCAGCCCAGGCTGGGTCCCATGGCGCGGGTGACCCAGGAGAACGTGGTTCCGCAATCCGGGTCGGCCTTGTTCATGTAGAAGTAGGACGTCGCGATGAAGAGCATCGGAATGAAGGCGACCCACAGGACGGCGGGCGACTGGAGGCCGACGCCCGCGATGACGAAGCCGAGGGTTGCGGCGAGGCTGTAGCCCGGTGCCGTCGAGGCCACGCCGATGACGATGCTCGACAGGTAGCTGATCGCGTTCTTCTTCAGGCCCTTGTCGCCGGTCTCCGTGACCGGTGCGGCCTGTGGCGCAATCGACGCACTCTCCATCACGCTCTCCCTCCACTCGTTGGATGAGACCTGAGCGGAACCTAAACCACGTGCGGCCGGCCCGACAAGACCGGCTAGATGAAAATACGACCCCGCCGTTGGACGGTTCGTATAACAGCCATTCGTCCGTTTGGTCCTTTTTCTGGCCCCAGGCGGGACGTCGTGGCGTTACGGTTGTGCTGAACGTCTAGACAGTTGGAGGAACACCATGGCCGCGACGACAGAGCCGACCAGCCGTACCGGGGCTGACATGCAGGAGTTGGCGCGCCGGCATCTCTGGATGCACTTCACCCGCATGGGCGGGTACGACGAGTCCCATCCGATCCCGATCATCACGCGGGGCGAGGGCTGCTACGTCTACGACGAGTCCGGCAAGCGCTACCTCGACGGGCTCTCGGCCCTGTTCTGCGTCAACGCCGGCCATGGCCGGGCGGAGCTGGGCGATGCGGCCGCAGCCCAGGCCCGCGAGCTCGGGTTCATCACCAACTGGAGCTACGCCCATCCGCGGGCGATCGAGCTGGCCGCCCGGGTCGCCGACCTGGCCCCGGGTGACCTCAACCGCGTGTTCTTCACGTCCGGCGGGTCGGAAGCCGTTGAGACGGCGCTCAAGCTCTGCCGCCAGTTCCACAAGCTGAACGGGCAGCCCAACCGGACAAAGCTGATCGCACGAGAGGTGGCCTACCACGGCACCACCATGGGGGCCCTGTCGGCCACGGGCATCACGGATCTGCGGGTCCCGTTCGAGCCGCTCACACCCGGTGGCTGCCACGTGCCCAACACCAACAGCTATCGCTGGCCGGCCGACCGCGACCCGCTCTGGGCGGCGAACGCCATCGAGGAGAGGATCGAGTTCGAGGGCGCGTCCACGGTTGCCGCCGTGATTCTGGAGCCGCTGCAGAACGCGGGCGGCTGCTTCGTTCCCCAGGACGGCTACTTCCAGAGGGTCCGCGAGATCTGCGACCGCCACGGCGTGCTGCTGATCTCCGACGAGGTCATCTGCTCGTGGGGCCGCCTCGGCCACTACTTCGGCTGCGAGCGCTACGGCTACCAGCCCGACATCATCACCACCGCCAAGGGGCTGACCAGCGCGTACGCCCCGATGGGCGCGATGATCGCCTCCGACCGGATCGCCGAGCCGTTCATGGAGGGGACCGCCTCGTTCACCCATGGGATCACCTTCGGCGGCCACCCGATGGCGGCGGCCGTCGCCCTGGCCAACCTCGACATCTTCGAGCGCGAGGACCTCTGCGGGCACGTGCTCGACAAGGAGCCGGAGTTCCGCGGGATGCTCGAGGACCTACGCGACATCCCCATCGTCGGCGACGTTCGCGGAGCCGGCTTCTTCCACGCGGTCGAGCTGGTAAAGGACCGCGACACCAAGGAGAGCTTCAACGACGAGGAGTCCGAGTCGCTCTTGCGCGGCTACCTGTCGGGTGCGCTCTACGAGCATGGCCTGATCTGCCGGGCCGATGACCGCGGGGATCCGGTGATCCAGCTGGCGCCGCCGCTCATCGCCGACAGCGAGGAGTTCGAGTTCATCGGCACCGTCCTGCGCGAGGTGCTCACCGAGGCCTCCAAACGGATGGTGTCCGGGGCCGGACCCGCCCACGCCCCCGTTCCGCGGGCCTGAGAGCGCGGAGGAGATGCTGACCGTCGAACGGCTGCTGGCCGAGCTCGGCCTGTCACTGGTCACAGGCCAGCCTGCCAAGACGCCGATCCGCTGGGTCCACATAACGGAGCTGTCCGACCCCACGCCGTGGCTCTCGGGCGGCGAGCTGATCCTGACAACCGGGCTGCAGCTGGCCACGGCCCCGGCGCAGAGGGCATTCGTCCGGCGCCTGGCGGCCCACGGCTGCGCTGGCCTCGGATTGGGCGTCGGGTTCGACCACGAAGCCATGCCCCGCCCGCTCAAGTCCGAGGCCGAGAAGCAGGGCCTGCCGTTGTTCGAGATCCCGTACTCGATGCCCTTCATCGCGATCACGGAGAAGGCTTCGACCGAGTTGGTCAGCGCGGACTACGCAGTCCTCAGGCGCGGCACGGAGATGCACAAGCGCCTGGAGCGGCTGGTTCTGGAGGAGCGCGGGCTGGACGAGCTGGTCAAGGCCCTGGCCCAGGCGGTTCGGGGGCCGGTCGCGGTCCTTGACGCGCACGGCGGCCAGCTGGCAGCGTCGGCTCCGATGCCGAGCGACTCGAACGCGCTCAAGCTCCCGGTGATCTCCCAGGGTGCGGGCGGGCCGCAGGCCTGGCTCGTGGCGGCGCCGAAGGGCGGGCACGCCGATGACTTCGAGCGGCTGATCCTGCAGCAGGCCACCACGGTGGTCGCGTTGGAGCTGATGAGGCAACGGGCGATGAGCGACACCGAGCGGCGCCTTGCGGGCGATGTCCTGGCCGAGGCCCTCACGGGGCGCCTGGATCCCGACGCCCTGGTTCGCCGCCTCCGTCCTTTCGGCGTGTCCTCGCCGGCGGCGGTAACCGTCTTCAAGGTCGACAGCCCCGAGGAGGCGCTGGTGCCGCTCGAGGAGCTGGCCGCGGCCGCCGGGATGGGCGCGCTCGTCGCCGTGCGCGACGGCTTGGCCTGCGCCGTGATCAGCGAGGGCGACCCCTTCGAGTTCGCATCCCAGGCCCGTACCCGCCTCGCCGCCAGCCAGGGTGCGGCTCGCGCCGCAGCCAGCCGCCAGGCGCCGCTCGAGCAGATCCACCGCAGCTACCACGAGGCGCGTTGCGCCCTGGAGGCCACCGCCCTGGCCAACGGAACCGCGCCGGAGGTGTCCTCCTACCGTGACCTCGGAGCCTTCAGCCTCCTGCTCTCGATCCAGGACGACGACGCTCTCCGCCTTTTCTGCGACAACGTTCTCGGGCCGCTGGAGAACGGTGGCGGCGACTATGGCGAGGAGCTGGTCCGCTCCCTTGAGGCCTTCATCGAGCACAACGGCCAGTGGGAGAGCGCCGCGCGCGCCCTCTTCTGCCACCGGCACACCCTGCGCTACCGGGTCCGCAAGATCGAGGAGCTCACAGGACGGGACCTCACGCGCGCGCAGGACCGGATCGAGTTCTGGCTGGCGCTCCGCGGAAGGGAGCTGGCCCGGTGAAGGAGGTCCGGGTCGGTGTCCTGGGGGCGGCGGGCACGATCGCGCCCGCGATCATTCGCGACCTGGCTGAGTCCGACGAGGTCGGCTCGCTCCTCCTGCTGGACCGGGACGAAGAGCGGATGACGGCCGTGGCCGAGAGGCATGTCCCTTCCGACTTCGACCTGGGCGTCGCCGCCGTCGACGCCAACGACGGCCTGGCGGTGGCGCTCGAGGGATGCGACATCCTGGTCAACAGCGCCTCGTACCGCATGAACCTCACGGTCATGCAGGCCTGCCTGGAAGCCGGCTGCCACTACATCGACCTGGGCGGCCTGTACTGGCTCACAGCCGATCAGCAGGCGATGAACGACGAGTTCCACCAGGCGGGCCTCCTGGCGCTCCTGGGGATGGGGTCGAGCCCGGGCAAGACCAACGTGATGGCACGCCGCGCGTGTCGCGAGCTCACCGGCAGCGACAGCGGCCCGGTCGAGTCGATCGACGTGATCGCGGGCGGCCGCGACCTTACTCCGCCCGATGGCTTCAGCGCCCCCTATGCGGTGCGCACCCTGATCGACGAGCTCACCCTGGCACCCATCGTGATCCGCGACGGCGAGCCGGTCGAGGTGGAGCCGCTGTCCAGCGGCGGCGTGATCGACTTCCCCGAGCCGATCGGCCCGGCGGAGAGCATCCACACGATCCACTCGGAGATGCGCACCTTCGGCGAGAGCTTCGGCTGCCGCACCGGGGCGTTCAAGCTCTCGCTTGCGCCGGCCCTGCTCGAAAAGCTGCGTGAGCTGACCACGGCGAGCCAGGAGGAGCAGGACCGGGTCGGCCGCTCGGCCCTTCCGCCGAGCGCAGGCACCGTGAGCATCCACATGATCGACGCTGCCACCGCCGAAGGGAGCGGTTGCCGCGTGACCGCGATTACCAGCCCGATCGAGGCCTGGGGCCTGGGCGGCGGCGTGATCTCGACCGCCGCTCCCGCCGCGGCCGCCGTGCGACTGATCGCGCGCGGGGCGATCGACGCCACGGGGGCCATGCCTCCCGAGCGCTGCGTCGACCCCGACGACCTGTTCCCCGAGCTCGAGCAGCGCAGCTGCCGGTTCGAGGTCCAAACCACAACCCGCGAGGTGTCCTCATGAGGGTCGGCATTCCGACGGAGATCAAGCCCGACGAGTACCGGGTGGCCATCACGCCCGCCGGCGTCCGTGAGCTCACGGACGCGGGCCACGAGATAGTGATCCAGCACGACGCCGGCGAGGGCAGCTCGATCCCGGACGGTGCCTACACCGAGCAGGGCGCCACGATCGTGCCCGACGCTGAAGGGGTGTTCGAGCAGGCCGACATGATCCTGAAGGTCAAGGAGCCACAGGCGTCCGAGGTCGAGCTGCTGCGCGAGGGCCAGATCCTCTTCACCTTCCTGCATCTGGCGCCGGCGCCCGACCTGACCGCCGGCCTGTGTGCCTCCGGTGCCACCTGCATCGCCTACGAGACGGTCGAGGACACGCGCGGCCGGCTGCCTCTGCTCGCGCCGATGAGCGAGGTGGCGGGCAAGATCGCGACGCAGGCCGGCGCGTTCATGCTGGAGAAGCCGCTTGGAGGGCGGGGGGTTCTTCTGGGCGGCGTCCCCGGAGTAGCCGCCGCCAACGTCATGGTCATCGGCGGAGGCGCGGTGGGGTTCAACGCGGCGCAGATCGCAATCGGCATGCAGGCGGACGTGTTCGTGTTCGATCGCTCCGTCGACCGGCTGCGCGAGCTCGACGTCGCGTTCGGCGGGCGCGCCTCGACGGTTTACAGCTCGACCCTCGCCGTCGAGCAGATGCTTCCCACCGCCGACCTGGTGATCGGCGCCGTGCTCATCCATGGGGCCCGTGCACCGCACGTGATCACCCGCGCGCAGCTGGCCCTGATGAAGCCGCGAGCCGTGCTGGTGGATGTGTCGATCGACCAGGGCGGATGCTTCGAGACATCCAGGCCCACCACCCATTCCGACCCCACTTACGAGGTCGACGGGATCACGCACTACTGCGTGACCAACATGCCGGGTGCGGTTCCCATCACGTCGACGTGGGCCCTCACCAACTCGACCATGCCCTACGTGCTCGCTCTGGCGGGTCGCGGCCTCGCGGGTGCCCTGGAGTCCGATCCCGGGCTGCTGAAGGGCGTGAACGTGGCCGGCGGGAAGGTCACGCACCCGGCCGTAGCCGAGGGCGTGGGCATGGACTACATGCACGCCCGTGACGTCCTCGGGCTCGCCGCCTGACCCAACAAGACACCGGAGGAGAGACAGCCTGATGGCAACAACGCTTCAGAACTTCATCGACGGGCAGAGCGTGGACGCCGCGGGCGGCGCCACCGAGGAGATCCTCAATCCCGCCACGGGCGAGGCCATGGCCACGGCCCCGCTATCCACCGAGGAGGACGTGAACCGTGCGGTTGCCGCCGCCAAGGCCGCGTTCGACGGCTGGGCAGGCACGACTCCGGGCGAGCGCGCGCTGGGAATGCTGAAGCTGGCCGACGCCATCGAGGCAAACGCCGACGAGCTCGCCGACCTGGAGTCGGCCAACGCCGGAAAGCCGCGCAAGGCGTTCCTCGATGACGAGATCCCGTTCATGTGCGACAACCTGCGCTTCTTCGCCGGTGCCGGCCGTTGCATGGAGGGCAAGGCCTCGGGTGAGTACGCCGAGGGCTACACGTCGATCATCCGCCGCGAGCCCGTGGGTGTCGTCGGCCAGATCACTCCGTGGAACTACCCGCTGATGATGGCCATCTGGAAGATCGGCCCGGCGCTGGCGGCCGGCTGCACGATCGTCCTCAAGCCCGCCGACACCACGCCCGTCACCACCGTGCGGCTGGCGCAGCTCGCGGCCGAGCACCTGCCCAAGGGCGTGCTCAACGTCGTGGTGGGCCACGGCCCGGAGGCCGGCGGCCCGCTGGTGCAGCACGTGGATGTGAGCATGGTCTCCCTCACCGGATCGCCCGGCACCGGCAAGTGGATCGCCAAGGCGGCCGCCGACACGTTGAAGCGGGTGCACCTGGAGCTAGGCGGCAAGGCGCCTGTTGTGGTCTTCGACGACGTCGACATGGCAACGGCCATGGAGACCATCGCCGGCACGGGGCTCTACAACGCGGGCCAGGACTGCACAGCCGCGACCCGCGTCCTGGCGTCCAAGGCGATCTACGACGACGTGGTGAACGGCCTGGCCGAGGAGGCCAAGGGCTACGTGATGGGCGACACGATGTCGCCGGACACCACCCTCGGGCCGCTCAACTCGGCGGTGCAGCGCGAGCGGGTCGAGGCCTTCCTGGCCGGCAAGCCCGCGCACGCCGAGATCGTGACCGGCGGCTCCGAGCCCGACCTGCCTGGCTTCTTCCTCGAGCCGACAGTGGTGGCCGGCCTGCAACAGGACGACGAGATGATCCAGAACGAGATCTTCGGCCCGGTGATCACGGTCCAGCCGTTTGACGACGAGGCCAAGGCCATCGAGTGGGCCAATGGCACGCGCTACGGGCTGGCGTCTTCGGTGTGGACCCGGGACGTGGGCCGCGCCATGCGCGTGGCCAATGCCCTCAAGTTCGGCTGCGTGTGGGTCAACGACCACATCCCGCTGGCCTCGGAGATGCCCCACGGCGGCTACAAGGAGTCTGGCTACGGCAAGGACCTCTCGATGTACGCGATCGAGGACTACACCCAGGTCAAGCACGTGATGGTCAGCCTGGCGTAGGGTGGCCCGTTACGAGTTTCTGAGCACCTGGAAGGTCGGCGCGCCCGTCGAGCGCGTCTGGGACGTGATCTTCGACGCCGAGCGCTGGCCGGAGTGGTGGCCCGGCGTCGAGTCGGTGCTCCAGGTCGACCCGGGCGAGGGGCCGCTGAAGATCGGCAGCGTCTCGGACCAGGTGTGGAAGAGCCGGCTGCCCTACCGGGTGCGGTTTCGCACGGTCACCGAGCGGGTGGAGCGGCTTCAGCTGATCGAGGGCCGGGCCGAAGGTGAGCTGCGGGGGCGGGGGATCTGGCGGTTCACAGAGGAGCCGGGCGCCACGGTGGTGACCTACGACTGGCGCGTCGAGACCACGTCGCGCTGGATGAACGCGTTTGCTCCCGTTGCCCGGCCCCTGTTCCGCTGGAACCACGACGCCGTGATGGCGGGCGGCCAGGAGGGGCTGGAGCGCTACTGCTCGCCGAAGTAGACGGCGTTCGGGCGGCGGTCCGAGTCGGGTGTGACCACAGGCGGGTTCTTGGCGGCGTCGACGAACATGCACCAGGCCCGGGTTCGATCGTCGAGGGCCACGCAGACGCGGAAGTTCCCGGGCGCGTCCAGCGGCGTGGTGTTGGCGGTCTGGAGGTTGCGCTGCACCTCCGGCGGGCCGTGGGCCGTGACGTATGCCTCCACCGCGGTCGTCAGCCGCTCGAGGCGGTCCGTGGGCGTCACCACGACCTCGCGGTTACCCAGGCCGGTCGCGATCAGCGCTGCCAGGCCTCCCAGCAGGAGCCACACGGACGCCTTGTCGGCGAAGACCTCGCGCGGCGTCGTGCCGCCTCCGACGCGGTCCCGGACGGTGAGGCGCCCCGCGAGCCACGGGGCGATGGCACCGACCAGGATGAGGTTGCCGAAGGACGAGACGATCAGCGCCGGGATGAAGTCGAAGCCGCTCTGGATCGGCGGGAGCAGATGCATGACCAGGGCGTCGGCGGGCATCAGGACTGCGAATGCCGGCCAGGTCCACGCGCCGCGCATGCGCCAGCGCAGCCGGTTCGGCGATAGATTCTCCCGTGACGTCACTCACACGAGCGTAGACGGGGCAGGGATAGGATCCGCTCATGGCACGGGGAGTGCGGCGGGTGGTAGGTGCGCTGACATGCTCGGCGCTGGTCATGGTGGCCTTGGTGACGGAGCCGGCCAGTGCCGCGCCTGGAGTCGCGCGCGCCCGCCCGGGAACGGTAATCGCCTCGGGCCCCCTTCCCCATCGGCTGTGGTATCCGGGCGCAACGGAGAAGGCGTTCCTGTTGAAGTACGTCACCGCCAGCCCGTTCAAGGGCAACGCCCTCAGCACCGGCACGCTGTTCCTGCCGAAGGGGCGCGCCCCCCGCGGCGGCTGGCCGGTGATCTCATGGGCTCACGGAACGTCGGGGATCGGCAACTCCTGTGCGCCGTCGCGCATCGGCCCCGCGCTTCCGGCGCGTGACCGGCCCTACCTTGCGAAATGGCTGCGGGCGGGATACGCGATCGTGGCCAGCGACTATGTGGGCCTTGGCACGCCCGGCCTGATGCCGTTCGTCAACGGCGAGCCCACAGCGCACAGCGTCGTCGACATGGTGAAGGCCGGGCGGGAGTTTGCGGGCGCCAAGCTCGGCAACGCCGGGCAGCTTTCGCGGCGCTGGGTGGTCGTTGGCCAGTCCCAGGGTGGCGGCGCCGCCATCTACACGGCGCGGTATGCCTCCGAGCTCGGAGGCCGCGGCCTGAGCTATCAGGGCGGCGTGGCCACGGGGGGCTTCGCCTACATCGAGCGGTTCATGCCCCTCTTGGGGCCGGGGGTCGCGCCCATCGCGGTCGGGCATCTGACTGCCTACATGGCCTACATCCTGGCCGGCTTCCGCTACGTGCATCCTGAGGTCGGGATCAACGACGCTCTGACGCCGGTCGGCTTGGAGGCGGTCAAGCACGCCGAGACGGAGTGCACCACCACCCTCCAGAAGGAGCTCGAGGACGTGCCTATCGGGAATCTCTTCACCCGGTCGCTCGGCAGCCTGCCGGGCTTCTCCGAGGCCATCGCCGATTACATGGCGATGCCCGAGGGAGGCTTCGACCGGCCGCTGTTCATGGGCAACGGGCTGCTGGACACAGACGTCCCCTACGCGTTTCCGGCTCCCTATGCGGAGTCGCTCACGCTGCGCGGCGAGCCGATCACCTTCAGGACCTATCCCGGCGACCACAACCAGACCCTGATCGACTCCCAGCGCGACACGATTCCTTTCGTCCGCAAGCTGTTCGCCGGTCCCGCGAACTAGCGGGAGTACGATCAGTTCATGCCTTCACACCCGCTTCCCGAGCTCTGGGTGGCGACGCTTCCGAGGACCGACTACGCCACGGGCGTGGCGCTTCAGGAGCGCATTCGCGCCGGGCGCCAGCATGGCCGGGTCCCGGACGTGCTGCTCCTGCTCGAACACGATCCCGTGTTCACCCGCGGGCGCCGGACACAGGCAGCGGACCTTCCCATGGGCGAGGCCTGGTATCGCTCGCAGGGCTTCGACGTCGAGGACACCGATCGCGGCGGCAGGGTCACCTACCACGGGCCCGGCCAGCTGGTGGGCTATCCGATCATGGGAATCACCGATGTCGTGGAGCACGTGCGCACCATCGAGCGGGCAGTGATTGCCGCCCTCGCCGAGGAGGGCGTCGGCGCCGGGGTGCGCGAGGGCCTGACGGGCGTCTGGGCGGGCGACCGCAAGATCGGCTCGATCGGCCTGCACGTCCAGCGCGGCGTGACCACCCACGGCTTCTCGGTGAACGTCGACGGCGATCTCCAGCCGTGGGAGTGGATCGTCCCCTGCGGCATCGAGGGAGCGCGGATGACGTCGATTCTCAAGGAGACCGGCAACGCCTCGATGTCGTGCTTCCGCAAGCGCGCGTCATTCCAGTTCGCTACTGCCTTCGGCCTGCGCCAGCGCCTGGTGTCGCTCGACCGGATCCTTCAGGCCTGCGGAGCGGGCGACCTGGCGGGCGTGGCGTGAGCACGCGTTCCCGCTCAAACCCCGGCGGCGTCCGCGAGCTGGCGCTGGGCCAGACCGAGCCGTTCCGCGGGCGCAAGCCCCCGTGGTTCAAGGTTCCGGCGCCCGGCGGATCGCACTACCGCGAGCTCAAGGGGATGATCGATGGCGAGGGGCTGCACACGGTGTGCCAGGAGGCGGCCTGCCCCAATATCGGCGAGTGCTGGGAGAGCGGCACCGCGACTTTCATGATCCTCGGTGACACGTGCACGCGGCGCTGCGGCTTCTGCAACGTCAAGACCGGCAAGCCCACCCACAACGATCCGCTGGAACCCCTTCGCGTGGCGCAGAGCGTCAAGAAGATGGGGCTTCGGCATGCCGTGATCACCAGCGTCGACCGCGACGACCTGCCCGACCTGGGCTCGGCTGCATTCGTCGGCGTGATCCGCTCTATCCGGAGGCTCGCGCCGGACTGCAAGGTCGAGGTGCTCACGCCTGACTTCCGCGGCGAGGAGATGCCGCTGGCGCGGGTGATCGCCGAGAGGCCCGACGTGTTCAACCACAACGTCGAGACGGTGCCGCGCCTGTATCCGCTGGCCCGCCGCGGATCGCGCTTCGAGCGGTCTTGTCGCGTCCTGTCGAACGCGAAGCAGATGGGCGGCGATGACGTGGTCACCAAGTCCGGGCTGATGACCGGGCTCGGTGAGACGAAGGAGGAGATGATCGAGACCTTCGGCATGCTCCGTGAGCACGACGTCGAGGTGCTGACCGTCGGCCAGTACCTGCGGCCAACCGAGAACCATCTCCCGATCGTCCGCTACTGGCACCCGGACGAGTTCGCCGAGCTGGAGCGGGAGGCGTACGCCATGGGATTCAGCTCCGTCGCGGCCGGGCCGCTCGTGCGCTCCAGCTACCACGCGGAGCAGACCCTGCGGCAGGCCGCCACCGCCTGAGCAGGGATAGCGGCGGGCGGGGCGAAGCGCCTACGACATGGCACGCAAGTTCATGCTCTTCTCCGTACTGCTGTTCATCTTCGTTCTCACGTGGCTGACGGTCCGCGAGATCCAGGTCAGCGGGGTCAACGTCCTGGTGATCCTGTCCTTCCTCTTCATCGGGGCCGCGGGGGTGGGCCTGGTCGGCGCGTTGACCGGGGGCTCAGGCGGTGACTAGCCGGCTGCTCGCGTTCTTCGGGGGTATGGCGACCGTCCTGGGTGCGGGTTGGCTGCTCTTCGGGGCTTCCGCCTGGACGCCCAGCGCGACCGGGGCGAAGCCCGCGGCGCCGGCGGGGGCGGCGGCGGGGGTGTCGACGCGCGTGGTTCCGCCTCCCGTCGAGCGCCCGATCGCGCTGACCGGGCCGGACCGGGTCCACGTGAGCTTCGGCAAGAACCCGCCGGCCTCCGGCCTCCTGTTCGACATGGATTCCGGACAGGTCCTCTGGCGGAACGAGGCCAGTACCGTGCGTCCCATCGCCAGCACCACGAAGATCATGAGCGCGCTGATCGTCGCGGACCGGACGCGGCCGCGCCAGACGGTCCAGATCTCGAAGGAGATGAGGGATTACAGTGGCTCGGCCGTGGGGCTCCCCCACGGCAAGAAGATCCCTGTCGAGTCCCTTTTTGCGGCGATGCTTGTGCAGTCGGGCAACGATGCCGCCCTGGCGCTGGCCATCGCCTCCGATGGCAGCGTCCCCAAGTTCGTCCAGGAGATGAACGACCGGGCGCGCGACCTCGGGCTGGCCTGCACGCACTACACGTCTCCGCATGGCCTCCAGCCGTCCAACCGGTCGTGCGCGGCCGACCTGGCAGTGCTTGCGCGGCTGGCGATGCAGGAGCCCCGGATCAGGCGGATCGTGCGCGAGGACGGCGCGCAGGTGCCGTGGCCGATCAAGGGAGGCATCCTGAACCTGGCACCGACCAACCCGCTGCTGATCAGCGACTACCCCGGCACGGTCGGGCTGAAGACCGGGTACACCGATGCCGCCGGCCGCTGCCTGGTGGGTGTCGTGGCCCGTGGTGAGCGCGAGTACGGCGTGGTCCTGCTGGACTCCCCCGATCCCGCCGCCCAAGCCGAGAAGCTCTTCGACGCCGCGTTCAGGAAGCAGCGCTGAGCGGCGCCTCGCGGCGCAGATACGACACGATCGTCCAGAACACGGCCACGATCGGGGGAGCCAGCAGGGCGCCGACGATCCCGCCGGCAACGGCGCCGCTGGTCACGGCCAGCAGGATGGCTAGCGGGTGCAGGGAAATGGCCCGGCCGACAACCACCGGGTAGATGATGTCGCCCTCGAGCTGCTGTACCACGGTGATGATCGCCACCACCACGAGGGCCACGACCCAGCCCTTTGCCACCAGGGCAACCAGTGCTGCGATCAGTCCGGCGGTGAACGCCCCGATCAGCGGGAAGAACGCGGCCATGAAGGTCAGCACCGCGAGCGGGAGCACCAGGGGCACGCCCAGCACGGCCAGGCCGGCGCCGATCAGCACGCTGTCGACCGTCGCCACGATGGCCAGGCCCCGGATGTAGCCGGTCAGGGTGCGCCAGGCGCGGCGTCCCAGCTCGCGGACGTCGACCTGGGTGCGGTCCGGGGGGAAGAGGTCCACGGCCCATTCCCACATCTCGTCACCGTCCTTCAGCATGAAGAAGAGGATCACGAGCAGGAGCAGGAGGCCGGCCAGGACCTCGCCCACCAGCAGGGCTCCGCTGAGCAGCCCACGGGTGATCGTCCCGCTGTGTGCCTGGATCGTCGTCAGGGCCTCGTCGATGGCCTGGTCCAGCTGCACATCGGTCAGCCCGAAAGCGCGCTCCAGGTAGTTGCCGACCTCGTTGGCGCCACTCTGCACGCTCTGGGCCAGCGGGCCCAGCTCGTACGCCACCCGGGGCGCAAGGAACATGACGATCAGCGCGAGTACACCCACGCCGAGGACCAGCGCGAGAAGAGCCGCCAGCGCATTCGGAACGCTGCGTCCCCGCAGGAAGCGCGCGACCGGCTGCAGGAAGGTCGCGGCGAACAGCGCCAGGATCACCGGGATGAAGACAAGCCGCAGATGGACGACCACGAAGATGACCAGCGCCACCGCGGCGGCAATCAGCAGGATCTGGAGGCTTGCGCGCGAGAGGCGCCCGAGGGTGGTGACCGGCGCCTGGTCCATCGGGGAAGCCTAGGCGCTGCGGGCGTCAGGTGCCGTAGCGGAGGCCATCCATCAGCAGTGAGAGGAGGCGCTCGGCGCGCTTCTCCCAGCCTGGGCCCTTGAGCAGCCAGATGGCTCCGAGGGCGTGGAGCACATCCTCGGGGTCCGCGTCCGGACGCAGCGAGCCGTCGGCGACGCCCGCCTTCACGAGCAGGTCGATGGCACCGATGATCTGGCGCCGGGTCTCAGCAAACAGATCCGAGTTCGAGGCGACTACGGACTGGAGCGCGTCGACCATGCCCCGCTTGGCTGCGCTGTATCCCACGAAGCGGCTCATCCACCGCTCGAGGGCGACGCTCGGGGGATTGGAACCCAGGAGATCGGCGGCAGCCCCACAGAGGCTCTCGACCTCGCTGCGGTAGGCCGCCTCGACCAGGGCCTCGCGCGTCGGGAAGTGGCGGTAGAGCGTGCCGATCCCCACCCCTGCCTGTTCGGCTACCGCCTCCAGGGACACATCCGTTCCTCCGCTCGCAAACAGGTCCGTGGCCGCGGCCAGGAGCTTCTCGCGGTTGCGCAGCGCGTCGGCGCGCATCGCGCGGTCGGGTGTGGCGGTTTGTTTACCCATGTTAAACGGAGGGTACCTCCGGATAGTGGTAAGGTGATCCCTCAACCGGAGGATACCTCCGTTTCTAGTGTCGTGAGTGACAAGGAGCTGAAAGCGAATGTCTGACGAATCCAAGGTCTGGTTCATCACGGGTACATCGAGGGGGTTCGGACGGGTATGGGCCGAGGCCGCACTCGAGCGTGGCGACAGGGTCGCGGCCACCGCGCGGGACAGCGCGAGCCTCGACGGCCTGGTCGATAGCCACGGCGACTCCGTGCTGCCGATCGAGCTCGACGTGACGGATGGTCCCGCCGTGAAGGCCGCCCTGAAGCAGGCGCACGATCACTTCGGCCGGCTCGACGTGGTGGTGAACAACGCCGGGTATGGCCTGTTCGGCACCATCGAGGAGGTCAGCGATGAGCAGGCACGCGCCCAGATCGAGACCAACGTGTTCGGGGCGCTGGCGGTGACGAAGGCCGCGCTCCCCTATCTCCGTGAGCAGGGATCCGGGCACATCATTCAGGTGTCATCCATCGGCGGTGTGCACGCGTTCCCGACGCTGGGCCTCTACCACGCGTCCAAGTGGGCGCTCGAGGGATTCAGCCAGGCCCTGGCTGCCGAGGTAGCCGACTTCGGGATCAAGGTCACGCTGGTCGAGCCCGGCGGCTTCGACACGGACTGGAGTGGCGACTCGGCTGTCCACGCCGCCCCGCTGCCGGCGTATGACGCCGTGCGGGAGCGCCGGGCGCAGATGTTTGCCGCGTCGCGGCGGGCCCCCGGCGATCCCGAGGCCACCGGCCCGGCGATCCTCGAGTTGGTCGACGCGGACGAGCCGCCGCTGCGCGCGTTCTTCGGCAAGGCACCTCTCGGCATGATCCGCGAGGAGTACGCACGACGGCTCGAGAACTGGGAGAAGTGGGACGGGCTTGCCCAGCGCGCCCACGGTGATCTGGCGAAGGCGGAGGTGGCGTGATGACCCGCATCGAGACTGGCTTTGGCTTCGAGTCGACGGCCATGGAGGTCGTCGACGGGATCGACCTCTCGGGCAAGCGCGCAATCGTCACGGGTGCCGCGTCGGGGATCGGTATCGAGACGGCACGGGCACTTGCCAGCGCCGGCGCCGAGGTGACGCTGGCCGTGCGCGATCTCGAACGTGGAGCCGAGGTCGCGGCCGACATCACGGCGACCACCGGTAATGCCGCGGTCGAGGTGAGCCCGCTCGAGCTGAACGACCGCGCGTCGATCGATGCGCTGGCCGCCGGGTGGGAGGGCCCGCTCGATCTCCTGGTCAACAACGCCGGGATCATGGCCCTGCCCGAGCTCGAGCTGACGCCCGAGGGATGGGAGAAGCAGTTCGCGACCAACCACCTGGGGCACTTCGCCCTGACGCTGGGGCTGCACGAAGCGCTGGCTGCGGCCGGGAACGCCCGGATCGTGTCGCTGAGCTCGCGAGGGCACAGGCGCTCACCGGTCGTCTTCGAGGACCTGAACTTCAGCTCGCGGGCCTATGACCCGTGGCTGGGCTACGGCCAGTCCAAGACGGCCAACATCCTGTTTGCCGTGGAGGCCAATCGGCGCTGGGCCGGTGACGGCATCGCTGCCAACGCGGTCCATCCGGGGGCCATCGCCGAGACCAACCTGGCGCGGCACATGGAGCCGGGGGCCCTTGAGGCGATGCGCAAGTCGGGTCAGTTCCGGTTCAAGACCGTGGAGCAGGGCGCGGCGACCAGCGTGCTGGTGGCGACGTCCCCCCAGCTCGAGGGGCTCGGAGGTCGCTACTTGGAGGACTGCAACGAGGCCGTGCCCGCGGTGGCCGGGGAGGACAGCTCGGGTGGTGTCGAGCCGTACGCGCTCGACCCGGAGGCCGCGGAGCGTCTCTGGGACGTCTCCCTGGAGCTGCTGGAGGCCCAAACACGCACAAGCGCAACAGCTTCGTGACAACGCCGTAACGCTCAAGGGCCCCGCCCGTTCGCGGGGCCCTCGCGCGTCTAGCTTGAGTCCATGACCGTGGAACTCAACCGCAAGGCGAAGGGCGACATGGCCGAGCTGGCAGTCGCCACCGACCTGTGCCGTCGCCACCTCATCGCCATCCCGTTCGGGGAGGACTGGGACTCCGATCTGATCGTGCGCCGGAAGGGCACGGATCAACTGGAGCGTGTGCAGGTCAAGCACGCACAGACGGATGGGGCCGTGATCTCAGTGAAGTGCTTCTCGCACTCGCTGACCAACGGGAAGGTCCGGGCCACCAAGCTCTACACAGCGGCGATGATCGACTGGCTGGCCGCCTACGACCGCATTCGGGACGGTGCTACTACGTTCCGTCAAGCCTTCTTGGCAACGGGCGCCGCGTGATCCATCCTCGGCTGAAGCCGGCGCGGAATGGCCAGAGCGCCCTGATCAACTGGGCCAAGGACTACGAGGACTTCTAGTGGAGGCCTCGAGTCGAAATTCCTCGATGGCCGGCTCACTTGTCGGCGATGACGGATTGGAGCTGACCCGAAAGGCCAAGGGGGACATGGCAGAACTGTTGGTCGCTGCCGACCTCCGGCGTCGCGGCCACCGCATCTCGATCCCATTTGGCGAGGAGTGCGACTACGACCTGATCGTTGATCGGAAGGTCACCGGGACTCTGGAGCGCGTCCAGGTGAAGCTCGCGAGGGCCAGGCCCGGAGTTCTTCTTGTCCAGTGCCGCTCCCACTCGCTGACCAACGGGAAGGTTAAGGCGACGAAGTACTACACGTCGGAGACCATCGAGTGGATCGCAGCGGTCGACTGGCGTACCCGTCGATGCTTCTACATACCTGCCGGCGAACTTGGCAGCGGGCGGGACGGATTGACACTGAGGCTCGAGGGCACCGCCAACAGCCAATCCCAAGGCATCCGCTGGGCCGAGGACTACACAACCTTCTAGCCGTCGCAAGAAATGGAGCCAGCCGGGCTCGAACCGGCGGCCTCCTGCGTGCAAGGCAGGCGCTCTTCCAGCTGAGCTATGGCCCCAGACGTTGAATGGTAAGCACCTAGACCTACCCACGCACTCCTACTCGTCGAAGTCGAAGTCCTTCGGGGGCTTCTGCTCGAACCAGAGGCGGTCGTGCTCCGGGGTCTCCTGGAGAAAGTCGGGCGTGTCCTCGAGCAGGTCGTCGCGCTCGTTGCGCTCCTCCGCGGGTGGGGGAGGCGGCGGCTCGTGATGCTCGTCGTCGTCCTCGTGGTGCTCCTCGGTCTCATAGTTGCCGGCGGGAGAGGGCTCTTCGTGATGAGGCTCCTCCTCGAGAACGTGCTCCTCGGTCTCGTAATGAGCGGCGGGAGCGGGCTCCGGCTCGTGGACCGGCGGAGCGGCGTCGTGAGCCATCGGGTCACCCTGATGCGAAGCCTCGTTGTCGTCGAGCTGCGGCGACTGCGGGCCGGCGTCGTGTGTCTGGGGCTCCGGCGTGTGGATCTCGGTCGCGGCGTCGTAGGGCGCCTCGGGCGCGGCCTCGAACTCCGCGATGGGCTCGCCGGCGAGCATGGCGCCCTCCTCGCCGATCTC
>JAXDIE010000104.1:0-11043 GCA_034664165.1 Thermoleophilaceae bacterium | reverse complement strand
GAGGACCTTCGCCGGAGGGATACGGGCTTCCTCACCCGAGTGACGCCGATCAAGGGATCCGGGTGGGTCCCGTGGGCGCCGATGGTCTCTTCACTGCGGTGTCCTCTGCGGTTCTCATGCGAATCGGCGAACAAGTCACATATCAGGGACGTGTCTTCGTGCTGCTCGGACACGATCCGATGAGCGTGACGGATCGTCGCGCGGAGGTCGCCGATCCGCACACGGGGGAGCGCTTCTTCGTCCCATTCGACGACCTCGAGCCGGCGCCGCCCGAGCCTGAAGGTTTCACTCCGGCGGCCTGAGCTATATTCGCCGCAGGCCGCGTGACGGCCGCACTCATGCAGGAGATGCTCATCTACGGGGTCAGCTTCGACATGGTCGGCAAGCAGCCGATCGTGCTCCTGAAGACCCGCGACGGGAACAAGTTCCTGCCGATCTGGATCGGCCACCCGGAGGCTGCCGCGATCCTGATGAAGCTGCAGGGCGCCAACACCCCGCGGCCCATGACCCACGACCTGATCAACGACATGCTCGGCCAGCTCGAGGTGTCCTGCTCCCGCGTCTCGGTCACCGAGCTCCGCGAGAACACCTTCTACGCGTCGATCACGCTGCAGATGAACGGCACCGAGGTCGAGATCGACTCCAGGCCCTCCGATGCCCTTGCGCTGGCGGTGCGCACGTCCGCCCCGATCTTCGCCGCCGAGGACGTGATCGCCGAGTCCGCCATCGAGTTCGAGCATGAGGTCGAGGACCAGGAAGAGGTCGTCGAGAAGTTCAAGGACTTCCTGGACAGCGTCTCGCCCGAGGACTTCGCGGGCGAAGAGGACAACTAGGCCGCTAGGCCGTGGTCGCGCGCCCGGCGCGCGCCAGCGCCAGATCGACGATCCGCTCGACCAGGTCCTCCAGGCCGATGCCCGCCGCGTCTGCGGCCTGGGGCAGCAGGCTCGTCTCGGTGAGGCCCGGGATGGCGTTGGCCTCGAGAACCATTGGCTCACCGGTGTCCTCGTCCAGGATCACGTCGACCCGGCCGAAGCCCTCGAGGCCCAGCAGCTTGTAGGTGTCGAGCGACACCTGGGTCACGCGATCGGCCGCCGCCTCGTCGATCTGGGCCGGGCAGACGAACTCTGTGCCGCCGAACTTGTAGCGCGCCTCGAAGTCGTAGAAGTCGGCCTCGTTGGGCACGGCCTCCAGGATCGGCAGCGCCTCGGGCCCGTCAGGGCCGTCCAGGATCGACACGGCCAGCTCGCGGCCCTTGACCTGCCGCTCGAGCAGGACCTTGGTGTCGTAGGAGAAGGCGGAGACGATGGCGGCGGGGAGCTCCGCCTCGCTCTGGGCGAACTTGATGCCCAGGGCCGAGCCCTGCCCGGCGGGCTTGACCACGATTGGGTAGCCGAGCTTCTCGCCGATCGTGGGCAGGGCCTCCGCGGCGCCGAGCTCCTTGAATGCCGTGTAGTTGAACGAGCAGAACTCCGGTGTGGGGAGCCCGGCCTCGCGAAGCAGCATCTTGGTGAGGACCTTGTCGATCGACCGCGAGCAGGCGAGCACGCCTGAGCCCGTGTAGGGGATGCCGAGGATCTCGAGCAGCTCCTGCACCGTGCCGTCCTCGCCGTCCCTGCCGTGGAGCGCCACGAACGCCACGTCGGGTTGCAGCTCGCGGAGCCGCACGATCAGGTCGCTGCCTGCGTCGATCGGAAGCGGCTCGTGACCCAGGCGCTGAAGGGCGTCCTCCACGCGGGCGCCCGAGCGCAGGGACACCTGGCGCTCCAGCGAGGGCCCGCCCTTGAGAACGGCTACCCGCGCCACCGGTCAGCCCTTGGCCTGGCGGCCGCGGCCAGGCCGGCGGGGAAGGTGTACGACCGAGCCGCCCGGATACTCCTCGGCGGGCGGTGCCGGCGCGGCGGCCTCTGCTGCGCTGCTCGTGCGCGGCCGGCCGGTCAGCGTGCCGTACAGGGCGACCTGCTCCTCGACCACCTTGCCGATGCGGCGGACGCCCTCGCGGATCGAGTCCTCGTCGACGCCCGAGAAGTTGAGGCGCATGGAGCTCCGGCCTCGGCCGTCCAGGTAGGCGGCCTCGCCCGGCACGAACGCGACGTTGTCTCGGAGGGCTCGAGCCAGCAAGTCGGTGGTGTCGATGTAGTCGGGCAGCGTGACCCAGATGAACAGGCCGCCGCCGGGGCGGGTCCATTCGGACTCGCGGGGCAGGAACTCCGCCAGCGCGTCAAGCATCGTGTCGCGGCGGGCGCGGTAGATCTCCGTGAGGGAGTCGACGTAGTCCCGCCATCGGCCCTGCTCGAAGTACGCGGAGACCATCAGCTGGGAGAGGGTCGAGCTGCACAGGTCGGCGGCCTGCTTGCCGATGTTGATCTTCTCGAGCACCGGCGGCGGGGCCACCACCCAGCCCAGCCTTATGCCCGGGGAGAGGATCTTGGAGAACGTGCCGAGGTACATCGTGTAGAGGCCGCCGTCGATGGAGCGAAGGGTGGGCTGAGGATCGCCCTCGTAGCGGAGCAGGCCATACGGGTTGTCCTCGAGGACCAGCAGCTCGCGCTCGCGCGCGACCTCCACGAGCCGCTTGCGGCGCGGCAGCGACATGGTCACGCCCGCGGGGTTCTGGAAGCTGGGGATGGTGTAGATGAACTTGGGCCGGCGCCCGTCCTTCTCGAGGCGGTCGAGCGTCGACTCGAGCAGGTCGATCCGCATGCCGTCGGAGTCCATGTCCACCTGCACGACGTCGGCCTGGTAGGAGCAGAAGGTGGGAACCGCGCCCGGGTAGGTGGGCGCCTCCGCCACGATCACATCGCCGGGATCGACGAGGGTCTTGCAGACCAGGTCGATCACCTGCTGCCCGCCGGAGGTGACGATCAGGTCGGCTGGGTCGACGGCCATGCCTTCGGCGGCCATGACCTCGACGATGCAGTCCTTGGCCTCGACGATTCCCTCCGTAGGCCCGTACTGGAGCGCCTTGGCGGCGTCGTGTACGGCGACGCTGTCCAACACCGCGGCAAGCGTGTCCGGCGGGAAGGTGGAGGTGTCGGGGAGGCCGCCGGCCAGGGAGATCACCTCGGGCCGCTCGGTCACGGCCATCATGTCGCGCATGGCGGAGGAGCGCATGACCGCGGTGCGCGCGGCAAACAGGTCCGCGTAGCGCTCCAGGTCTCGGCTGGTCGATCGCTGGGGAGGGCGGCTACGACCGGGCGGGTTCGCTGGACCCATGTCGTCGCCCGCACCCGTCCCCCGTGGGTGGTCGTCTATCGTCATGGCGCTTCAAGCAGCGTACCGACCCCGACCCTTCGGATCGCAATGCTCACTGCAATCGGGCAGGGCGCCGGCCTTGCCGCCGCCACTGGCCTCCGTCCGTTTCTGCCGCCTCTTCTTGTCGGGGTCTTCGCGCGCGCCGGAGTGGGGATCGACTTCACGGCCACGCCGTTCGCATTCCTGCAGGGCACCCCTTTTCTCGCCGTGATGTTCGCCCTCACCGTGGCCTGGTACGTGCTCGAGCGGCGGGCTCCGGGCGGCCCCCACACCAAGGCGCTGCCGATCCTGGGAGCCGCCCTGGGAGCGCTGCTGTTCGCGGGCACCATGGCGGTCGCCGGGGGGCCCGCGTGGGCGGGCGCGCTGGCCGGCGCGGCGTGCGGCCTCCTGGGCTCCGCGGCCTCCTCGGGGCTGCTCGACCGGGCTCGGCGCAGGCTCGAGGCAGGCGCCGCCGCCTTCCTCACCGTCTGGGTCGACCTGGCGGCCCTGGCCGTTGCCGCGCTCTCGATCTTCGTCTGGCCGGCAGGGCTGGTCGTGCTCGTGCCGCTCGTGTGGGCGGTCATGCAGGGCAGGCGCGCGGCCGAGCGCAAGCACGAGGGCCTGCGCACCCTCCGCTAGTTGATGGCCGACCGCCCCAAGAAGCTCGTTCTCACCGTCATCGACTCGTTGAAGCCGGAGATGCTGGACCGCGCGATCGCGGAGGGCCGAGCACCGGCGCTGAAGGCGATCGTCGGGCGGGGCACCTACATACGCGAGTGCGTTTCGAGCTACCCGTCGGTCACCCCTGTCGCCTCCGCCAGCATCACCACGGGCCTAGGCCCGGGCGAGCACGACATCCCCTCGATGAACTGGTACCACCGGGGCGAGGGTCGCTACATCGAGTACGGCTCGTCCTTCAGCGCCACCCGCGCGTTCGGGATCTTCAAGTCGCTGACGGACACCGTCTACAACATGAACCTGGCGCACCTGAGTCGCCACGTGAAGACCGTGTTCGAGCATCTGGATGACGCGGGAGTGCGGACCGCCTGCACCACGTACCTCATCTACCGGGGTCGCCACCGGCATGACCCCGAGCGCGAGGGCGCTTATGCGCGGCTGGCGCGCGCGGCGCAGTTCCGGCACGCGGTGTGGGGACCCAAGGAGCTCTTCTACGCGGACATCTTCGCCTCGCAGCCCACCGACTGCCGCTCGACCCTGGGGCTGCCCGGCCAGCGCGATCAGCACTCAGGATGCGTCTCGGCGCACATGGTCGAGCAGGACCTCTTCGACTTCCTGTTGCTCTCGCTGCCCGACAACGACACCTACTCGCACAAGAAGGGCCCGTACGGGCAAGTGACCTCCATCGAGGTGGCCGATCGCGCGATCCAGCACGTAATGGAGGCCGGCGGGGGCGCCCAGCGCTTCCTGGACGAGCACGCGATGATCGTGATGTCGGACCACTCCCAGACCTCGGTCGAGCAGCAGCTCGACCTGGTCGAGGCCCTGTCCGACTGGCGGGTGCTGGGGCCCGATGACCCCGATCCCGACGAAGCGTCGATTGCGGTCTCGCCGAGCGCCCGATCCGGAGCGGTCTACGTGCTGGGCGATGGTGATCGGGGCGCCGAGGCCGCCAGGGTGGCCGAGCGACTGGCGCAGAGCGAGGCCGTGGACCTGGTCTCGCGGCTGGTCGATGGGCGAGCGGTGGTCCAGACCCCGCGCGGCGAGCTGACCTTCAGCCCCGGCAGCCAGCTCACCGATCTGCGCGGCCTGTCCTGGGACCTGTCCGGCGACAACGCCGCGCTGGGCCTGTCGGTCGAGGACGGCGTCGTGTCGAGCGATGACTACCCGGATCCGCTGGCCCGGCTCTGGTCCGCCCTGACGTGCGCGCACTCGGGTGACGTCCTGGTCTCGGCCACTCCCGGCTGGGAGTTCCTCGACTGGGGTGGCCAGGCACACGTGGGCGGTGGCAGTCACGGCTCGCTTCATCGCGGCGATTCGCTCGGTGTCCTGCTGCTCTGCGGCACGGGGCCGGACCCGGGAGGGCCGCCGCGCCAGTGGGCGCTTCGCGACGTGACCCCGCTGATCCTGGAGCACTTCTCAGTACCCTCGTGACGATGCAGGAGAAGAGCACCCCGGCGCCCGAGCCCGGGCTCCACACGCGCGTCGGCCGCGGGATGCGCCGGCCGGCCAACTGGTACCAGCTGGTCAAGTTCGGCACGGTCGGCGGCTCGGGCTACGTCGTGAACCTCGCGGTCTTCTGGCTGTGCGTAACCGTGCTCGACTGGCATCACCTGGTGGCCACGACCGTCGCCTTCATGGTGGCCGTGACCAACAACTTCTGGTGGAACCGCCACTGGACCTTCGGAGCCGCCGACGGGCACGCCGGCTTCCAGGCGGCGCGCTTCTTCACGGTGAGCGTGGTGGCCTTCCTGTTCCAGGCGGCGCTGCTGCAGCTGCTGATCTCGCAGTTCGGCCTGCCCGAGGTCCCCGCTCAGGCGATCTCGGTGGCGGCTGCCACCCCGCTCAACTTCGTGGGGAACAAGATGTGGAGCTTCGGGCGCGGCAGGTGAGGCTCCGGGCCGCTGTGGCGGTTGCGTTCCTCGTGCTGCTGCTCCTGGCCTCCGCCGCCGCGGCGGACGACGACCTCAAGATCCAGAGCCCCGACAGCAAGGTTCCCGCGGGCTACCGGCTGACCGTCGGGAAGGTCAAGAAGATCGCGAGTCAGGCGCCGCCCGTGAAGGCCCAGAAGAAGCTGCATCAGGACCTGGCCCCAACCGCCTACACGCGCAAGCAGGGTGACTGGCAGGTCAGCTGGTTCTCCCATCACAAGGAGCTGGCCCAGGTCTACGTGTCGGATGACACGGAGAAGGTGACGGAGGCCTGGACCGGGCCGCAGATCGCCTGGAAGATGGCGCGCGGGTATCCGGGCGCCTTCGGCCGGAAGGTGAACGCGTGGTACATCTGGATCCCCCTCTGCGTCCTGTTCGTGGCGCCCTTCTTCGACCCCCGAAGGCCGTTCCGGATGTTGCACCTGGACCTGTTGGTCGTGGTGGCCGGCTTCGGCATCTCGCACTACTTCTTCAACCTGGGCCAGATCGACATCTCGGTGCCGCTCGCCTATCCGCCGCTCCTCTATCTGCTGGCGCGCGGGCTCTGGATCGGGTTCAGGCCAACCGACAAACGCGAGCGGCTTGTGCCCCTGGTGCCCATCACCTGGCTCGTCATAGCGATCCTCTTCCTCGTCGGATTCCGGGTGGCGCTGAACGCCGCCGACTCCAACGTGATCGACGTGGGCTACGCCGGTGTGATCGGGGCCGACCGGATCATGGACGGCGACGGCATCTATGGCGAGGATTTCAATGACGACGTCGGTAGCGGCGACACCTACGGTCCGGCCGACTACCTGGCCTACGTGCCCTTCGAGCAGGCTGTGCCGTGGAGCGGGACCTGGGACGACCTGCCCGCCGCGCACGGCGCGTCCGTGGCCTTCGACCTGGCGGTCCTGCTCGGCCTGTTCGTCCTGGGAGGCCGCCTGCGCGACGGGCCCGAGGGCCGCGATCTGGGCATAGCCCTGGCCTTCGCCTGGGCGGCGCTTCCCTATTCGGCCTTCTCGCTGGAGTCGAACTCCAACGACTCGCTGGTCGCGGCGTTCCTGGTGTGGGCGCTTGTGGCCGTCGCATCCCCTGCAGGCCGCGGGGCCTTCATCGCGCTGGCGACGGCCACAAAATTCGCGCCGGTCGGGCTCGGGCCGTTGTTCCTGCGCGGAGCCACGTCGATGGACGGCAGCGAGTCCCCCGATCCGTGGCGCCGCGGGCGCCGCGGGGCGCTCGTCTACTGCCTGATGTTCGTGGTCGTGACAGCCGTCGTCTTCCTCCCGTTCATCCCCGACGGCGGGGTGCGGGAGATCTTCGACCGCACGATCGGCTACCAGGCGGGCCGGGACTCTCCGTTCAGCATCTGGGGCGAGTTCTCCGGCCTGGGCTGGCTGCACGTCGTGATCGAGGCGGCCGCGGTGGCGCTGGCGCTGGTCGTCGCGTTCGTTCCCTGGCGACGCACGCCGGTGCAGGTGGCGGCGCTCGGCGTGGCCGTGATCGTGGCGCTCCAGCTGACGGTCAATCACTGGTTCTATCTCTACGTGGTCTGGTTCGCGCCCTTCCTCCTGGTCGCTCTCTTCACCCGCTACCGCGGCCGGTACGCACCCGGGCCATGACCCGCCGCGCCGTTCTCCAGGCGGCGGCTGTCCTGGCCCTGAGCTGGGCCGCCATCTTCCTGGTGTGGCCGTGGGCCGACACCGCGATCACGGATCTGCCCTATCGCAACGGGCAGGCCGAGCAGATGCTGGCGGGCGCGCTTCCGTACCGCGACATGCTCTTCGAGTATCCGCCGCTGGCCGCTCCACTCACCCTGCTTCCGGCTCTGGTGGGAGGGCACTTGGACCCGGAATACGAACTCGGCCTGGGCCTGCTGATGCTCGTCGTGATGGCCGTCGTGGTCTGGCAGTGCGGGCGGCTGGCCGAGCGGACACGCGGGTCGCCGCGGACCGCGATGCTGGCGGCGGCGGCTTCCCCGCTGCTGCTGGGGGCGATCGTCCGGATGCAGTTCGACCTGGTGCCGACCGCCATGCTCATCGGGGCGCTGATGCTCCTGGTGCGCGGGAGCACCGGGGCGGGTGCGGCGTGGCTCGGCGCCGGCGTGATGACCAAGGCGTTCCCCCTGGTGGCGGCGCCTCCAGCCCTGGGGTGGCTGCTCGGTGCCGGTCGCCGATCCGACGCCGTCCGGGGAGCTGTCGCCTTCGCGGCCGTGGTGGCGGTGATCACCGTCGCGGGCATCGCCCTGTCGGCCACCGGCGTATCCGTGGCCGCCAGGTACCAGCTGGAGCGCCCGGTCCAGGTCGAGAGCACGCAGGCCACGGTCGTGCGCGCCCTCTCGAAGGTCGAGCGGATCCAGCCGGAGGTAGGCGGCAGCCACGGGTCGGTGGCGGTGGCCGCCCCCTCTACCGCGCCGGTGGGGCTTGTCTTCCTGGTGCTTCAGCTCGCGTCGTTCGCGGCGTTCACATGGCTGGCGGTACGGGCGGGCCACCGGGCCGCTGCCGACCCGGCGGAGTCGGGTGCCGCCATGTGCCTGGCGGCGTTCGGCTGCGTCGTGGCGTTCGTCGCGTTCGGCCGGGTGATCTCCCCGCAGTACCTGGTCTGGATCGTGCCGCTGGTGGCGCTGGCGGCCTCCTGGCGGGAATGGGCCGTGTGCGCCACCGGCGCCTTTGCGCTCCTGCTGACGCTGGTCGAGTTCCCGCGCATGTACCCCGGTGTGGTCGACGGGGACCGGCTGGCCCTGATCGTGGTCGGCCTGCGCAACCTCGCGCTGGTCGCGCTCGTTGCGATGTGCCTGGCGGCTCTACGTCGCCGCGAGCGCCGCCCAGCGGCCGAGTTCGGCTAGGCCAGCCCGCCGGGCCTGGCCAGGATCTGCTCGATCGACTCCGCCCGGCCATCGGCACCGGCGGTGATGAGCACTCCGTTGAGCCAGGGGTCCTCGTCGGAGGTCTCGAACTTGATCGGCATCTGGGTCACGAACCGCTTGAGCGCCAGCTCGCGCTTCACGCCGATGACCCCGCCGCGCGGGCCGGTCATGCCGACGTCGCTGATGAAGGCTGTGCCCCCCGGAAGGACCCGGCCGTCGGCCGTCGGCACGTGGGTGTGGGTTCCGACGCACGCTGTGACCCGCCCGTCCAGATGCCAGCCCATCGCCACTTTCTCGCTCGTGGCCTCCGCGTGGAAGTCGACCAGGATGTGGTCGGTCTTGCCCCGGAGTTCCGACAGGATCGCGTCGACCTCGCTGAATGGCGACCGAGCCGCGTCGAGGAAGACCGTGCCCGACAGGTTGATCACGCCCAGCCGGACACCGTCCTTCTCCACGACGGTGTGGCCGTGCCCCGGGTTGCCCTTCGGGTAGTTGGCCGGGCGGATGATCCGATCCTCGCGGTCCAGGTACTCGTAGATCGAGTCGTGCTGGTAGGTGTGGTTGCCCAGGGTGATCACGTCGACCCCCGCGGCGAACATCTCGTCCGCGATCTTCGGAGTGATCCCGAGGCCGCCTGCGGCGTTCTCCCCGTTGACCACGATGAAGTCCGGGCGATGGGTCTCGCCGAGCTCGGGCAGCAGGGCAAGAAGGGTCCTCTTGCCGAGGCCTCCCACCACGTCCCCCACGAAGAGCAGCTTCATCGTCGCGGGAGGTTAGCTTTCCGGGCATGGCCTCTGCCGCCCACGTGCTCATTGCCAGCGGCCTGACCAAGCGCTATGGCACCCGCGCGGCGCTCCGTGACGTGTCCCTGTCGGTCAGCGCCGGCGAGCGGGTGGCGGTGATCGGGCCCAACGGAGCGGGGAAGACGACGCTGCTCTCGATACTCGGGGGCATCCAGGAGCCGGACGAGGGAACTGTCGAGACGGGGCTCGCCCGGGTGGGCTGGGTTCCCCAGTCCAACGCGCTCTACGGCAAGCTCACTGTCGAGGAGAACCTGCGCCTGTTCGCCCGTCTCGAGCGCCGGACGGACGTGGATGCCGCAGTCGACCAGATGCTCGAGCAGACCGCCCTGCGCGACCGCGCCGGCGATCAGGTCGGCGTGCTCTCCGGGGGAAACCGGCAGCGGGTGAACATCGCCATCGGCCTCCTGGCCCAGCCGGAGGTGCTGCTGCTCGACGAGCCGAGCGCTGCGCTCGATCCCCGCCAGCGCGAGCGGCTCTGGGACTTCATCCTGGGCCTGGAGGAGTCGGGCACCGCGGTCCTCTTCGCGACCCACAACATCCAGGAGGCCGATCGCCACGCCCATCAGGTCGTGGTCCTGGCCGATGGCGAAAGGCTGTTCAGCGGGTCCCCCGACGAGATGGAGGCCGCCGTCGGGGCTCCGGACGTGGACTTCGAGGGCTCGTTCGTCAGGTTCCTGGAAGCGCAGGGCCATTAAGAATGCGCTGGCTCTTTCTGAAGGACCTGAAGATCCTGCGGCGCTCGCCGTTCCTCTTGGCCCTGCTTGTGCTCTACCCGATCGTGATCTCGGTCCTGATGGGCCTGGCCCTGTCCGCCGGGCCGGACAAGCCGGCCGTCGCGATTCTCAACGAGATCCCGCCGTCCGGGAACAGCATCTCGCTGGGTGGCGAGAGCCTCGACGTGTCGAAGTACTCCACGCAGCTCTATTCCCGTGTCGACCCGGTCAAGGTCTCCACCCGCGAGGAGGCCATCGAGAAGGTCGAGAGCGGCCAGGTCCTGGCGGCGCTGATCATCCCCTCGGATGTGACGGCGAAACTCGAGGCCGGTCTGCAGCCCGCCACGGTCGAGGTCTATTACAACGCGGAGGATCCCGTGAAGGCCGCGTTCGTCCAGGACGTGCTCAAGTCGCAGGTCGCCGACGCCAACCTGGCGCTCACGCAGCGCTTCACCGCCGCCGCTCTGCAATACATCAACCTGATCGGGACCGGCGGCACCTTCTCCGTGCTCGGTCAGTCGCTCGACATCCTCGGGCTCGAGAAGTCCGAGCAGATCCTGACCGGCGTCGCGGGGTCGCTCAGCGGCGCAGACAAGGCCGGGGTCGATCAGGTCATCAACTTCGCGAAGGTCGCCCGCGACAACCTCACGCTGGCCAACGGGGTGCTCGAGTCGGTGGGCGACCCGATCCGGGTCGAGACGCACGTGGTGAAGGGTGGCTCGACGCCGCTCACGTCGTACGCCACCGCAATCGCGGTGACCATCTCGCTGATGTTCGTCACCCTCCTGCTGGCCTCGGGGACGCTGGCCCTGGAGCGCGAGGAGGGCGTCTTCGGCCGCCTC
>JAXDIE010000060.1:0-32199 GCA_034664165.1 Thermoleophilaceae bacterium | reverse complement strand
AACGCGCCGAGGATGGCGCCGGCGCCGATGAAGCCCGCGACACGGCCGCTCAGGGCCCGCCAGAAGAGCGCGATGAAGATGGCCCCGAAGAGCGGGAACGCCAGGACCAGCCAGCCGTAGGTCGTAGCCATCATCCGCGCAGCTCGCTCAGCTCATCGGCATCGACCGGCAGCCGCCGGCGGAAGATCGCGACGATCAGGCCGAGGCCCACCACGACCTCGCAGGCGGCGACGACCATCACGACCAGCGCGAAGATCTGACCGTCGCCGTTGCCCCAGGCCCGCGCGAAGGCGACCAGCGCCAGGTTGGCCGCGTTCAGCATGAGCTCCAGGCAGAGCAGGATCACCAGCGGGTTGCGCCGCGTGAGCAGCCCGCCCAGGCCGATGCAGAAGATGAGCGCTGAGAGCACGACGTACCAGGTGGTGGTCACGGGTCCAGCCCCCTGCGCTTCTGCGCCAGCACCAGCGCGCCGACGGCCGTGATCAGTAGCAGGAAGGACGCGAGCTCGAACGGCACGAGGAACTTGGACAGCAGCAGCTCGCCTATCTGGGCGGGCGTGCCGTAGGTCGCGGGCACGTCGGGGCCCGCCGAGTTGAGCATCTGAAGCCCGGAGCCGACAACGGCGATCGTCAGTTCGGCAAACAGCGCCAGGCCGAACAGCGGCGCCAGCCTGTTGATGAAGCCGGACGGACGAGGGGTGTGGTCTGGCTGGCCGACGTACGCCGACACGAACACGTAGAGCACCATCACCGCGCCCGCGTAGACCACCACCTGCGCGAAGGCAACGAACTGCGCCTCGAGCAGGAGGAAGAGCAGCGCCAGCGCTATGAGGTTGGCCACCAGCGAAAGCACGCTGTAGAAGGGGTTCTCGAGCAGGACGATCCCCAGAGCCGTGGCGATTGCCAGCGCGGCGGCGAAGAAGAACAGGACCTCGGTCATTCCGGCGCCTCTACTCCCCCTCACGCCGCAGCGGCGTGTGCTCGATCGAGTCGGCGAGGAGCATCTCCTTGGTGAAGATCAGGTCCGAGCGGTCGTAGTCGGCCAGCTCGTAGTCGTTGCCCATCGTGATGGCGTCGAAGGGGCAGGCCACCTCGCAGTAGCCGCAGAAGATGCAGCGCGTCATGTTGATCTCGTAGACGGCGGCGTAGCGCTCGCCGGCAGACACCTGGTGCTCCGCGGTGTTCTCGGCCGCCACCACGCGGATGCACTTGGCCGGGCAGGCGGCCGCGCAGAGCGAGCAGCCCACGCACTTCTCGAGGCCCGTGTCCTCGAACTTGTGGAGCTTGTGGCGCCCGCGGAAGCGCGGGTACACCGGCGTCTTCTCCTCTGGGTACTCGATCGTCACCGGCTTTTCGGTGAGACGCATGAAGGTCGTGCGCAGGCCCTTGAGGGTGCCGGCGAACGTCCGGTAGGCGCTGCCCATCCCACCGACCTCGGGGCCTCGCTGGACCAGGATTACATCGTCGTCGGGATTCCAGGCCATCAGAGGAGCACCACCAGGGTTGCGGTTACAAGGACGTTCAAGGTCGCCAGCGGGAGCAGGATCTTCCAGCCGAAGCTCATGAGCTGGTCGTAGCGCAGGCGCGGGAGCGAGGCTCGCACCCAGATGAAGAGGCAGACCATGAAGAACATCTTCACCAGCACCCAGATCGGGCCCAGCCACGCGGGGCCGGGGCCGTACCAGCCGCCGAGGAAGATGGCGGTGGCCACGCCGGAGATGGCGATCACCTCGACATATTCGGCCATGAAGAAGGCGCCGAAGCGCATTCCGCCGTACTCGGTGTTGTAGCCGGCGACGATCTCGGCATCGGCCTCCGGCAGGTCGAAGGGTGCGCGGGCCGTCTCGGCGAAGCCCGCGACCATGAAGATCAGGAAGCCGACGATCTGGGGCCCGATGAACCAGCCGCCGCCGTCGAACCAGGTGCCGTGCTGCTTCTCGACGATGTCCACCAGCGAAAGCGAGCCGGCCGTCATCGCCACGCCGAGCAGCGACAGGCCGATCGCGACCTCGTAGGAGATCAGCTGCGCTGCCGATCGCATCGCCCCGAGGAACGAGTACTTGGAGCCCGAGGACCAGCCGCCGAGCATGAGCGCGTAGAAGGCGAACGACCCGAAGGCGAAGAAGTAGAGGAGGCCGATCGGCACGTCGATGCCGTAGAGGCCGACGTCACCGCCCCAGACGCCGGGAGGGCCGAACGGGATGATCGCCAGGGTGGCCACCGAGGCGATCACGGCGATCATCGGCGCCAGCGTCATCATCCACGGGACCGCCGAGTCCGGGGTGAAGTGCTCCTTCGAGAGCAGCTTGAGAACGTCGGCCAGCGGCTGAGCCAGTCCGTACGGGCCCACGCGGTTGGGCCCATAACGGGACTGGAAGCGGCCGATCAGCTTTCGCTCGAGCAGCAGCACCATCGGCACGGCGCCGAAGATCACCGCGAAGATCACGAGCGACTTCACGATCTGCATGAGCACGCCCTCGGGAGTAGCCACTAGGCCTTCCTCACCTCGACGGCGCGCGGAGCGCCGTTGGTCAGGGCCGTGGCGTTGTGCTCGTCGGTCCCCTCCACCAGGAACACGCTTCCGGGCACGGCGCCGTCGCGCAGCGCGACGGTGGCGCGAACCGTGGTGCCGTTGAGGGCGACCTCGACCATGTCGCCGCTGGCAACCCCGATCCGGGCGCCGTCGTCGGCCGAGAGCTCGGCGATCTGATCCTGGGCCAGGAACCGGAGCGCAGCCGCGTGGCGCGCCTCCCGGCCGGTCCACAGCGACGGATGTGTGCCGAGCCTCATGCCTTCAGGCGGGCTCGGAGCGGTCTCGGGCACGACGGAAGCGATGGCGATGCCGGCCGGCACGTTACCCGCTGCCTCGCGCTCCTGCCAGCGCACGCCGCCGCCGCCGATCTCCTCCAGTGTGAGCCCGGCCAGGAATGGCACGGTCTGGAACAGCTGGCGGCTCACGGGGGAGGGCGTGACAAGGGTGTGGGGCTTTCCGCTGACCATCGCGATCAGCTCGGCGAGCACAACCGCCTGGGGCCTCACGTCGCCGGGGTGGCGGACCGACTGGCGCACGCGCTGGATGCGCCCGTCGGGGTGGGTCACCGTGCCCTCCTTCTCGGGGTAGGGCTCCGCCGGGAAGACCACGCTCGCGTGGTCCAGCAGCGTCTGGTCCACGAAGTCGCTGAAGGCCACCACGAACGTGGCCGAGTCGAGTGCCTTGAGCCAGGCGGCGCGGTCCGGGTTCGTGCGCGCGGGGTCCGCTTGGAGCAGCACGAGGGCGGAGAGCTCGCCGCCGGCCAGCCCGGCCGCCATGGCGGACGCGTCGCGGCCTTCGGGCGCGTCCGCCAGGCCCGGGGCAAGGCCCGGCACGCAGCCGGCCTCGCGCAGCCCGCGGGAGTTTGCGCCCGAGGGGATCTCGATCAGCCCCGAGTCGTCGATCTCGTCGAGGTTCATGGCACGGGCCAGTGCCAGCAGGGCACGTTGGCCGTGCGCGGCCCGATCGCCATGAGTCACGCGCTCGCCCCACAGCACCACGGGCTGCCCCTGTCCACGGATGGCTGACGCCGCAGCGGCGACGGCTTCGGGATCGGCTCCGGCACGCGCCGCCAGATCGGCGTGGTCGCGGCCGTCGCGGCAGCCTTCGTGCATGGCCGCGGCCAGCGCGGTTGCCGCGGCCTCACCGCAGCCGGGCGCGTAGCGCAGCACGGCGTCGGCGTTGGCGTCCAGCGAGCTCGGGCGGCTGGTGGCCACCACCAGCTTCACCCCGTTTCGGTGGACCGCCTTGCGCACCCGCAGGTCGAGGATCGGCGCCTCTTCCACAAGCTCGGTGTCCAGCACCAGGACCACGCCGGCGTGCTCGATGTCGGAGACGCGCGCGCCCAGGTTCGGCTGGGAAAGGGCGCGAGTGGCCTGGGGGTTCAGGGTGCCGCTCGGGCGGGAGTCGACGTGGGGTGATCCGAGCGCGTCGCGCAGCAGGCGCTGGAGCAGGAAGCCCTCCTCGTTGGTGGCCTCGCCGCCGGCCAGTGCAGCGGTGGCCGCGCCTGCCTTCTTGAGCCCGGCTGCGGCCTCGGTCAGGGCGCGCTCCCAGGACACCTCGCGCAGGTGGCCCCCGTCGCGAACCATCGGGGCCGTGAGCCTCCCCTCGCCGTGCACCGCCGTGTAGCCGAAGCGGCCCTTGTCGCAGAGCCAGCCGTCATCGACCTCCTTGTTGCCGTGCCCGTGATCGCGGGCCAGCACCCGGAGGACCTTGGTGTCGTCGCGCACCGTCAGCTCAACGTTGCACTGGCTCGGGCAGAGAGTGCAGATCGTTCCCGCTCCCTCGATATCCCAGGGGCGTGCGCGGAAGCGGTAGGCCGTCGAGGTCAGCGCGCCCACCGGGCACAGCTCGATGATGTTGCCGCTGAACGGCGCCACGTAGGGATGGCGGTCGTGGGTGCCGACGTAGGTGTGATCGCCGCGCTCGAGGAACACCAGCTGGTAGTCCTCGGAGATCTCCTGGGAGAAGCGCACGCAGCGGTAGCAGAGGATGCAGCGCTCGCGGTCGATCGCCACGAGCGGCGAGAGCTCGAGCGGCTTCTTGAAATGGCGCTTGGGCTCGATGAAGCGGGAGTGGCCGTCGCCCCAGCCGTAGGAGATGTCCTGGAGCGGGCACTCGCCACCCTTGTCGCAGACCGGGCAGTCCAGCGGGTGGTTGACCAGCAGGAACTCGACGACGGCCTCCTGCGCCTCCTTGACCTTGTCGGTGGTGGTGTGCACCACCATGCCGTCCTTAACCGGGGTCGAGCACGCGGTCTGGAGCTTCGGGATGCCCTCGATCTCCACCAGGCACATGCGGCAGGCGCCGACGGGCTTGCCCAGCTTGGGCTCGTAACAGAAGTACGGGATCTCGACGTCGCCCAGCTTGGCGCCGTCCACAAGCATCGCGCCCTCGGGCGCCGAGACCTCGCGGCCGTCGATCTCGAACGTGACAAAGCGGGGCACCGGGCGGGCCATGGGTTACGCGGCCTCCACGCCGGCGGCGATGGCTGCCGCGTCCGCGCGCCGGCGGGCCTCTTCGATGTGGGCCTCGAACTCGGGCCGGAAGAAGTTGATCATCGAGGCGATGGGCATCGCCATCGAGTCGCCCAGCACGCAGAGGCAGTGGCCGATGATGCGGTCCTGCACCGAGGCCAGCAGCTCGATGTCCATCGGCGTGGCTTCACCCGAATCGATCCGGTCGAGCATCTTCGCCGTCCAGTTCGTGCCCTCCCGGCAGGGAACGCATTTCCCGCAGGATTCGTGGTGGTAGAACTTCGCGATCGAGATGGCCACGTCGACGATCGGCACCGAGTCGTCGACCACCATGATCGCCGCGGAGCCCAGCATCGAGCCGGCTTCCGCCATGTTCTCGAAGTCATAGGGCAGGTCCAGGTGTTCCTCCAGCAGCACGGGTGAAGAGGAGCCACCCGGAAACCAGCACTTGATCTTTCGGCCCTCGGGGGGACCGCCTGCAAGGTCGCAGATGATCTCGCGCGCGGGAGTGCCCAGCGCCACCTCGTAGTTGCCGGGGCGCTGGACGTTGCCCGAGACGGAGACCATCTTGGTGCCCGTGGACTTCTCGGTCCCGAACGTCTTGAACCAGTCGGCGCCCTTCTCGATGATCAGCGGCACGTTGTAGAGCGTCTCGACGTTGTTGATCAGCGTCGGCCCCTGGTACAGGCCCTGGTTGGCAGGGAACGGCGGCTTGAGGCGAGGATTCCCGCGCTTGCCCTCGAGCGAGTCGAGCAGCGCCGACTCCTCGCCGCAGATGTAGGCGCCGGCGCCGCGGTGCACCCACAGCTCGAGGTCGTGGCCGGAGCCCACGATGTCGTTGCCCAGGAACCCGGCGGCCTTGGCCTCCTCGACTGCGGCCTCGAGGATCGAGGCCTGCATCTCGTACTCACCGCGTATGTAGATGAAGGCCTTGTTCGCGCCGGCCGCGCGCGAGGCGATGATGATCCCCTCGATCAGCTGATGCGGGTTCTTCTGCATCAGCAGCCGGTCCTTGAAGGTGCCCGGCTCGGATTCGTCGGCGTTGCAGCACAGGTACTTGTCCATCGCGCCCTTCGGGATGAAGCTGGCCTTCTTGCCCATCGAGAAGCCGGCACCGCCGCGGCCGCGCAGGCCGGAGGACTCGAGCTCGTGGAGGACCTCCTCGTCGTCCATGTCGATGAGGCCCTTCTGCAGGCGCGAGTAGCCGCCAAGGCGCCGGTAGACCTCGATCGTGTTGAGGCCGGGCTCGTCGAAGTGCTCGCTCAGGACGCGCGTCTCAGACATCGGACCACCTTCCGGGCGCCGATTCGGGCATGTCCTCCAAGCCGCGACCGGGCAGGACCTCGCGGCCGTCCTTCACCGCGGCGATGACCTCGGCACAGTCCTCGGGGGCAAGCGGGCCGACGTAGCGGCCGTCGGCCGAGGCGATCGGCGCCATGTCGCACGCACCCAGGCACTCGAACTCGCGCACGTTGACGTCATCCGCGTTCTCGCCGGCTGCCGCCATCGCGCGGTAGACCGCACGGGCGTTGCGCAGCGCGCACGCCACTCCGGTGCACACGTACACGTCGTGACGCCCGACCGGCGCCTGCTTGTACATGTCGTAGAAGGTGATGACCGAGGCCAGGTACGCGGGCGTGACCTTCATGACTGCCGCCACCTGCGTCACGGCCTCGGGTGAGCACCAGCCGTGGACGCGCTGGGCGGCGTGCAGTGCGGGCAGCGTGGCCGAGTGCAGCTCGGGGTAGCGGGCCACGTAGCCCTCGATCTCCCGACGCAGGTCGTCAGGCACGTCGACGTCGGCCAGCTCGGGGATGACCGCTGGGTCCTTGGCCAGATCGGCCGGGGTGTCCCAGCCGGTCAGGGCGTTCGAGCCGTCGCTCATCGGTCGATGCCTCCGAGAATCGGGTCGAGCATGGCCACCGAGGCGATCATGTCCGCGATCAGCGCACCCTCGGACATCGGCTGAATCGAGTGCATGTTGGCGAAGCTGGGGTCGCGCATGTGAACGCGGGCCGGCTTGGCGGAGCCGTCGGCCACAATGAAGCAGCCCATCTCGCCGCGCGGCGATTCGATCGCCACGTAGGCTTCGCCCGGCGGCACGCGGAAGCCCTCGGTGACCAGCTTGAAGTGGTGGATCAGCGCCTCCATCGAGGTGGCCAGCTCGTGACGTGGCGGCAGGGCGACCTTGCGGTTTGAGGTGATGTAGGGGCCCTCGGGAAGGCCGTCCAGGGCCTGCTCGACGATCTTCAGCGATTCGCGCATCTCGGCCATCCGCACGCGGTAGCGGTCGAAGTTGTCTCCCACGGTGCCGACCGGGATCTTGAAGTCGAAGTGATCGTAGGACGAGTAGGGCATCGCCTTGCGTAGGTCCCAGGGATTACCAGTGGCGCGGAGCATCGGGCCGGTTACGCCCAGCTCGAGCATGCGCTCCTGCGAGACGATGCCGGTGTTCCGCAACCGCTGGATGAAGATCTCGTTGCCGTCCAGCAACGCCTCGTACTGGTCGAGGCGAGCCGGCAGGTCCCTCAGGAGCTCCCGGCACTTCGTGTCCCAGCCTGGGGGCAGATCCTCCATCACGCCGCCCACCTGGAAGTAGCGCGTGTGGAAACGCTGGCCGCTGGACATCTCGAACAGGTCGAGGATCTGGTCGCGCTCGCGGCAGCCCCAGAAGAGCATCGATACGGCGCCCACATCCAGCGCGGCGGTGGCGAGCCAGAACAGATGCGAGGAGATCCGGTTCAGCTCCAGGTGGATGACGCGCAGGTATTGCGCCCGGTCCGGCACCGGCTCGTCGAGCAGCTTCTCGACGGCCATGCAGTAGGCCATGGCGTTTGAGTAGTAGGCCAGGTAATCCATCCGCTCGACGAAGGTGATGGCCTTCCAGTACTGCTGGTCCTCGCAGCTCTTCTCGATGCCGGTGTGGACGTAGCCCACGATCGGAGTGGTTTCGATCACGGTCTCGCCCTGGAGGGTGGTCAGCAGCCGCAGCACGCCGTGGGTGGCGGGGTGGTGCGGGCCGATGTTCAGCGTCATCAGCTCGGCTTCGCGCTCCTCCGCGATCTCCGGCCCGGCGTCCATTGCGGACATCGTCACCGACCCCTCGCGCTCGCGGTAAGGGACTGAGAGCGGATCGGTCATTTGTCGTACCACCGGGGCAGCTCGTGCTCGTTGAAGGTGAACAGCACCTCCTCGCCGCCCATCGGAAAGTCGCGCCGCTGCGGGTGGCCCACGTAGTCCTCCGGCATCGCGATCCGGCGCAGGTCGGGGTGGCCGCTGAAGACGACGCCGAAGAAGTCGAACACCTCGCGCTCATGGAACTCCGCGCCGGGGTAGATCTCGACGATCGACGGAAGCCCCTCCGTCTCGGCCTGCTCCACGGTCAGGCGCGTCTTCACGCGCAGGCGCTCGCAGCGGTCGGTTGAGAGCAGCTCGTAATGCACGCCGAGCCGCGGCTCCTCGGGCAGGTAGTCGCAGCCATGGACGCTCATCAGCCGCTCGTAGGGCTCGGGATCGGTGTCCCGGAAGTGGGTGAGCACGTCGCGCACGCTGCCGGGGGCCACCTGGAGCGTGGCCTGTTCGCGGTAGTACTGCGTGCCGACAACCGCCTCGTCGCCGAGGCTCTCGCGTACCCGCTGGGCGATCAGCTCGAGGCCGGTTGCGTCAGGCACGTTCCTCGGTGCCCTCCGCGTTGTAACGCTCGCGCCAGCCCTGGGTCGGGTTCTCGATGATCTTGGCCTGGAGCTTGTTGATCCCGTAGATCAGCGCCTCCGGGCGCGGGGGACAGCCGGGCACGTAGACGTCGACCGGCAGGAACTTGTCCGCCCCAGCCACCACCGCGTAGTTGTTGAACATCCCGGCGCTCGAGCTGCACGCGCCCATGGCGATGACCCACTTGGGCTCCAGCATCTGGTCGTAGATGCGCCGGATGACCGGCGCCATCTTGATCGACACGCGGCCCGAGAGCATCATGAAGTCGGCCTGGCGCGGAGATGCCCGCACGGCCTCGGCGCCGAAGCGGGCGATGTCGTTCCTCGGCGAGCCGATGATCGTGATCATCTCGATGGCGCAGCAGGCCAGGCCGAAGCCGAGCGGGAAGAGGGCGTTCTTGCGCGCCCAGTTCTGGGCCTTCTCGAGCGTGGTCAGCCAGATCCGCTCCTCCACGTACTGCTGGAGCTCGTCGTCGGGCAGCTCGCCGCGCAGCATGCGCTGGGCGTTCATCTGCTTGGCGCGGAACTCGTCGGCCGGCCCGAGCTTCTGGCGGATCACTTCCATTCGAGGGCTCCTCGCCGCCACACGAAGACGAACGCGATCAGCAGAAGGAAGATGAAGACGACCGTCTCGATGAGGGCGAAGACCCCGAAGGCCTCCAGCTGCACGGCGATCGGGTAGAGGAACACCACCTCGATGTCGAACAGGATGAAGAGCATCGCGACGAGGTAGAAGCTGACCCCGAAGCGGAAGTTGCGTGTCACCTCCGAGGGAAGGCCGCACTCGTACGGGTCCGCCTTTGCGGCCTGGCTGATGGCCTTCTTCGGTCCCAGGTGCTTGTTCGCTATCGCAAACGATCTGGCGACCACCAGGCCGAGCAGGAGGAACACGAGCGCGGGGAGATATTGCTGGAGCACGGAGCCGCACTTATATCCGAGCTTGTAACACCTCGCTACATAGTGCGGAAAGGCGCTTGAGAATGCGGTTTTCCGACCCCTGAGGGCGGAATTGCGGCTAGATTCACGCCATGCCCACCATCCACATGTACGTCGGGATCGCCGTGATCGGCCTCAATGCGGCAGCAGGCCTGTGGGGCGGGATCGCCTGGATGCGCAAGGAGCCGTCCGTGTGGTTCTGGTACGTGCTCCGCGCCGCACAGGTGGCAGTGGTTCTCCAGGCCGGCTTGGGCGTCGCGCTGATCGGCGCGGGCAGCCGGCCCTCCGAGGACCTCCACATCATCTACGGGGTGCTTCCGCTGGTGATCACCGTCATCACCGAGGCGATGCGGGTGAACGGGGTCACGCGAGAGACGGTGGACATCGATGACGTTGAGGCCCTGCCACATGCCGAGCAGGTCGCGCTGGCCCGCAGGGTGGTCCTCCACGAGATGGCGGTCATGACCGTGGGAGTTCTCGTGATCCTCGGCCTGGCGCTGCGCGCGTACTTCACCGGGATATGAAAAAAGTGAAAGAAGTGCTCCGGCGCCGGTCTTGTATCGCCGCCGATGAGACGGCCGCCGCGCCGACTACGTAACTACCAAGGACGGTCCGTCACGACACAGCGCCGGAGCGATGCTGATTTCGCCCTCGCGCTCCAGAGTCCTTCCCGCGCGGACGGCGGATATCATGCGCGCCCGTGGCCCGACCCACCCTTTCAGCCGTCGTCTGCGCCGCCTTCCTCGCGATTCTGCTCGCCGGTTGCGGGTCCAACGAGATCCAGGTCGCGCAGGACAGCCCCTACCACCGCGGGGCGGTCCTGTTCCAGCAGCGCTGCTCGGGTTGCCACACGCTGAGTCCGGCGGCGGCCGCCGGCTCCAAGCCGCTCAACGAGCGCGCGAGCCACGACCGCACGAACGGGCCAAACCTCGACCAGCGCGTCGAAACCGCCGACGATGTCCTCTTCGCCATTCGCAACGGCGGCTTCTCGGGCGCGATCATGCCCGCAAACATCGTGGTCGGCCAGAACGCCCAGGACATCGCCGACTTCGTGGCCAAGTACGCCGGCGGGTCGCGGGAGCCCTCGCTGGGCACCAGCGGCACCACCACCGGGACGGCTGCGAGCACGGTGAAGGAGCCGATCAAGCCAGAGCCGGCGACGAGCACCCAAGAGAAGAAGCCGGCCGAGGAAAAGCCGGCCGCCGCCTCGAAGCCCGCGGGGTAGGAAGTTCTAGACCCGAAGGTCATCCGCAGCGAGCCGGACCGCGTTCGCGCGGCCCTCGCGCGGAGGGGAGCGGCCGCGATGGTCGACTCCGTGCTCGAGCTCGACGCCCGCCGCCGGGAGCTGCTGCCCCAGCTCGAGGGCCTGAGGGCCACCCAGAACGAGGCCAGCGAGCGGATCGGCCAGGCCAAGCGCGACGGCCAGGACGCCACGGCGGCGATCGCCGAGATGAAGGACGTGGCCGATCGCGTCAAGGCGCTTCAGGCTGAGGTGACGGAGGTCGAGGAGAAGATGAACTCGGCTCTTGCCTCGGTTCCCAATCTGCCCGATCCGGCCGCCCCCGACGAGGACACCGTGATCCGCGAGGTCGGGCAGGCGGGGGCCACCGGCCGGGACCACCTGGAGCTGGTGGGCGACTTCGTCGACATGGAGGCGGGCGCGCGCGTGGCCGGCTCGCGCTTCGCCTATCTCAAGGGTCCGCTGGTCATGCTCGAGCTGGCTCTGGTCCGCTGGGCACTGGAGCTTCTGTCGGGGCACGGCTTCGTCCCGGTCATCCCCCCGGTACTTGTCCGGGAGGAGGCGCTGTTCGGCACGGGTTTCCTGCCCGACACCGAGCAGCAGATCTACGCCATCCCGGAGGACGGGCTCTACCTGTCCGGCACCTCGGAGGTGGCCCTGGCCTCTCTGCACGCGGGCGAGATCATCGACGCGGATCAGCTGCCCCTCCGCTACGCGGGCTTCTCCTCTTGCTTCCGGCGCGAGGCGGGCGCGGCCGGCAAGGACACCCGCGGCATCTTCCGCGTGCACCAGTTCGACAAGGTCGAGATGTTCGCCTTCGTCCCGCCCGAGGCCTCGGAGGCCGAGCACGAGCGGATTCTTGCCATCGAGGAGGAGCTGATGCAGGCGCTGGAGCTTCCCTATCGGGTGGTGGGAATCGCGGTGGGCGACCTGGGCTCATCGGCGGCCAAGAAGTACGACGTGGAGGCATGGCTGCCCGGGCAGGGCGGCTACCGGGAGCTCACGTCGTGCTCCAACACCACCGACTTCCAGGCCCGCCGCCTGGACATCCGCTTTCGTCCCGAGTCCGGAGGCCCGCAGACCCTGCACACGCTCAACGGAACCGCCGTTGCAGTCGGCCGCACAATCATCGCCATCGTGGAGAACGGCCAGCAGGAGGACGGCTCGGTGCTGATCCCGGAGGCGCTCCACGCCTTCGGCGCGCCGCAGGTCATCCCCGCGGCCGGCTAGCTACTTCCGGTCCTTCACCTCGTCGAAGCCCTTCTCCAGGAGCTTCTTGGCCTGCGGGCCGGTGTCGGGCGAGTCCAGCAGGATTGCCACCAGCGTTGTCCCGTGCTGCTTCACGGCGGCGATCAGGCAGTGGCCGGCCGCGTCGGTGAAGCCCGTCTTGACTCCGATCGTGCCGTGGTAGTTGTCGCGGTGCAGCGGGTTGGTCGATACAACGCGGACCTTGCCCTTGCCGGGCACCTTGAGCTTGTCGCTCCTCTTCTTGACCACGTCGGCGATCCGCGGCTCGTCCAAGGCGAGCATGGTGATCTTCGCAAGGTCCTCGGCGCAGGACTCGTCGTTGTCGGACAGGCCGCTGGGCGTCCGGTAGCGGGTGCAGCCCAGGTCGAGCTTGCGTGCACGATCGTTCATCGTGCTCGCGAACCTGCGCGCCGAGTGGTCGATCTCGTCGGCCAGGGCCACGGCGGCGTCGTTGGCCGAAGGAATCAGCATCGCGGTCATCAGGTCGTCGGTCCTCATCGTCGTGCCGGCCTTGAGGCCTATCTCGACAGGCGGCTGGCCTGCGGCCTCGCTGCTGATCTTGACCTTGTCCTTGGGGTCTAGCTCGTCGACCACGATCAAGGCCGTCATCAGCTTGGTCAGGCTGGCGATGGGCCGGGTGCTGCGCGCGTTGTCCGACCACAGCACGGTTCCGTCATCCAGGTCGAACATCAGCCCGGAGCTGGGCGAGTCCGACAGGTTGATGTTGATCTCCTTCTCGCCGAAGTCGAGCTTGGGGACGTGCTGCTTCTTGGCCGCGGCAGCGGGCGCGAGGGTGAGGATCGCGACGAGCAGGATCAATGGGCGGAAGCCGCGGCGCACGCTGGATGCCTATCACGCGCGGCGGAGGGCCGGTCGCAATACGCTTTGTCGGCTGGAGGGGTGGCAGAGCGGTTGAATGCACCGGCCTTGAAAGCCGGCATGGGCCTTCCGGTCCATCGAGGGTTCGAATCCCTCCCCCTCCGCTCAGCCGCGCCTGCTGCGCTTCGCCTCCGCTTTGGGCTTCCGTCCTCGCCTCGTCTTGTTCGGAGCGCCCTTCTCGCCGGCCTTCGGCTTTTTCTGTTGCTTGGGCTTGGGCTTCTTCGGTTCCGGCAGTGGGTTTGGATCCGGGGGCTTCGGTGTCTCCCCTGGCTTCAGCTCGAGCCTGAAGAGGGCGGGGATCGTCACCGTCTTGAAGCCCCGCTTCTTGATCGCGCGGAGGATCGCGGGGAGCGCCGCAAGTGTGGTGGCCTCATCACCCCCGCCGTCGTGCATGAGGATGATGTTGCCGCGATCGATTCCCTCGATTGCGCGCTCCTCCGTGTTTACGGCCGGCCCGCCCTCGTAGTCCGCGGTCTCGACGTTCCAGAGCACCTCCATCATCCGTTCGCGCTTGACGAGCTGGTCCAGCGCCGAGCTCCGGGATCCGTAGGGCGGCCGGAACAGACAGGGTTGGACACCGGTGGCGTTCTCGATGAGCTTCGAGGTGGGCTCGATCTGGGCCACCGCGGCCGCCCCACCCGCCGCCACGTCGGCGTGATCGTAGGTGTGGTTTCCAACCGTGTTCTGCGCCCTCATCGCACGCCTCAGCATCTGCTCACGGCCCGGGATGTTGCGGCCAACAACGAAGAAGGTCGCGTGCGCGTGGAACTCTTCGAGCGTCCTGATGAAGCGGTTGGTCAGGTCGCTCGGGCCGTCGTCGAAGGTGAGCGCCACGACCTTGCGCTTGGTGGTCAGGCCGCGCCTCACCGTCGCGCCGCGGGGCTCGCACTGGATCGGCTCGAAGTGGTCGCTTCCGGGCCCCTTGCTGTGGGTAGCGGCCAGGGCTGTGCCCTTCAGCCTTTCGGGCGCGGTCGGCCCAGGGGCCGTCAGGGCCACCGCCAGGGCGGCACCAAGGACGGCAATCACGCCTATGAGCGCGCTGGATCGCCGGTGGACGGCCTCGGCCGCCACGCTCTGTTCGCTACTGGTCAATCGTGACCCCCTCGGCCCGAGCCTAGCGCCCTCTACTGGCCGGGCGTGCCCTCGGGGGGTAGCGGCGGTGGCTCCAGGGTCGGAGAGATTCCGGTGTCGGGGGTCGTCTCGGTCTGGTTGGCCGAATCGCCGGTCCGGGCGGCATCGTCGACTTCGGGAGTTGCCAGTCCAGGCGGCGGGCGCACAGGGACGGGGGCCTTGGCCGGCACGTCGGTCTCCAGGCCGAGCATCCTGGGGATCGTCACCATCTGGTACCCCTGCGAGCGGATGTAGTCGATGATCCTCGGCAGCACGCTCAACGTGATCTGGGTGTGATCGGTTCCGTCGTGCATGAGGATGATCGCGCCGGGATGCAGATTGGCCTTGACGTTCTCGAACATCGCATCTGCCGTGGCCCCGAGTGAATCCTGGGTGTCGATGTCCCAGCGGATGAGGTCGAGGTCGTCCTTCTCGAGGAGGTCCTGCAAGGGCTTGGCGTAGGAGCCGTAAGGCGGGCGCATCGTGCACGGCCGAAGGCCGGTGGCCTCGGTGATCATTCTGGTGGTCGGCTCGATCTCGGCTTTCGCTTCGGCACCGCCTTGGGCCACGTCCGCGTGGTTGAGGGTGTGGTTCTCCACGTAGTGGCCCTCCGCGACCTCCCGCTGGAGGATTGCCTCCCTGGTGGGAATTAGACGGCCGATCACGTAGAACGTCGCCTTTACGTCCTTCTCGGCCAAGACGTTCAGGAAATTCACCGTGTTGGGGATCGGGCCGTCGTCGAAGGTCAGGGCCACCTGCTTGACGTCCTCCGGCCCGTGGAAGACGGCCACACCGGGAGCCCGCGCCTTGCACTGCTTGGGGATCAGGATCTGCCCGACGGCCTTGCCCTGGATCATCGCGCTCTGGGCGGTCAGCGAACCGGTGCCGCCGATCCCCGCGATCGCAGATCCAGGCGCGTTGGCCCCGGGCGCGCTCAGGGCGATGGTCCCGGCCACCGCCAACAGCGCGAGCGCGATCAGCACCGCGGCCGGGGATTGGGGCTTGGGGGGGTCGCTTGAGGAGCTGTCGCCGATGCGGGCCATCAGAGGCCGATGCGCGAGACGACTGCGGCTGTGATCGAGGCCACGATCGGCCCTGCCGGGATCCCGGCGACAGTGCCGGCGCCGGACACCAGCCGCAGGTTGCCCCCATCGCTCTCGATGGTCGCGTCAACCTCCACAGGTACGTCCACGTCGGGCAGCGGGATCATCTGCGCCAGGTCGCCGAGCGGGCCGGCCAGCTGATCAGCGGCGAACTCGGACAGGTCGCGCGGGGAGCCGGATCCGCTGAGGGTCAGGTGGTAAGGCTCGTCGCCCTCCCGCTCGAGATGGAAAGCCTTGACGTTCACCGGACCGGCGGTCACGTCGGTCAGGTCGATGTCCACGCTGTTGAAGTTGTCGAGCTTCTTGAAGACCTGGGTGTTGGTGTCCAGTTCGGCCTCCAAGCCGCTCGCGTGTATCTCAAGGCTGTCGCCGCTCTCCCAGAGAAGGGTGATCGCCGGAAACGCGCTGAGCGAGACGGTCGCGGTGCCACCGTCCTTGACCAGCCGGCCGGCCAGCTGGTTCTCGGCAATCACCGGAATGAGGAACTGGGCCGCGACGAGCGCGGCCACTAGGACGATGAGGGTGATGGTCACAGCTCGACGCATACAATCGTGATTGTGACTGGAGAGGTGGCCGAGCGGCTGAAGGCACTCGCCTGCTAAGCGAGTAAGGGGCGCAAGCTCTTTCGCGGGTTCGAATCCCGCCCTCTCCGTTTGTCGCAGGTTTGACGGCGTGAGGGGCCCGGTAGCGCGGGCCGTAGCGACCGTGGCCGGACCGGCATCGCTACCCTCTACCGGCTTGCGCCCGTAGCTCAGCTGGATAGAGCGTCGGTCTACGGAACCGAAGGTCAGAGGTTCGAATCCTCTCGGGCGCGCTCAGTGGCGCGATACTGCGTGAACGATGAGCCACGACGAGAACATCGAGATCGTGCAGCGTACGGCTGCGGTCTTCAGCGGGCTTCATGTGACCCGCGACGCAAAGATCCTTGACCTGCTCGATCCCGAGATCGAGATGTCCGACTACCCCGGATTCCCCGACGCAGAGATACACCGTGGCCTCGACGGGGCGGTCAAGTTCGCGGTCAAATTGTGGGACGCCGTCTCTGATCTCCGATACGTCCCGTCGGAGTTCATTGAGGCTCCACAGGGGGCGCTCGTCTGCCGGGCCGACGTTGGATGGACCGGGAAGATGAGCGGCCTGCCTGTTGACACAGTCGTCTACTCGGTCTGGCAATTCCGGGGTGGAAAGGTGCTGCACTTCATGACGTACAACACGAAGGCCGAAGCCCTCGAAGCCGTGGGCCTGTCGGAGTAGTTCCGGAGCAGGGGTACGATCCTCCGATACCAACCTGGAGGAGAACGTCATGGAGGGGCTTCGGCGGCACCTGACCTACGCGAACGTGATGGTCACGATCCTGGCGTTCGTCGTCCTGGGCGGCGGAGCCTACGCGGTCACGGCGGCGAAGAGGAACTCCGTCGTCTCGAAGTCGATCAAGGCCGGGGCGGTCAGGAACGGGGACATCAACGACAACGCCGTGACTGGCAGCAAGGTGGCGGACGACTCGCTCACAGGCGCGGATCTGAACGAGGCAACGTTGTCCGAGGTACTTCGCTGCCCCGGTGGCTTCAAACGCATCCAGGACGTCTGCTACGAGCCCACCAGCCGGACTGGCACGTGGGACAGTGCGAGCTCGGATTGCCCCGGCGATGGTCTCCGACTACCGGACGGCGGAGAAGCCCTGCTGATCGAGGTGGCCGAGCCGGGCAACAACATGCTTTGGACCGTTGATAGCACCAGTACAGGCGGAGCGTCCGGGATCAGAACGGATGTCATTGGCGGCACGCCTCAGCTGATCTCACAGGCTATCGGCGTACCGTCGCCCTATCGGTGCGTCACGTCCCCCGGGGCCTAGCTGCCCTTGAAGCCGTGTCTATCGGAGTAAGAGACGTCACCCTCCGGTCGAGGGCGGCCACAAGTGACGCCGGACTCCATGGAACCCACCGGACTCGATTGGGCCCTGAAAAACCGATTTCGGCCGATAGCGCCGAATGACCCGACTCCACGACACTCCACAGGAATCCCCGAAAGGTCTACGGAACCGAAGGTCAGAGGTTCGAATCCTCTCGGGCGCGCTTACTGGCGCGATACTGCGCGGACGATGAGCCACGAGAACGTTGAAACCGTCCGTCGTGCCGCTGCCGCAGTGGGTGCGCGAGACCTCGCGGCCTTCCTGGAGATGGCCTCCCCGACGGTCGAATGGCACTCCTCGGTCTCGGAGATCTCCGAGGGAGGCGCGTACCACGGCCACGAGGGTATCCGCCAGTACGTGGCCGACCTCGAAGAAGCGTTCGAGTCCTTCGATGTCGTGGTCAATGAGGTCCTGACCGTAGGCGAGGTGGCAATCGCTGTTGGCCGCGTCAGCTACCGGGGGAGGGTCAGTGGAGTCGCACAGGACGAGCCTTTCGGTTGGGTCTTTCGATTCGACGAGGGAAAGGTCATCTACATGCGGGCATTTCGGGAGCCGGAACAAGCCCTTGGCAAGCTGGGCCTGTCGGAGTAGGCGATGAGCCAGGAGAACGTGGAGATCGTGCGACGGTGCTTCGAGGCGTTCAACACCGGCGGGATGCCGGCCGTCGCAGAGTTCTTCGACCCGCAAATCGCTTGGGAGACGGACCCGTTCGTTCCGGAGCCGGGCGTATACGAGGGAATTGACGCGGTCCGGTCCTACCTGGATGGCTTCATGCGAGCATTCGGTGCGTGGCATATGGAGGTCCACGACGTCATCGACCTTGGCGACGCCGATGTCTTCCCAGTCCTGACCATCAAGGGACAGCCGCTTGGTCAGACCGAACGCGAGACGGCGCTCTTCGAGTGGTGCCAGATCACCACCGTCCGTGAAGGCAAAGTCGTTCGCATCCGCAGTTTTCTGGACCGGGAGCGAGGCCGCGAAGCCGCGGGCCTGTCGGAGTAGGGGTCGGCCTTCGGGGGGAGGGTGGCAACAAGCCGTTCGAGCCGGCAGTCAGGCGCGATACTGCGCGGAGATGCTGGAGGAGCCTGCAGGAATCGCCAGAACCGACAGCGGCCGCCCAATCGCGGATGAGCTTCTGCTGCGCATCCCATTCGTGGTGGACTTGCTTCTAGCTCTCGTGGCTCAGCTGCCGCCGGGGTCTCCGTTGCGGCGGCGGTTCATCCTCTGGGGGCTGAAGCGCGGTCTCGACGCGGCTGTTCGGAAGGATTACGACTTCCAGCGGCTGGGCTACGAGCCCGACGTGGAGATATTCCTCTCCGGGCCTGCCGGGGTGGGATTCGAAGCGAGCTATAGGGGCCATCAGGGGTTGCGCGAGTCCACCATCGACTTCTTCGAGAACTTCGCCGAGACACGTGTCACCGTGAAGCGGGTGCTCGACGCGCGCGATCGCTGGGTGGCCGAAATGGAAACCCTGGGGCAAGGCAAGGAGAGCGCTGTCCCGTTCGCGACCAACTGGGGCACGGTCTTCTACGTCTCGGCACGCGGGAAGATCAGACGGCAGGACATCCTCTGGGCGGAGGACGGCTGGTCGCAAGCCCTCGAAGCCGCCGGCCTGTCGGAGTAGGCAACTGCGACCCGGGTGGCAACAACGTGGCAACTGAAGCCACAGGAACACACCGGAACAGACAGAACGTTCTCAGGCGGATTCGGCTTCAGAGCCGAAGCCACCGGAAGCCACAGGAACACACCGGAACGCCCGAGCGGTCTACGGAACCGAAGGTCAGAGGTTCGAATCCTCTCGGGCGCGCTCCGCTGTTCATGCGGGAAGCCAGGCCGACAGCTTGTGGCCGCGCCCTGAGATTTCATAAACAAACGGGTTCGGGACCTGGGGAACTGCAGGCGGAGCCCGCTAGCGCTTTCCCCTCAGGAAGAACCGCGCCTGCGCCGGGCTGGTGTCGGTGTTGCCCTCAGCATCCCTCGCAGCCACTTGGAGCGTGTGCCTGCCGCGATTGAGGTCCGCATAGTTCTGCGGCGACGTGCACGGGTGTCCGTCAGACCCGTCGAGAACGCACGTGAACGTCGAGTTCGCCTCGCTGGACTGGAAGCGGAGGATCGAGCGCTTGGGGCGCTTGCGCGTCGGCTTCTTCGTGATCGTGGTCTCGGGCGCGGTCCCCGCGCTTGTGATGACGACGTTGGCTGTCGCCTGTGCCGCGGCCCCGCCCGTGCAAGACGCGATCTGGCCCGTGTAGAGGAGCGCGGTCGAGCAGCCCTCGTTGTCGGTCACCGTCAGCTCGACGATGAAGTTGCCCGCCGTCGCGTACGTGTGCGCGGGCGCGGGCCCCCCGTTCGGCAGCGTGTTGCCGTCGCCGAAGTCCCAGTCGTAGCGAGCAACCGTGCCGTCGGGATCACTCGACGTCGTTGCGTCAAAGCTCGTCGGCGAGCCGGCGTTAGCGGGCGCGCTGGTGAAGGCGGCCAAGGGCGAACGGTTGGGACGTATCGCGAACATCTGCGGGTTCGAGGCGGCGAGTGACCGCTCGTTCGAGAGCGTGCCTGCGGCGTCACGGTCATAGACCTTGACCTGGTTGACGTCGCGGGCTGCCACGACCACGTGCTCGTCGTCTGGCGTGAGGGACACACCACGGCCGATGCCGCCGATGCCGGTCGTCCGGCCGTTCCCGAGCGACCCATCAGGGGCGATGTCATAGGTCTGGAGATCCGAGCCAGCGCCCGGCGTCACGTAGAGGTTGGTCCCATCCAGCGATACGGCGGCGCCGAAGAAGTTGCCCGCCGTATCGCGGCGATTTTGCAGCGAGCCGTCGGCCGCGATGTCATGGGCCGTCACGCCACCGGCACCGGTCGAGTAGAGGTGCTGGCCATCCGGGGTCACCGTAATACCCTCGCCGTGTCCGAGGTGGGAGAACGGGCGCCGGTTCGAGAGCGAGCCGTCGGCAGCAATATCGAAGGCGTCGACGTCGGCGCTACACGCTACCCACAGGTGCTCTCCACTCGGGTCCACGGCGATGGCGAACGGATCGGTAGAAGTCGCGGCGTTTCGCTGGTTGGACAGCCCTCCGTCGGCAGCGACATCGAAAACCGACACCTGGTTGTGGTTGTCATCCGCCACGAAAAGGCGGTCACCGTCGGGTGACATCGCAACCCCCCGCGGGGCGTCCAATGCTCCGGTAGTGCGCGAATTCGAAAGCCCGCCGGCGGCGTCTACGTCATAGATCCCCAGGTCGTCGCCGTTGACGTCCGAGAAGTAGAGGTGCTCCCCGTCGGGCGTCATCGTCGGAAACTGGGGGGAGACGCCGGCGGCGAAGGGCGATCCCGGCAACGCGCTCGGAGTGCCGTCGGCGCCTAGATCAAACCCGGTGAGCTGGCCGGTTGCGAAGGAAGGCACATAGGCGGGACGCGCCGACGCGCTGCCGACCCCGAGTGCCGCCACCAGCGCAACAGTCAGGCCGGCCACCAGAGCGAGCCTCCGGCCACGAATCATCGGGGCGCGATGTGTGCCTGCTGCGCGGGGCTCGTGTGTTTCGCCCGTTCCCATGTTCGTCACGGTGCCTCCCATGTGCCGACCAAGTCCACGTCGCTGAAACCCTATCCGGTTCGAATCACCGGTCCCCGTCGGTGCGGTTCACTCGCACGCGATGTGAATGCACTGAGGGTGATGCCCGTTTCGCCGGGCGACGTTCCCGCCACCGTCGCCGACTCGGCGCACGGCAACGATGCCGAAGCCGCGATTGCGCGTGGCGTGATTTCCGGTCAGTCTCGTCGCTCCGCTCTCGACCTCGAAGCCGTCGTCTGCGGCGCCGATGGCGACGTTTCGCCTCAGCACACTATGCGTCTCCTTCGCGTATACGCGAAATGCATCCGCGCTGCTGTTCTTGACCCGGTTCCGGCGAACGACGTTGTTGTCCCCACCGAGCGGTGGCCGGTCCATTCCCAGGCCGATACCCGTGCCGCGGGCATCGACGACAAAGTTGCGGGCGAGGAGGTTGTGGCTTCCCTGGTCCATCCCGATGCTGTCCTCCGCTCGAGTGATGCGGTTGCCGGCGATCACGTTTCGACGCCCGGGGCCGACGAGGATGCCCGCGCCCCCGCTGATGCGGTTGCCTCGCACTTCATTCTCGTCGGCTTCGATCAGGATCGACGGTCCGTTATGGGCAAGCGTGTTCCCCTTGATCAGGTTGTCGGTGGAACCGTCGATATGAATGCCCGGCTGCGGGTTGTCCCGGATGGAGTTCCGCACGATTCGGATGTGATCGGAGCCAAACACGCCGATGCCGTCTCCGTCGGGAGCGAGGGAGTGACCCAGCGAGCTGTTGCGGACGACACCTCGCGTCGACCCGACGACGATGGCGCCAAAGAAGGAATTGCTCGACGCGGAGATACCCACGACCCGGCTCTCGCGCGTCTCCGCGATGAACACACCGCCCACGAACTCATTGACGGAGCCACGTTGCACAGTGACGCCATCGTGCCCTTCGTTAGCCACCCCGGTATCGCAGAGCTCGTCCTCGGGGCACTGGTCGACCAACTCGTTGTCCCCGTCCACCGTGTGTCCGTTGAGGTCGAGGGTGATGTCGTCGGCCCCGATGACGATGCCGTTGTTCGGGCAGTCCAAGAGGTCGTTGGCGAGCGTCGTGTCGGCGGTGATCGTCTCGCCGCAGCTCACGCTGACGGGCGTCGCTGCGGGGGCGCTCGAGAGGAGCGCTACGGAAAAAGCCAGCGTTGCGAAAAGACTCCCGGCTGTGCGCCTTCCGATCATCGGGCGTCCTCCCCAGTTTGGTGCTCGTCCTCTCGTTCGGTTCACAGGCAGGGCGACTTTAGTCGCAGACTCAGGACGGGATGTGAACACACCGGAACAGACACGGTTCGAATCCTCTCGGGCGCGCTCGTTTCGAGGTGGCCGGCACGACGAGCTTGGTCGGTTGCAACCGCGGAGGCAAGTGTCTAGCTTCGGAGGTCAAGCGGGTGTCGCGGTGGCTTGCGACCTGCATCCCAACGGAGAGGGAGCAATATGCGCGATCTGAATAAGGGACGGTTCCGGGCCACGGTCGGCGGCTCAACGATTCTCGCCGGACTGCTCATCGCGGCCCTCGTGCCCACGACCGCGGCGGCGATCTCCTTCACAAACGCGACGACGCTGGCGCCGGCCGACCACGCGGTGGTGAGCTCGACGATCAACGTTGCCGGCCAGCCGGCCGTCACCGACGTCAACGTGACGCTCAATCAGCTCGGACACACGTTCCCGGCGGACCTGGATGTGCTGGTGGAGGGGCCCACAGGAGTGAGGGTCTTGCTGATGTCAGACGTGCCGTCCGATCTCAGCCCCGCGTGTGACGTCGATGTAGCCAACCTCGTCTTGATCTTCGACGACGCCGCAGCCAGCGGCATCCCGCTGGGGGCGGCCCTCGCCAGCGGCACATACAAGCCAACGAACAACGATGTGCCTGTCGCATGCGGGGATGTCGGGGACACGTTCCTCGGGGTCGCCCCGACTGCTACCACGCTGTCGGCCTTCAACGGCACCGATCCGAACGGGAACTGGAAGCTGTATGTCGCAGATGACGCCATGAACGATGCGGGTTCTATCGCCCAGGGTTGGACGCTCGAACTCAACAAGGCACCGCCTCCGCCTCCGCCTCCGCCTCCGCCGGGGCCGCCCGCGGACGTACCTGATACGGCGGCCCCTGAGACCACCATCACGAAGAAGCCCACCAAGAAACACCGCAAGCGCTCGATCGTCCGCTTCGAGTCCTCGGAGCCGGGTTCGACCTTCAACTGCATCCTCGACGGGTCGGACGGCCACCCGTGCAGCTCGCCGCAGAACTACGCCGACCTTGACCCAGGCCGGCACAGCTTCATCGTGGCCGCGACGGATGGTGCCGGTAACACCGACGTCAGCCCGGCAGGGACAAGGTTCTTCCTGAGCGACAAGCGGTAGAGCCGGGCATGACGGGAACGCTTTCAGGCGGATTCGGGTCCTGAGGCCAAGCCACCCGAAGCCACTACAAGCCACCGGAATACCCGAGCAGTCCACGGAACCGGAGGTCAGAGGTCCGAATCCTCTCGGGCGCGCTCAGTGGCGCGATACTGAGCGGACGATGACCCAGGAGAACGTGGAAATCGTGCGGCGGATCTATGGCTCGCTCAGCAAGGGCGACGATGCCTGGCTGGAGTTGATTGCTCCCGAGATCGTCATCGACTTCTCGCGACGGCTCGTCGATCCCTTCGTTCTGCGTGGTCGGGACGACCCGGCACTCGCGGTCCTGCAACGGGACGGGCTCGAGATCTGGGACGAGCTGCCGGCGTGGGAGCCGGAGGAGCTGATCGAGACAGAGAACAAGGTCTTGGCGTTCATCCGGTTCAGCGGCCGGGGGAGGAGCAGCGGAGCCCAGGTCGAAGCGCACGTCGCGAACGTCTGGACCTTCCAGGACGCAACGCCGGTTGAGCTCGTGTACTTCGGCGAAGACCGAGCTGCCGCCCTCGAAGCCGTGGGCATGTCGGAGTAGGTGATGAGCCAGGAGAACGTCGAGATCGTGAAGGCCGCGTTCGACGCCTTCAACTCGAAGGACGCCGAGGCCCTTAGTCGTCTGTGGACCGAGCACGGGGAGTGGCGGCCGGCGTTCATGGGCGGCGGGCTGGTGGAGGGCACTGTCTACTACGGGAAGCGGGGCGTCGCGGAATTCATTGCGGCACAGGCCGATACATGGGAAACCGCCACGGGGACGCCCGTGACCATCCGCGAGTTTGGGGACCGTGTCCTCGTCGAGGTCCTGGTCAGCGCGGTTGGGAGGATCGGCGGGACTCCCGTCGAGCGGACGACCTGGAACGTGTTCGAGGTGCACCGGGGCGAGATCAGATCGGGTCGTGTGTATGTCTCCGAGAGCGAGGCCCTCGAAGCCGTGGGCCTCTCGGAGTAGCGCGATGTCGGAGAGCGCGGAACTGACGAATGAAGTCGTCCGAACGTCGGCCAGGTCTGGGATCAGGCGCGATACTGCGCGGACGATGGGCCAGGAGCAACCCAATATGGACAAGCGTGCCCAAGTCGAGGCGGTCCTCACCGCCCTGGACGGGCGGGACTTCGATGCCCTCGCCGAAATGCCCTTCCACCCCGACATGCAGCTGCGCTCTGTAGTTGCGGCTGTTGAAGGTGGTGTTTTTTTCGGTCTCCAGGGCCTGCGCGAGTGGGCTGAGAACGTCGACGCGACGTTCGACGACTTCAGAGTCCATCTCGTTGAACTGCGCGAGGTGAGCGATGACCGCGCATTTGTCGAAGTCCACAACTCGGGGACAGCGAGTGGAAGCAGCGTTCCGGTCGACGCGCCGACCTATCTGGTCTGCACATGGCGGAATGGGCTGATGTGGCGCATTGATTCCTACACCGATCGCGACAAAGCCCTCGAAGCCGTGGGCCTCTCGGAGTGAACTCGGATGGAGGCCGTACACTCGTTTGAGGGGACGCCACCAAGAGAGAGAGGACGCCTGATGCGAGCCCGGGTCATCATTGGACTGGCGCTCGCTGTGCTCGGAGTGCAACCTGCGAGCGCTCAGGCGGCCACACAGATAGGCCAGACCGGCGCGCAAATCGGAGCATGTGGAAGCCAGACAAGGGTCCAATCCGTCTCAGATCCGGCGGGGCCCTCCTACGCGGTGCCTGCACCGGGTGGGGTGATCACGGCGTGGAGGATCGACGTCGCAGTAGCGGGTCAGGCTGCGGAGCTGAAGGTGTTTCACCCCACGGGCACCGCTGATCAGTACCGGGTCATCGGCCAGACCGACGTGACGTTCCCGGGCACCGGACCCCGCCAGTTCCCGGCCCAGATTCCCGCCGCCGCCGGGGACGTGCTCGGCGTTACCGGCGGCTACGACGGCTGCTATGCCACTTCGGACCCGGCCTCGGTGGCCACGGGACCGGGAGACCCCGATGTGGGAACCGACTTCGCTGCCACCGGCGTGTTCTTCTCGGAACTGAACCTCGCGGCGATCGTGGAGCTGGACGCCGACCACGACGGGTTCGGAGATGAGACCCAGGACCAGTGTCCCGCCCAATCCACGACCACCGGACCTTGTGATCTCAAGGCACCGTTCGGTCGGCTGACCAAGCATCCGAAGAAGCGATCGAAGTCGGGCACGGCGATCTTCAAGTTCACCACGGATGACCCGGCGGCCAGCTACGAATGCAAGCTGGACAAGAAACCGTTCGCCGCCTGCACGTCGCCGAAGAAGTACCGCAAGTTGAAGATCCGCAAGCACGCGTTCCGGCTTCGGGCGAGCGATGCGGTGGGCAACGCCGCAAAGCCCGCGGTCTTCCGCTGGCGGGTCGTGAACTAGGTACCTCGTCGTGGAGCGTGACACGCTCGTCACCTGGTTTGACGAATACATGGCGTTGTTCGTGGCACTGGGACGCCGCGATTCGGAGGACTTCGAGCGACTGATCGAGTATTTCGCCGTCCCGATGACGCTCGTCATCGACGACGCGTTCCGTTCCTTGGGTTCGTCGGAGGAGGTAGCCGCATTTCTCCGGCAGATGATCGGATCGATGCGGGCGGTGGACTACGGAGCCACCGAAACGGTCGCCTTGGAGGTCGTCGGCCTGAGCGCGGGCAGCGCGCTGGTGAAAGCGGAGCTTCGGCGACACTCGAAATCCGGGGATTCTCTCGGGGGACTGAGCGTGGGTTACCTAATCGCCCAGACCACGACGGGTCGCCGTATCTGCGCGTTGACGGTTGCCAACCCCTGAGCCGTAACCGAAGGTCAGAGGTTCGAATTCTCTCGGGCGCGCTTCGTCGTCTCGGAGATACTGCGCGGACGATGAGCCAGGAGAACGTGGAGGTCGTCATGCGGATCATCAACGCCTACAACAAGGGCGACCTGGAGACGATGCTCGAATACATCTCGCCGGAGTTCGAGTTCCAGCCATCGGGTCGGTTCATGGACACCAAGGACATCTATCGGGGTCGAAAGGGATGGATCGATTTCTGGGAGATGTTCCAAGCCGCCTGGGAACGCATCTCGATCGAAACCGTGCGGGTCGAAGACCTCGGCGACCGAGTCCTCTATCTCGGTACGTTCCGAGGCCGAGGCCGCCAAAGCGGCGTCGAGACCACTACCGAGGCAGCGATGATCCATACCCTGCGGGACCGCCAGTTCATCCGCACCGTGACGTACGCGACCTGGGCCGAGGCCCTCGAAGCCGTGGGCCTGTCGGAGTAGCCGTTTACATCAGCTGTGCAGCTGCGGCGCGAACGAGATCCCGATGACGAGGCCTTCAGAGGACTGCAGCCGAGCGACAGTCTGCCCCCACGGCTCGAGACGAGAGCCGTGCAGCAGGGTGAACCCGCGCTCCTCGAGTTCGGTGGCGGCCTCGGCGACGGTCTCGGCCGACGCGACCTCGAACTCGATGCTGGACTGCGGGACGGGACGCTCTGCCGGCCAGTCCGGCGTGCCGAAGCACGCCTGCGCGGCGTCGGCCAGGGGCCACACCCCGAAATGCTTGGTCCCATCGATCTTCTCGCTGTGCACGTAGCCGTCGCCCTCCAGCGGTAGCCCGAGCGCATCGACATACAGCTTGCGGCTCTCGGCCGGGTCCTGGGTGATCACGGCGACGCTTGCGACGAATTCGATTTTCATGAGGCGAGCGTAGACGACTTCCGAGGCCTCTCGAAACCTGATTGCGCGAGTAAGCTCGGCCGATGCGAGCCGTCACCTGTACCAACGGCGAACTCGAAGTCGTCGAGCGTCTCGAACCCGATCCCGGCCGCGGGCAGGTGCGCATCAGGGTGTCGCGCTGCGGGATCTGCGGTTCGGACCTGCACGCGCGCCACGGGCTCGACGACTGGGCCGACCTCGCCGCCAAAGCGGGTTACCAGCGCTTCGGGCGCTCGACGGAGTCGGTCGTGTTCGGCCACGAGTTCTGCGGCGAGGTCGCCGAGTATGGGCCGAAGTCCCGCAAGAGCGTGGCGACCGGCTCGCCCGTCGTCGCGCTGCCGCTGATCCGGTCGGCGGATGGGGTCGACCTCGTCGGCCTGTCTCCGCACGCGCCCGGCGCCTACGCCGACCAGGTGCTGATCGAGGAGTCGCTGATGCTGCCCGTTCCCAACGGCCTGAATCTGGACGTGGCCGCAATGACCGAGCCAATGGCCGTCGCCTGGCACGCCGTCCGGCGCGGCGACGTCGGCAAGGGCACCGAGGCGATCGTGATCGGCTGCGGACCGGTCGGGCTCGGAGTCATCCTGATGCTCAAGGCCAAGGGGGTGAAGACGGTGATCGCGAGCGACTACTCGGCGGGACGGCGCGCTCTGGCGACCACCTGTGGCGCCGACATTGTGGTCGACCCAGGGCAAACGTCTCCCTATGAGGCCGCGCCGGCGAAAGGCCACCACAAGGACATCCCGTCAATGCTCGAACTAGCCGTCGGCGCGCCCGAGAAGATCAGCCGGCTGCCGGGCCGCGGGTGGTCCGTGTGGCGGCTGGCCGACAAGCTCGGCGTCGCCATGCCGAAGCACCCGGTCATCTTCGAGTGCGTCGGCGTGCCGGGCGTGATCGACTCGATCATCGAGTCCGCGCCGATGTTCTCGCGTGTCGTGGTCGTTGGCGTGTGCGTCGGGCCCGATCAGTTCATGCCGGCGATGGCGATCAACAAGGAGATCGACCTGCGGTTCGTGATCGGATACACCCCGCTCGAGTTCCGCGACACGCTGCACATGCTCGCGGACGGCGAGGTCGACCCGAGCCCGCTGATCACCGGCACGGTCGGCCTCGACGGCGTCGATGCCGCCTTCAGTGCCCTGGGGGATCCGGAGGCGCACGCGAAGATCCTCATCGACCCGGCGAGCACGCAGCTGTCGCCGTGAACGAGACGATGAGTCAGGAAAACGTGGAAGTCGTGAGGGCCCTGTTCCAAGGGTTCGATCGCACAGGCGTCGAAGGGATGATCCCCTTCGTGCGCGAGGACGTCGACTACGTCCCGATAGAGGAAGGCGGCAGGGTTCACGGGCACGAGGAGTTCCGGCAGTACTTCGCACGCTGGCTGGAGACCTGGGATGAGTACGCGATGCGGCCGACCGAGGTGCGCGCCTCCGGTGGGCAGGTGCTAGCCGGTATCGCCATGGAGGGTCGAGGGCGAGGCAGCGGCGTCAAGGTGACGATGGAGTTCTGGCAGGTCTACCTTTTCCGGGGCGGCCTGGTGGCACGCGTTGACGAATACGCAGACCGCGCCCATGCCCTCGAAGCCGTGGGCCTGTCGGAGTAGACGATGGGCCGGGCAAACGAGGAGATCGCGCACGAGGGCTATGCGGCCTGGAACCATCAGGACCTTGCATGGCTGCGCGCGCGCGTCTCGGAGGACTTCGAGTTCCGTCCCGCCCCGGAGTTTCCAGGCCTGGAGGCCGTCTATCGAGGACTAGATGGCTGGGAATCATTCCTCGATCACTGGCGTCAGACATGGGACTTCCACCGCTTCACGATCAGGCGCATCGAGGACCTGGACGATCAGGTGCTCGTCTTGGTCGTCTCCGAGGGCCGCGGTAAGGGCAGCGGCATATCGGTTGAGATGGAGACGGCGCACCTCTGGACCCTCCGCGACGAGCTCGTCGTACGCGGGCTCGCCTACGCGAGCTGGCAGGAAGCCCTCGAAGCCGTGGGCCTGTCGGAATAAGGATTGAACCTCCGGTCGACGGTGGTAACCACGTGACGATGGAGCACATGCCCGCCGATGTGACCGCTGAGATCCATGGCTACAGCCACCCGGAGGCGAGGCCGACCCCGTGGGAGGTGGGGCGCGAGCAGGTTGCGGGTGCGGACACGTTCTGGATCTCGACCGTCCGCCCTGACGGGAGGCCGCACGTCACGCCACTGATCGCGGTGTGGCATGACGAAGCGCTCTGGTTCACGACCGGGCCGGAGGAGCGCAAGGCGCGAAATCTCGCGCTCAACGCCGCATGCATCCTTACGACGGGTCGCAGCGACCTGAGGGATGGTGGCCTCGACGTCGTGCTCGAGGGCCCGGCCGAGCAGGTCACCGACGACGCCGACCTGCAGCCTGTCGCCGACGCGTTCGCGACGAAGTACGGAACGGACATCTGGCATTTCGTCGTCCGGGACGGTGCGTTCGCCCATCACGATACGGGCGGTCGTGCGCTGGTCTTCCGCCTGCAGCCAGTACGCGGACTCGGGTTCTGCAAGGGCGCGATTTCCAGCCAGACTACGTGGCGCTTCCCAGGGTGAGCGGCTCGGGGGCCTTGCAGCAACAGGTGCAGGACGAGATCGACCAGATGGTCGCGTCGGGAGCCGAAGATGGCCTGCAGGTCGCTGTCGTACACGAGGGCCGCGTCCTCGTCGACGCGGTGGCCGGTGTCGCCGATCCTCGCTCTGCGCAGCTCGTGACGCCCGACACGTTGTTCTTCGCAACCTCGACGGGCAAAGGCGCCGCAACCTCGGTCGCGCACGTGTTGGTCGAGCGCGGCAAGCTCGGCTACGAGCAGAGGGTTGCCGAGGTTTGGCACGAGTTCGGCGCCCACGGCAAGGGCGACGTGACGCTGCGCGACGTGCTTGTGCACGCCGCAGGCGTTCCGGGACTGTGGCCGGACATCACGCCGGAGGATCTGGGCGACTGGGACCGGGTTTGTGCGTTCATCGCCGAGCAACAGCCGTGGTGGCAGCCGGGCCAGGCGACTGGCTACCACGCGCTGACGTTTGGTTTCGTGCTCGGCGAGTTCGTACGGCGCGCCACCGGGCGCACGCTGGCCTCGGCCTTACGCGAGGAGATCACCGCTCCGTTAGGAATAGCCGACGAGCTGTTCTTCGGCGTTCCCGATCGCCTGCTGCCACGGGTTGCCCGCCAGGGTCCCGACGGTGCCGAGCCACCGCGGCCGGAGCCCGGATCGCCGCTTGACCGCGCCGTTCCGCCGCCGGTGCAGCCAACCGCCGCGTTCGCCAACCGCCCCGACATCCTGCGGGCGGATATCCCGGCACAGGGAACGATGTCCGCGCGCGCCGCGGCGCGGATGTATGCGGCGCTGCTTGGCCACATCGATGGCATTGAGCTTGTCTCGCCGAAACGACGCACCACGATGGCCGCGCCCGCGTTCACGGGCACCGATCAAGTCATGGGGTTCCCCAGCACCTGGGCGCTGGGCTACAGCCCCGCACGGTTCGGCGGGGTCGAGTCACGGCCGGGATCGACGTTCGGGATGGCTGGCTCCAACGGCAGCGCCGCCTATGCCGACATCGACTCGGGGGTCGCCGTCGCCGTCATGCGCAACCGGATCGTGGGCGACATGTCGGCGGCCGGAGCAATCGATCAGATGGTCGCCAGCCATCTGGGTTAGTAGGCGCGATACTGCGCGAACATGCTGCAGGAGTACCTGGACCTCTTGGTGTGTCCGAGCAGCTCAGCTGAAACGCTCGAGGTTCGGGTGCACGCCCGGCGTCAGGCCCTGGGATTGGGCGACCCGCTGTAGAAGCGAGATGAGGTTGGAGCGGTCTGACGCATCGAGTGTCTCCAGGAGCTCCTGTTCTTGTTCCTCGGCTATTCGCCGGAGCCGTGTGAGCAGCTTGTGCCCTCTCGGTGTGAGGTAGAGCGAGTACGCGCGCCGGTCGTGGGGATCGGGTCGACGCTCGGCAAGTCCCTGCTCCTCGAGGTCGTCGACCAGCGCAACCATGGCGCTCCGATGGACCCCGAGCGCGTCGCCGAGGGCCTGTTGTGACCCACCCTCGGAGCCGGCAAGGTGGCTGAGCATTCCGAAATGCCGGGGCTGAAGGCCGAGTTCAGCCAGACGCTCTGCGAGACGCCGGTGCGCGTGGGTGCCGAGCTGGGCCAACAGGAAGCCGGCCCGCGAGTTCAGGTCGTGACCCAAAGTAGTTTAGACTATAAACAGTTCTTACAACGACGTATCTGGAAGGAGAGGCCTATGAGCACGGTGCAGGCGAAGGTGTTGCTCCATGGCGACGAGACCGGCGGCCGGATATCGGTCACCGAGGTGGTGGTCCCGGCCCAGGCCGCCGGTCCGCCGCTGCACACTCACGATTTCGACGAGGCCTTCTACATGCTCGATGGGGAGCTGATCTTTCAGGTCGAGAGTGACGTCACGGCCAGGGGCCCAGGCGAGGTCTCCTTCGCTCCGCGCAACATCGCCCACACCCTTGCCAATCACAGCGACTCGCCAGCGCGCTACGTGCTCGTTTGCGCACCGGCGGGCTTCGAGCGCCATTGGGCACGCATGACCGCCGAGGCGGCAGGAGAGGAGATCCCGGATTGGGCCCTCGGGCCGATCCCCGAGATCACGGTCGTCGGCTCGCCGATCCCGGAGAGCGCCTGAGCCGCGCTCACTGTGGTCGTCTGTCGGAGTAGCGCAGTAGCGCGATACTGCGCAGACGATGTCGAAAGAGAACGTGGAGATCGTCCGGGCCATGAACAACGCCTTCCATCGCCGCGACGTCGAGGGTTTTCTTGCCCACCTCGACCCCGGCATCGAGTGGTGGCCGGCGGCAGACGAACCGGTCACCGACGTGCACCGGGGCCACGCGGGAGTCCGGAGGGTTGTCGCCGATATCCTGGACGTGGTCCCTGATCTCCAAGCCGAGATCGAGGAACTGACGGTTGTCGGCGACAGGGCGGTTATCTGTCTTCACTATTGGGGTCGAGCCGAGCCGAGCGGAGTCCCGGTCGAGATCCGGGAGACTCATACCTACGCGATGCAGGACGGCAAAGTCGTCGAGGTCCGCGAGTATCGAACCAAGGCCGAAGCCCTGGAAGCCGTGGGCCTCTCGGGGTAGGCGGTTGCCTACCGGGTGACCGTTCCCCGGAAGGTCTCCTCGCCGTTGTCCCGGTCCGCGAAGGTCACGGACATCTCTCCCTCGCCGGCGAAGCCGTCGTAGGCCCCACTGCCGCCTTCAATCGTCCAGGGCCCGCGCTGGGCCTTCTCGTTCCCTTGCGGCGTGAACCTGATCTCGAGCGTCCCGTCCTTGCAGTCGAAACGCTTTACGAGATATCCCTCGCCCTTCCCCTCTTGGTGGAAGACGTCAGTGAACTTCCCGTCCTCACAGAAGG
>JAXDIE010000059.1:0-39495 GCA_034664165.1 Thermoleophilaceae bacterium | reverse complement strand
GCCGGCGACACCTACCGCGCCGCAGCGGTGGAGCAGCTGGCGGAATGGGCGGAGCGGTCCGGCGCCGACCTGGTCAAGGCCGAGCAGGGCTCTGACCCGGGGGCGGTGGCATTCGACGCGATGGAGGCCGCCACTGCCCGCGGGCACGACGTGGTGATCCTCGACACCGCCGGGCGGCTGCACACCCAACAGCACCTGATGGACGAGCTCCGCAAGATCCGCAAGGTGGTCGAAGGCCGCATGCCGGGCGCGCCCCACGAGACGCTGCTCACCATCGACGCGACCACGGGTCAGAACGGGCTCCGGCAGGCACAGCTGTTCCGCGAGGCCGTCGACGTGACAGGCGTGGTCCTGACCAAGCTCGATGGCACTGCGCGCGGCGGCATCGCCGTGGCGGTCGCGTCCGAGCTGCAGGTCCCGGTCAAGCTCATCGGGATCGGCGAGCAGCTGGACGACCTGCGCCCCTTCGATGCAGGGGACTTCGCCAGGGCGATCCTCGAGGGTTGATTCGCTCTACAGTTACTCCCATGTCTGCCTGGGTCATATGGGTGATCGTCGCGGCGGTCCTCATGGCCGGCGAGGTGCTCACCATGGGCTTCTTCCTGGCGCCGATTGGCCTGGCCGCGGCTCTGGCTGCCATCGCGGCGGCGCTGGGCCTCGGCGCCGAGATCCAGTTCGGCGTGTTCATCGTCGGCTCGATCGCGTCGCTGCTGATCGTGCGCCCGATAGCCAAGAAGCACCTCAGCGTGCCCGAGCACTCCAGGACCGGGGCGGCCCGGCTGGTCGGAACGGAGGCCCTGGTTCTGCAGCGCGTGGATCGTGACGGCGGCCGGGTCAAGATCGGCGGCGAGGAGTGGACGGCACGCGCCGAGGACGAAAGTGCGTCGTTTGACCCGGGCACCCGCGTCCAAGTTTCGAAGATCGAGGGCGCGACGGCGCTCATCTCCCATCACCCGAAAGGCTGAAACCGAATGACCGCTGGTCTCGTTGCGCTGTTCGTCATCGCCATCGTCGTGCTGTTCGTCCTCTCCCGGACGATCCGGATCATTCCCCAGGCCCGCGCCGGCCTGGTCGAGCGCCTGGGCCGCTACGCCCGCACGCTTGACGCCGGCATGACGATCCTCGTGCCTTTCATCGACCGCCTTCTGCCGCTGGTCGATCTGCGCGAGCAGGTCGTGTCGTTCCCGCCGCAGCCGGTGATCACCGAGGACAACCTCGTGGTGAGCATCGACACGGTCATCTACTTCCAGGTCACCGATCCCAAGGCGGCGACCTACGAGATTGCGGACTTCATCGCCGGCATCGAGCAGCTCACGGTCACCACGCTTCGTAACGTGATCGGCGGCATGACGCTCGAGGACTCGCTGACCTCGCGCGACCACATCAACGCTCAGCTGCGCACCGTGCTCGACGAGGCCACCGGCAAGTGGGGCATCCGCGTGAACCGCGTCGAGCTCAAGTCAGTGGACCCGCCGCCCTCGATCCAGGAGGCGATGGAGAAGCAGATGCGCGCCGAGCGGGACCGCCGTGCGGCGATCCTCACGGCCGAGGGCGTCAAGCAGTCCCAGATCCTCACCGCCGAGGGTGAGAAGCAGTCCGCCATCCTCCGGGCCGAGGGCCAGCGCGAGGCCCAGATCCTCTACGCAGAGGGTGAGTCCAAGGCCATCGAAACCGTGTTCGGCGCCATCCACGCGGCTGATCCGGATCCCAAGCTCCTGGCCTACCAGTACCTGCAGGCGCTGCCGGAGATCGCCAAGGGCGACGCGAATAAGGTCTGGGTCATCCCGGGCGAGTTCACCAAGGCGCTCTCGCGCTTCAGCGGTGCCTTTGGTGACGAGGACGAGGACGACCCCTCCCGGCTCCGCAGCTAGGCCCTAGCCGGTGCTCGAGACTCTCAGCGAGCGCCTCCAGGGCGCGCTGAAGGAGGTCCGTGGCCGCGGGGCCCTGACCGAGGACGACATCAAGAAGGCGATGCGCCAGGTGCGGCTGGCGCTGCTCGAGGCCGACGTGAACCTGGCCGTGGTCAAGCAGTTCACCGCGGCGGTGGCCGAACGGGCGGGCGGCCAGGACGTGATGGACTCGCTCAACCCCGGCCAGCAGGTGGTCAAGATCGTCAGCGACGAGCTGACCGCGCTCATGGGTGGCGCGGCACGCGACCTGGCCATGGCTACCAGCGGGGTCACGGTGATCCTGATGGCGGGCCTTCAGGGCTCGGGCAAGACCACGGCCGCAGCCAAGCTCGCTCTGCACCTCAAGGAGGAGAAGAAGCTCGACGTGGCCCTGGCAGCGTGCGACATCTACCGCCCGGCGGCCGTGGACCAGCTGGTCAAGGTGGGCGGCCAGGCCGGTGCCACCGTCTATGAGCAGGGCACCGATGCCGATCCGGTCGAGATCGCCGGCTGGGCTCTGGAGCGGGCGCGCGAGGAGAAGCGCGATGTGCTGATCGTCGACACGGCCGGCCGCCTGCACGTGGATACCGAGCTGATGGACGAGCTGGGCCGGATCCGCGACCGGGTGAAGCCACACGACGTGCTGCTCGTGGTCGATGCCATGACCGGCCAGGAGGCCGTCCGGGTGGCCGAGGCGTTCTCCGAGTCCGTGGGCTTCGACGGGGTCATCCTCAGCAAGCTCGATGGCGACGCGCGCGGCGGTGCGGCCCTTTCCATCCAGGCCTCGACTGGGATCCCCGTGCTCTACAGCTCGAACGGCGAGAAGCTCGACGCGTTCGAGCGCTTCCATCCAGACCGCATGGCCCAGCGGATCCTGGGGATGGGCGACGTGATGACTCTGGTCGAGAAGGCCGAGCGCCAGATGGATCTCACCCAGGCCCAGGAGATGGAGGCCAAGCTCCGCAAGAACCAGTTCACGCTCGACGATTTCCTGGAGCAGCTCCGGCAGATCCGCAAGATGGGGCCGCTGACCACGATGCTCGGGATGCTGCCCGGCCTGGCCGGCAAGCAGCTCTCGCAGATGAACGTGGATGAGCGGGAGATCGACCGCATCCAGGCCATCATCACCTCGATGACGCCGGCCGAGCGTGCCAATCCGGAGATGATCAACGGCTCGCGCCGCCGCCGGATCGCAAGCGGCTCGGGCACCTCGGTCCAGGCGGTGAACCAGCTGGTCAAGAACTTCGGCCAGATGCGCAAGATGATGCGCCAGATCGCCTCCGGGAAGATGCCGTCGCTGCAGCAACTGGCCGGTGGACGCTGACTTCGTCTAGTCTCCCTCGTCGTTCAACTCCGAAAAGGTGCACTGAAACTTGTCCGTAAGAGTCCGGCTCACGCGTGTGGGCAGCAAGAAAAACCCCATCTGGCGCGTGGTCGTGGCCGACCAGCGCTCGCCGCGCGATGGCCGCGTGATCGAGACCGTGGGCCGCTACAACCCGCAGACGGAGCCCTCCGAGATCGTTCTCGACGAGGCTCGGATCCAGCACTGGATCGAGCGCGGGGCCCAGCCGACCGGCGCCGTGAAGAGCCTGCTGCGCGCCAATTCCAAGGCCGCTCCCAGCTCCTGAAGGGAGCCCGATGAAGGAGCTCCTCGAGTATCTGGTCCGTGCGTTGGTGGATCAGCCGGATGAGGTCCGGGTCGAGTCCTTCGAGGAGGACGACGGCACGGTCGTCTTCGAGATCGGCGTGGCCGATGACGAGGTCGGGATGGTCATCGGCAAGGGCGGCCGCACGATCAACGCCGTCCGCTCGGTCATCCGGGCCGCTTCGATCAAGGACGAGAAGCGCGTCCTGATCGACGTCGTCGACGGCGACTGAGCACCACCTTCGGCATGAGAATCGACGTCTTCACCCTCTTCCCGGGGTGGTTCGACTGGTTCCGCGAGCAGCGCCCGGTCTCGAACGCCCTCGGGCTGGGGCACGAGTTCAACACCATCGACATGCGCGCCGCGACGCCGCTGACGGGCGGCCAGGTCGACGACACGCCCTACGGGGGCGGCGCCGGCATGGTGATCCGCGTCGATGTGGTCGAGGCGGCGTTGCAGGGCCACTACGGCTGCGATCCGGTCGAGCGCGCCGGGCGGGCACGGGTCGTGGCCCTGGCTGCGTCGGGTCGCCAGCTCGATGAGCAGCTGGTCTCCGAGCTGGCGGCGGAGCCCGAGCTCACGGTTCTGTGCGGCCGCTACGAGGGCTTCGACGAGCGTGTCCACGACCACCTGAGCTCGGATGTGGTGTCGATCGGTCCCTACGTGCTGTCCGGTGGGGAGGTGGCGGCCATGACTCTCTGCGATGCGGTTATCCGCAAGCTCCCCGGCGCCCTGGGGCACGAGGACAGCGCGGTGGAGGAATCCTTCAGCCAGGCCCTGGGCGGCGCCCCCGAATACCCGCACTACACCCGGCCCGCGGAGTGGCGCGGGCACCCGGTGCCGGAGATCCTCGTGTCGGGCGATCACGGCCGGATCAGGGAGTGGAGGCTCGAGCAGAGCCGGGCCCGGATGAACCTGGATCCCCCGGACGGCTCCGCCCGCTAGGATTCGCCGTCGCTTCGGACCGGGCACCTGCCCTCCGGAACCTTTTCCATGAGCTCAGTCATCGACAGCATCGAGCGCAAGCAGCTGCGCCGCGTCCCGACCTTCCAGGCAGGGGACCGTCTGCGCGTGCACTTCCAGGTCGTCGAGGGCACCCGCCGCAGGACGCAGGTCTTCGACGGTGTCGTGATCAAGATCCAGGGCAACGGCGCCCGTGAGACCTTCACCGTCCGCAAGCAGTCCTTTGGAGTTGGGGTCGAGCGCACGTTCCCGCTGCACTCCCCCAAGATCGAGAAGATCGAGGTGGCCAGCCGCGGTGATGTCCGCCGGGCCAAGCTCTACTACCTCCGCGACCGCGTCGGCCGCCGTGCCCGCGTCCGCGAGCGTGTCTTCACCGGCGCCGAGCAGGAGCAGTACGCCGAGATGGCGGACGCCCAGGGCGCGCTGGAAGAGGCCCCGGTTCTCGTGGAGGAAGCAACCGGAGAGGTCGCGGAGGTGGTCCCCGAGGGTGAGGACGCCGCCGCCGTAGAAGCAGAGGGGGGTACACCGGATGCCGAGGCAGCCGGTGACGGGGAGGGTGAGGGCGACGCGCCGACGGCCGAGGCCGGCGGTGGCGATGATGCGACGGCGGAAGCCGACGCAGCGGCCGACCCACCCGACGAAGCCGAGCAGGAGTGAGCTCCGGGCCCGCGCCCGCCCCGAAGGCGAAGCGCCAGAACTCAATCGTCGAGCTGATCCTGATCGTGGCCGTGGCCTTCGGGCTGGCACTCGGGATCCAGGCCGTCCTGATCAAGCCGTTCCGGATTCCCAGCAAGTCGATGGTGCCCACGCTCGAGGTCGGTCAGCGGGTCCTGGTGTTCCGCCCGCGCCTCAGCGATCCCCAGCGTGGTGATGTCCTCGTGTTCATGCCTCCGGCCGGTGCCGACAGCAACAAATGCGGCGTCGAGAAGGCGCCCGACCAGCCGTGCCCCGAGCCCACCGGTGGCGAAGGCAAGCAGGCCTACATCAAGCGCGTGGTCGGGGTTCCCGGCGACCGCCTCAAGGTCGAGGCCGGGCGGGTGTACATCGACGGCAAGCTTCAGGATGAGCCCTTCATCAACCCGAGTGCCAACTGCGACGTCTGCAACCTGAACGACGAGATCACGATCCCCCCCGGGCACTTTTTTATGATGGGCGACAACCGTGGGCAGAGCGCCGACAGCCGCTATTGGGGACCCGTTCCCGAGGAGAACATCATCGGACGGGCCTTCGCCACCTACTGGCCGCCCGATCGAATCGGAATCCTCTGAGTCACGGTCGCCGGCTCCGCGCCGGCGGCGAGCGGCTCGTGGACGTCGTCTCTTCGCTTTCGACCGCTCGCTGGGCCATCGCTATGTTGCCGGCGCCGACGAAGCGGGGCGGGGGTGCCTGGCGGGCCCCCTGGTCGCGGCCGGGGTCCTCTTCGACTACGAGCGCCTGAGCCTGGCCGATCGCCGATCGCTGGCCCGGCTCAACGACTCCAAGCAGCAGACCGAGGCCATGCGCGAGGAGCTGTTCCCGCTGATCATGCGAGCAGCTGCCCGCACCGTCGTGGTGGTGCGCTGTCCCCGGGGCATCGACTCGCGGGGGCTGCACAAGACCAACATCGAGGCGCTGCACTCATCCCTCCGCGCCGTCGCCCGCCCCGGGGCCATCTGCCTGAGCGACGGCTTCCCGGTGCCGGACCTCGGCTGCGCGCAACGGGCGGTGGTGGGCGGGGATGCGACCAGCGCCGCCATCGCCGCGGCCTCGGTGCTGGCCAAGGTCACCCGCGACCGCTACATGCGGACCGCGGCGGCCGCCCACCCCGGCTGGGAGTTCGAGGCCCATGTGGGCTACTCGACGCCGGAGCACCGGGCGGCCATAGTGGCCAACGGGGTATCGCCGATCCACCGGCTGTCCTTCGCCTCGATTGCCTACACGCAGCTCTCGCTCGACGGCTCAGCGCTAGAACGCGTCGGGGATGTGCTCGATCCCGACGGGGAGGCCATCGGGCCCGACTGTCACGCCGATGGCGTCGAAGCGGATCTCCTGGCCGTTCCAGGAGCCGAGGAGGGGCGCGCGTGAGGCGAGCCACTCCCGCGCCATGCTGCGTACCCGGCGGCGCTTGTCCGGCCCGATCATCTCGAGGGCCAGCGCCCGCGGCCGGGTTCCCAGTCTCGACTTGACCTCGCAGAAGACCAGCGTGGAGCGGCTGGTGGCGATCAGGTCGAGCTCGCCGTGGCGGGTCCTGAAGTTGCGGTCGATCACCCGGTAGCCGGCCTCGTTCAGGTGCCGTTCGGCCAGGCGTTCACCCGCTGCTCCGAGTTCTCGGCGTAGATCGGTGTTCATGCGGCCAAGGTAGGCCGGGGTCGCGCAAAGGTGTCACCGCCCTCGTGACATAAGGGCGCGCTGGTTGTCACGTGCGTGCGCCGACGGGCAGCGAATCGGTTCGTACCTTCGGCGCATGCACACGAGCGTCGCCACATTCGCCCTCGAGGGCGTCGACAGCCGCCAGGTCGCGGTGGAGGTCGATGTCCGCCGGGGCCTGCCCACGTTCACGGTCGTCGGCCTCCCGGACGCAGCCGTCCGCGAAGCCCGCGAGCGGGTCCGCGCGGCGGTTCTCAACTCCGGTCTCGACTTCCCTCTCAGCCGGGTCACGGCGAACCTTGCCCCCGCGGACATCAGGAAGTCGGGCCCGAGCTTTGACTTGGCGCTGGCCATAGGGGTGCTTGCGGCCAGCGGGCAGGTCCCGGCGGACGCCGCGCGCGACTGTGCCGTGTGCGGGGAGCTGTCGCTGGGCGGGGCCCTCAGGCCGATCCGCGGCGCGCTGGCGATGGCGGCCGGCGCGCGTGCTGCCGGCATCTCCAGGCTGGTGGTTCCCGTCCAGAACGGGGAGGAGGCCTCGCTGGTGGAGGGCGTGCGGATCCTGCCCGTGCCGAACCTGGCGGCGATGGCCGCCCTGTTGCGGGGGGAATGTGATCCCGAGCCACCTCGGCGCAGGCCGCCGGCTCCCCGGCCTCCAGGACCGGATCTGTCCGATGTCCGCGGCCAGGCCGACGCCCGCCGGGCGCTGGAGATCGCCGCTGCCGGCGGCCACAGCCTGCTGCTCGTCGGGCCCCCGGGCGCGGGCAAGACAATGCTGGCGCGCCGGTTGCCGGGGATCCTGCCCGAGCCGGGCTTCGACGAGGCGATGGAGATCACCCGCATCCGATCGGTCGCCGGGCTGGGCGATGGCTCGCTGGCGCTCGACAGGCCGTTCCGGGCGCCCCACCACACCATCTCGGCGTCGGGGCTGGTCGGGGGCGGCAGCGTGCCCCGGCCGGGTGAGCTGACCCTGGCTCATCGAGGAGTCCTGTTCCTCGATGAGATGGCCGAGTTCTCGCGGCACGCGCTCGAGGCGTTGCGTGAGCCGCTCGAGGCCGGGCGGGTCTCGGTCACGCGCGGCCAGCGCACGCTCGACTTCCCGGCGCGGGTCATGCTCGTCGGCGCGTGCAACGACTGCCCGTGCGGAAGGCGCGAGGGCACCTGCCAATGCGCCGCCGTCGACCTGGCCCGTTATTCGCGGCGCCTGTCCGGGCCGGTCCTGGACCGCATCGATCTGGTCTGCCGGCTCGACCCGGCTCCGCCACCCTCCGACGGTCACGAGCCGCCCGGCGAGGCCACCGACGCCGTGAGGGGCCGGGTCGCGGCGGCGCGGGAGCTCCAGTCGGCGCGGCTTCGCGGAGCCGCCCATTGCAACTCGGAGATGGATCCGCGCACCACCTACCGCACGGTTCGCGTGGAGCCGCGCGCTTTCAGGGCCCTGGCCTCATCGCCCGGCTTTGCCTCGCTCACCGGCCGGGGGCACGACCGGGTGCTCAGGGTGGCGCGGACCATCGCGGACCTCGAGGGCTGCCACCAGGTCAGCGGCGACCACATCCAGGAGGCCATCGGGTTCCGGGTCTCTCGATCGCTGGAGATGGTGTGAGCCAGGCGTGCTCGTCCTGCCTGGGGCGCAGCCAGCTGATCGGCGAGCTCGCTCCGGCGATCGACACTGCGCTGGAGCGCAGGCCCGCCCTTGGCGCGGAGGTCCTGGGCCTGGACGACTCGGCGCTGCGGTCGGCGTTCGGCTCGGTCCAGGAGAGCCGTGGGATGGAACGGGCCACCGTGACGGGCGTGGAGGCGGTGTGCCGCCACTCCAAGCGTTTTCCGCAGGCCCTGCTCGAACTCGAGGCGCGCGGCCTCGACACGCCCGCGGCGATCTTCGTGGCCGGAGGGCTCGATCGGCTGGAGAACGTGCTCGACGGGCCTGCGGTGACCATCGTCGGCGGGCGCAAGGCTTCGGGGTACGCATTGGACACGGCCTACGGCCTCGGGCGTTCGCTGGCCGCGGCGGGCATCACCGTGATCAGCGGGCTTGCGCTGGGCGTGGACGCTGCCGCGCACCGCGGCGCACTCGACGGCGGCGGCAGCCCGCTCGCCGTGGTCGCCTCGGGGGCCGACGTCGCCTACCCGCGGACCAATCGGGCGCTGCGGGACAGGGTGGTGGAGGAGGGCGTGGTCATCTCGGAGATGCCGCCGGGGTCTCCGGCCTTCCGCTGGGCGTTCCCGGCCCGCAACCGGATCATGGCGGCGCTCGGGGCGATGACCATCGTTGTCGAGTGCCGAGCCCGGTCCGGCAGTCTGATCACGGTGCGCTGCGCCGAGAAGCTGCAGAGGGTCGTGGGAGCCGTGCCCGGCCGGATCGACTCGCGGCTGGCCGAGGGCTCCAATGGGCTGATCCGGGAGGGCGTCCAGGTCATCACGGGCGCCTCGGCGGTCCTCGACGAGCTCTTCGGGGTCGAGATGGGCCCGGACGGGCCGCGCGGTGCCGCGATCGAGCTGGATCCCACCCTGGGCGAGGTCCTGGACCTGGCGGTGGCGGGCTCCAGCCCGAGCGCGATAGGCGCCGAGCTGGACTTGGCGCCCGGCCGAGTGCGCGCGATGCTGGGCGAGCTCGAGCTGAGGGGGCTGATCGCGAGGGATCGGCTTGGTGGGTGGTCCTTACGGCAGCAGTGAGGATGAATGTGCCGGCGGCGGCGTCGCGGAGCGGCGAGGGCCCCGCATATCCTGCCCGCAATGACGCGCACCGCCCTCTCCATCGCCGGCTCTGACTCCGGCGGGGGCGCCGGCATCCAGGCGGATCTCAAGGCGTTCGCCCGCTGCGGTGTCCACGGCACCACCGCGATCACCGCCATCACGGCCCAGAACACGGTCGGCGTGACATCCGTGCACCAGATCCCGCCCCAGGTGATCATCGACCAGGTCCGCGCGGTGGTCGATGACATCGGTGTCGATGCGGTCAAGGTCGGGATGCTCGGGAGCGCCGAGACCGCCGAGGCGGTGCTCGAGGCCCTGGGCCTGCTGTCGGCCCCCGTCGTGGTCGACCCGGTGATGGTCGCCGAGAGCGGTGCCGTCCTCCTGGACGCCGATGCCAGGCAGGTGCTCCGGGACCGGATCCTTCCCCTGGCGAGCGTGGTCACGCCCAATGTGCCCGAGGCCTGCGTTCTGATCGGTGCAGACCCGGACTCCCCGCCACCCCCCGAGGACCTTGCGCGCCGCGTCCACGAGCTCGGCCCGGGCGCCGTCGTGGTCACCGGCGGGCATGGGGAGGAGGGGATCGACATCTACTTCGACGGAGGCGAGCCCATCGGCATTCCGGGTGAGCGCCACCCCGATGGCGCCGCCCACGGTTCGGGCTGCACCCACTCCTCGGCGCTCGCGGCTCATCTGGCGCTGGGCGCCACGCCGCTCGAGGCGGCGCGCCAGGCGCGCGTCATCGCTTCCGAGGCCGTCCGCGATGGGCTCCGGGACATCGGAGCGGGCCCTGGGCCGGTCAACGCCCTCGGTACCTAGACGCTTTGCCATAATTGCCACAGAGCAGTCCCGGCGAGCGGAGCGGAGGGGTCCTCATCAAGTTTCTACGTATGAAGTCCGGTCACGGCGAAGTCCTCATCGCAGAGGGCGATCCGGCTGTGCGCGAAGACGAGGAACGCCTGGTCGAGGAGTTCCGGCGCCAGCTCGATGAGGGCATGTGGGCTGCGGTGCCGACCAACGTCTCGGGCGGCAGGCGCGAGGCCTCGATGATCCATCAGTACAGCGACATCCCGGACGACGCCGACCGGGTCATCTTCTTTCCCCGCGCCTCCGGCGGCTAGCTCCAAGATGGTTCCGGGGCTCATCGTCATCGCGATCGTCGCGGCGGCCCTCTGCCTCCCGACGCTGGTGCGCGTCTGGTCGGATTGGAGGGTGGGCCGAGCCCGCCGCCGTGCCGCCACGCCGTCCGCGGAGCGCAACTCCTTGGCCGACCCCGGCCGCGAGCGGCGTGCCGAGCAGCGCGCCCGCGAGCTGCTGCGCTCGTGCGTGAACGCAGAGGAATGGGACATGTACCGGGACCTCGGCTTCATCCGCGTCCATGGAGGCCTGTCGGCGCCCGACTGCGCGCCCTCGGACTACGCGTACCTGATCTACGCGCACAAGCCGATCATCGCGTTCGTCCCATCGACGGGTGAGCTGCTCAGCGAGTACTGCGTCGAATTCCCCGACCTGACCGGGGCCATCTCCCAGTCACGTCTGCCCGACTCGGATGACGTCCTGGCCAAGTGGATGGCCCTCACGGGCGACGAGCGCCGCCTGATCGCCGACGCCAACCTGCACCTGCCCGGCCGCCAGGTCGATCCCGCGCGGGCGCGTCGCGACATCTGGCGGCTTGCGGAGTGGGAGCGGCAGCGCGACCGCAACGACTCCAACCAGGCGACGCTGTAGCCGTGCCCAAGCGCAGGCTGCGCAGCCGTGCAATGGTCGAAGGACCCGAGCGGGCCGCCGCACGCGCGTACTACCGCGGGATCGGCTTCGACAAGGAGGCCCTGTCCAAGCCGATCATCGGCGTGGCCAACACCTGGACCGAGACCATGCCGTGCAACTTCCACCTGCGCCTTCTGGCCGAGAAGGTCAAGGAGGGAATTCGAGCCGCCGGCGGGACGCCCATGGAGTACAACACGATCGCCGTCTCCGACGGGATCACGATGGGCACGGAGGGCATGAAGGCCTCGCTTGTCAGTCGCGAGGTGATCGCCGATTCGATCGAGCTCGTGGCCCGTGGCTATCTCTTCGACGGCATCGTCACCCTCTCCGGCTGCGACAAGACCATCCCCGGCTGTGTCATGGCGCTCGCCCGCCTGGACCTGCCGAGCCTCATGCTCTACGGGGGCTCGATCGCGCCCGGCCGGCTCAACGGCAAGGACGTCTCGATCCAGGACGTGTTCGAGGCGGTCGGCGCCCATGCCGCCGGCAGCATGTCCGACGAGGAGCTCGAGGAGCTCGAGGCGGTCGCCTCACCTGGCGCGGGCGCATGCGGCGGGCAGTTCACCGCCAACACGATGGCGGTGGCGTTCGAGGCGATGGGCATCTCGCCCATGGGCAGCTCGATGGTGCCCGCTGAGGACGGCAAGAAGGGCGCCGTGGCCGAGGCGTGCGGGCGGCTGATCATGGACCTCGTGGAGAAGGACCTCCGGCCCAGCGCCATCATCACCAAGGAGTCGCTGGAGAACGCCATCGCGTCGGCCACCTGCACCGGCGGCTCCACCAACGTCGTGCTCCATCTGCTGGCCGTGGCCAACGAGGCCGGTGTGGAGCTCGATATCGACGACTTCGACCGGATCAGCTCGAAGACCCCGCTCATCGGCGACCTCAAGCCCGGCGGCCGGTTCCTGGCGCCTGACCTCTTCCACGCCGGGGGAGTCCCGCTGGTCATGAAGCGCCTGCTGGATGCCGGCCTGGCCAACCCCGGCGCCATGACCGTCACCGGCCGCACCGTGGCCGAAGAAGCCGCCGACGTCCAGGAGGTGGAGGGCCAGGAGGTGATCCGCCAGTGGGACGACGCGCTGAAGCCCCACGGCGGGCTGGCCATCCTCCGCGGAAACCTGGCGCCGGAGGGCTGCGTGGTCAAGCTGTCCGGGCACGAGCGGATGGAGCACACCGGCCCCGCCCGGGTGTTCGAGTCCGAGGAGGACGCAATGGCCGCGGTCACCGCGCAGGAGATCAAGCCCGATGACGTGGTGCTGATCCGCAACGAGGGGCCGGCAGGAGGCCCCGGGATGCGCGAGATGCTGGCCGTCACGGCGGCACTCGTCGGCGAGGGTCTGGGCGACAGCGTCGCGCTGCTCACCGACGGCCGCTTCTCCGGCGCGACCCACGGCTTCATGGCCGGCCACGTGGCGCCCGAGGCCGTGCAGGGTGGCCCGATCGCCGCGGTGCGCGACGGCGACCTGGTGACCTTCGATGTGCCCAACCGGACGCTCAGCGTGGACCTCACGGACGAGGAGATCGCGAAGCGGGTTGGGGAGTACGTGGCTCCGGAGCCCAAGTACACGACCGGCGTGCTCGGCAAGTACGCGCGTCACGTGGGCAGCGCCTCGCAGGGCGCGCTCACCAGCTGACGGAGCAGCGGGCCTAGACCGAGGCGTTCGGCTGGAGCTCGGCCGAGCCCTGCTCGACCATGAACTCGGCCAGCGCCTTGTTGAAGGCGGGCGGTCGCTCCGCCATTGCGACATGGCCCGTGTCGTCCATGATCAGAAGGCGGGCGTCGGGGATCAGCCGGTCGTACTCGAGGGCGTCGGACACCGGAACCACCATGTCCTCGCGGCCCCAGACCACCAGCGTGGGACACCCGATCTCGGGGATTCGCTCGGTGTAGTCGTACGTGATGTTGGCCATGAGCTGATCCTGGAAGCCGTCCTTCCCCATGCCGCCCATCATCTCGTAGAGCAGGTCAGTTGGGATGCGCGTGGGGTGGCGGAAGATCGTGCCGGCGGCCCGGTGGCGCAGCTTGGGCCTGATGAGCACCGGATGGCTGCGGCTGTGGGTGTATCCCTGGGCAAGCCCGATCTGGAGAACCCGCGCAAAGGCCACCACCGGTCCCTGGCGCATGGCGGCGGTCGAGAGGCCGGCAGCCGAGACAAGGACGAGCCGGTCGACCAGATCCGGGGCGCGGATGGCCAGCTCGGCCGAGACGAACCCACCCATCGAGTTGCCCACCGGGATGGCCTTCTCGATGCCCAGGTGCTCGCAGAGCGCCATGAGCGTCCGGGCGTAGTTGGAGATCGTGATCTTCTCGACGGGCATCTCGGACATCCCGCTGCCGGGGAGATCGACCGCTATGACGCGGCGGCCGGTGGCTGCCGCGGCCGGGATGTTCTCGAGCCATGCCTGCCAGTTGCTCGTCCAGCCGTGGACGAACAGCACTGCCGGCAACGAGCCCTCGCCGTAGTCCACATAGCGAAGGCGCCTGCCCTCGATCTGGACATCGTGGACGTGCTGCGACCAGTCGATGCCGCGCCAGTCAGGATCGCCCGGTGCGCCGTAGTCGGCTCCGGCGCCGGACGCGCTACGGATCCGGGCGAACGGGGCGTTGGAGGGGATGACCCCGCCGACACTCCGGTAGACGGGCCCGTCCGGGCGTGGCGACGTCGTGCTCATTCGCCGCGTACCGTATCGAAACCTTGACACGGATTGGTGTAGACATCGACTCGACGCTCCATCACTACTGGGACCAGCTGGAGCGGATCGCTCTTGCGCGCTTCGGCGTGCGGCTTCCGTATGCGGAGCAGACCGACTGGATGGTCGGCGAACTCGCCCGCGATCAGCTGATCCAGGCGGTCCGCGAGACACACAGCGACGAGAACATCGTGACCGCGATTCCCTACCCCGACGCCGTTGAGACCATCCGGGCCTGGCACGAGGCCGGGCACTGGATCCACATCACCAGCCATCGCTACGAAGCCGCCCGCCCGGCTACGGAGGCCTGGCTGGAGCGGGTGGGAGTGCCCTACGACGACCTGCACTGCTCCTTCGACAAGGTGCCCCGTTGTGTCGAGCTGGAGGTCGAGATCCTCATCGACGACAGCCCGGTGAACATCCGGCGCGCAATCGAGATGGGGATCACGCCGGCCACGATCATCCACCCGTGGAATGCCGAGGTCGTGGCCGAGCACGAAGTTGTTGCAGGTACCGACTGGCGGGCGCTGGCGGCGGCCGTCGACCCCCTGCTCAGATAACGCCACCTGACACAATCGAGCCATGGCCGAAGAACGCAGCAGCCTTCGGGTAGACGAGCCCGTTGAGGAACCGCGCCCCTCGGGGAGCGCCCTTCCCGCGCGCCGCGACGACCTGAGGCCTTATCTGCCCGGGGTCGAGCCCGAGCGCCGTCTGACCGATTGGGGCAGGTCCGAGCGCATCGAGGGAATCATGGACCGCTACCTCTACGACTTCTTCTACAACTACTGGTTCCGGGTTGAGGTCGAGGGCATCGAGAACGTGCCCGCCGACGGGGGCGCGCTGCTGGTCTCCAACCACTCGGGCGCCCTGCCTCCGGATGCGGCGATGATCGCCAAGGCCATCAAGGAAGAGCACCCACAGGCCCGCTCGCTGAACCTCACGGTCGAGCACTTCTTCAAGGGCTATCCCGGCTTTTCGATGCTGATCCCCAAGATCGGCGGGGTCGCGGCGCATCCGGCGAACGTGCAGCGGTTGCTCTACGACGAGCAGCAGCTGGTCCTGGTCTTCCCGGAGGGCCGAAAGGGCACCGAGAAGCTCTACCGCAACCGCTACAAGCTCCGCCGCTTTGGCCGCGGGGGCTTCGTCGAGGCGGCCATGCGCGCGCAGGCACCGATCGTGCCGATCTGCGTGGTCGGCGCCGAGGAGGCACAGCCGATCTTCGCCCAGATGAATTTCCTCAGGAATCTGACCGGGCTCATCTACTTCCCGCTGACCCCGACCTTCCCGCACCTGGGGCCGCTGGGCATGCTCGGATACCTGCCCGCCAAGTTCAAGATCCGCTTCCTGGAGCCCATCCGGTTCGATGAGGAGGGGATGCACGAGGACAAGGCACTCGTCCAGACCTACTCACATGAGATCCGGGCCCGCATCCAGGAGAACCTGCTGGAGATGGTGGGCGAGCGCGAGTCGGTCTGGTTCGGATGAGCGAGGAGGCAACTGCAGGCGCGCTGGCCCGCGTGGGTTCGCGCCGGGTGTTGATCACCGGGATCTCGACCTACTGGGGCGGCCGTCTCGCCCAGGCGCTGGAGCAGCGGCCGGAGATCGAGGCCGTGATCGGCGTCGATTCCAAGGACCCGACCCGCGAGCTCGAGCGGACCGAGTTCGTGCGCGTGGGCACGCAGCACGCGCTGCTGCGCCGGATCGTGCTGGCGGCCGAGATCGACACGGTGGTGGACACCCGCCTGCTCGTCGACTCGACGGTTGCCTCCGCCCGCGACACGCACGAGAACAACGTGGTGGGGACGATGAACATCCTGGCGGCGTGCGCGGGGGCCGACTCGACGGTCCGCAAGTTCGTCTTCAAGAGCTCGTCCCACTACTACGGCGCGGAGCAGGACGACCCGGCCTTCTTCACCGAAGCCATGCGGCGTCCACATCCCCCACAGACCGCGATCGAGCGGGACATCGTCGAGGCCGAGGCCGCCGTAAGGGACTTCGCGAGCAAGAACGCCGACGTCGAGCTCACGCTCCTGCGTTTCGCCAACGTGCTCGGCCCCGATGTGAAGACCTCGCACACCAAGCTCTTCTCGCTGCCGGTCGTGCCGATGCTGCTGGGTTTCGACCCGCGCTACCAGTTCGTACACGAGGACGACGTGGTCGGTGCGCTGGCGCACGCGGTGACCAGCGACCTTCCGGGCACGTTCAACGTCGCCGCCGACGGGGTGCTCTCGTTCACCGAGGTCGTCGGGCTCCTGGGGAAGAGCTACGTGCCGATCCTGCCGCCGATCGGCACCGGGTTGGCGGCCACGCTGGCGCGCAGGCTGGGCCTGGAGATCCCGCCGGAGATGCTCGGGCAGCTCCGGTTCGGGCGGGGCATGGACAACCGCCGGTTCAAGTCCACCGGGTTCGGCTACCGCTACACCACTCGCGAGGCCGTGATCAGGCTCGGCGAGTACATGCGGCTGCATCCGATCCTCCGCGACGCCCAGCAGCCGTACCGCTATGAGGAGGAGGTCGAGGAGTTCCTGCGCTGGAGCCCCAATGTGCGGGACGCGAGCTTCCGAAAGGACGCCCAGCTGCGCCCCAACCAGATCGCCCAGATCCAGAGGGCCATCGCTTCGCGGTCGGGCAACGCGGCGCAGCCGGTTGCGGGCTATGCCGACCTGGACGAGGACGAGATCGTCGCGCTGCTGCCCTCCCTCGAGCCGGCACAGCTCCATGCCCTGCGCGAGCACGAGCGGGCCGTGGGGGACCGCGAGAGGGTGCTGTCGGCCCTTGAGCTGGCACTCGGCCGCGCCCAGACGACGGGCCGATAGCCGCAATCCGCATTGCAGGGCCGGGAAATCGGCCTGCCGGGCGCCCGCGCTCCCTATCATCGGAACCAGTCGATGAGGCGAGCTCTATTCATCGTGCCGGCGATTCTGATCGCCGTACTGGCACTTGGCGCCGTGGGCGCCTTCGCCTATGACTCCTCCAACGAGGGGCATATCGCAGCGGGCGTGTCCATCGGGGGCGTCAACGTCGGCGGGATGACCGGCGACGAGGCCCGCCAACGCCTTGCCGACGAGGTCACCGCGCCGCTCGAGCAGCCCGTCAAGATCAAGGTCGCGGACAAGAAGTACAAGCTCTCGGCCGAGGACGCCGACGTCCAGGTCGACTCCGATGAGCTGGTCGACAAGGCGCTGGACGCGAGCCGCCAGGGGAGCTTCATCACCCGGGCCTGGCGCGACCTGACCGGCAGTGGCCTGGGGCTGAGCATGCCCGTGGAGAGCAGCTACTCCAAGGATGCCGTCGCCAAGCTGGTTGGCCAGATCTCCGACGACGTCGATCAGGCACCAAAGGACGCGTCGGTCGATCCTGGCCCGGACGGCCTTTCAACGGCGCCCGGCGCGGACGGCCGCGAGGTGGCCGCCGACAAGCTTCAGAAGGACATCAAGGCCGCTCTGTCCAGCCCCGACGGGAGTCGCGACCTCAAGGGCAAGGTTGCCACCGTCGCGCCGACCGTCACCGAGGATCAGCTGTCGGACAAGTACCCGCTCTACATCACGGTCGACAGGAGCACGTTCAAGCTCCGCCTGTACCGCGATCTCAAGCTGGAGAAGACCTACGACGTGGCCGTGGGTGCCCAGGGCTACGACACCCCCGTGGGGCTCTACAACATCCAGGACAAGCAGGTCGACCCCGCCTGGCACGTGCCCAACAGCGACTGGGCCGGCGATCTTGCAGGCACAGTCGTGCCCGGTGGCGCGTCCGACAACCCGCTCAAGGCTCGCTGGATGGGCATCTACAACGGCGCGGGCATCCACGGGACGGCCGAGGGTGACTCGATCGGCAGCGCCGCATCGCACGGCTGCATCCGCATGCAGATCCCCGATGTCATCGACCTCTATGACCGCGTCGATGTCGGCACGCCGGTCTACATCGGCGACAGCTGACAAAAGGCATCACGGTCGGGCCGTCGAAGCCAGACCGTGGGCAAGATGACCGAGACCGCTGAAAAGACCCGGACCGATGGTCTCTGGAGCGAGGCGCTCTCGGCCTACGACACGCGCCTGCGCACTCGTGGCATGGCCGAGAAGACGCGCCGGGCCTATGGGACCGACCTCGGCCAGCTGGCCGAGTGGGCATCCACACGTGACCTCGGGCCACTCGAAATGGGGCATCGGGAGCTTCGCCTGTTCGCGGCGGTTGTGTCCGAGCGCGGCGCCTCGAAGGCCACCGTGGCCCGGAAGATCGCCGCCATCCGTGGGTTCTACGGGTGCATGATGGAGTTGGGGAAGATCACGGCCAACCCCGGCGATCTCGTTGCCTCACCGCGGCGGGCATCCGATCTGCCTCGGATCCTCAAGCCCGCAGAGGCCTCGGCTCTGCTCGACTCGATCCCCACCGGAACACCGCTCGAGGTTCGCGATCGCGCCATCTTCGAACTGGCGTATGCGGCAGGCCTGCGTGCGGAGGAGATGGTGAACCTCGACTTGACTGATCTGAATCCCGATGGCGAGGAGCTGCGGGTGACCGGCAAGGGCTCGCGCACCCGCGTGGTGCCGGCCGGAGAGGTCGTGTGGTCGGCACTCGGCCACTACCTCGAGCGCGGCCGCCCGGCTCTGATCGGCGGCTCCGACACGCCCGAGCCGGCCCTGTTCGTGTCGAAGACGGGGCGCCGGCTCTCGACATCGGACATCAGGCGCCGCCTGCGCACCTGGACCCAGCGACCCGGGCTGCCCGTAGACTTCCCGTCAGGGGTGTCTCCGCATGGGCTGCGTCACAGCTTTGCCACTCACCTGTTGGAGGGAGGCGCCGACCTACGCGCGATCCAGGAGCTGCTCGGGCATGCGACCATCAGTACGACCCAGATCTATACGAGGGTGGAGGCCGCCCGGCTCAGGCGCGCCTATCGCGATGCACACCCACGCGCGTAATCCCGGAGGAGCGGATGGCAACTAACGTCAAGTCGTCGGTCGAGCTCAAGGACCTGTGGCGCCGTCTGATCGACGATCAGGATCCCGCAGCGCGCAACCGCCTGGTCCTGGCCTACTCGCCGCTCGTTAAGTACGTGGCCGGCAAGGTGGCCAGCGGGCTGCCCGCACACGTTCAGCAGGAAGAGCTTGTCTCCTACGGGCTGATCGGCCTGTCCGCGGCGGTCGATCGCTTCGATCCCGCCCGCGAGGTCAAGTTCGAGACGTTTGCGCTCCAGCGCATCCGCGGGGCGATCTTCGACGAGCTGCGCCACCAGGATTGGGTGCCGCGCTCCGTCCGTACGAGGGCCCGCGAGATCGAGACCGCCTCGCGGAAGCTCGAGTCCCGGCTGCAGCGGTCCCCCACGGAAGAGGAGGCGGCCGAGGAGCTCAAGGTCACCCTCGACGACTTCCGGGCGGACCTGACCAAGATCGCGAACTCGTCGATGATCGCGCTGGATGAGCCGTGGAGCCTCCACGACTCATCGGGCGACCAGGTGTCACTGCTCGAGACCATCGAGGACCCCAACGCGGCCAACCCGGCCGGGGCGCTCGACGCTGCCGACCGCCGCGACCAGGTGGGTGACGCCGTGGCTGCGCTGCCCGAGCGGGAGAAGCTTGTGATCGCCCTCTACTACTACGAGAACCTCACGCTCCGCGAGATCGGCGAGGTGCTCGGAGTCACGGAGTCACGCGTGTCGCAGCTGCACACGAAGGCCATGCTGAGCCTTCGCGGCATCCTCGGCGAGATGTAGCTCGAAGGCCATCCGGCCAAATCTCCCCGCAACGCGGCCGGCCGCGTTATGGTCGGTGCTTCCACGAGGAGAGGAGCTGCATGGCACACGAAGGCGCTGGAGGCATCCGCAACGTGGCCCTTGTCGGCCACCGTGGCTGCGGAAAGACCTCCGTACACGAGGCCCTGTTGTTCGAGGGCGAGGCCATCAACCGGATGGGCGCAGTCGCGGAGGGCACGACCGTCTCCGACGCAGCCCCGGATGAGAAGGCCCGGGAGATGTCGATTTCCGCGAGCCTGGCGTCGTTTCGGTGGGAGGACCGAAAGGTCAACCTGATCGACACGCCGGGTGAGCCGAGCTTCGTCGCGGATGCGCTGGCGGCGCTCAGCGTGTGTGAAGGGGCGATCGTCGTAGTCAACGCCGTCATGGGCGTGGAGGTGGGAACCCGGAGGCTTTGGGAGCGTGCACAGGAGCTCGGCCTGTCGAGGCTGATCTTCGTCAACATGCTTGACCGCGAGCGCGCCGACTTCTACCGGGCGCTCGATTCGCTTAAGGCCGAGTTCGGCCAGCACGTCGTGGCCACCGAGATCCCGATCGGGTCCGAGCACGAGGTGCGCGGCGTGATCGACCTGGTGGACATGAAGGCGTTCGAGTACGAGGGCACGAGCCGCGACAACTGCACGGAGATCCCGATCCCGGACGACCTGGTGGACCAGGCAGCCGAGTACCGCGAGCGCCTGATGGACGAGGTGGCGGAGGTGTCGGATGAGTTGATGGAGCGCTACCTCGAGGGCGAGGAGATCTCGCACGACGAAACCGTCTCGGCGCTCAAGGCCGGCGTCACCGCCGGGGCCATCTTCCCGGTGACCTGTGGCATCGCGACCCAGAACCTGGCAATGAACCGGCTGCTCGACGCCGTGGTCGAAGACCTGCCCTCGCCGGCAGATCGCGGCGCCATCCAAGCGGGGGAGAGCACCCTCGAGCCGGTCGAGTCGGGTGAGACCGTGGCCTTCGTGTTCAAGACGCTGGCGGACCCCTACGCGGGGCGCATCAACCTCTTCCGCGTGTACCAGGGGCTGATGCAGCACGACTCGCAGGCCGTGAACCTGAGGACCGGCAACAAGGAGCGGATCGGCCAGCTCACGGTGCTCCAGGGCAAGGACTCCTCCGCAGCCGACGAGTTCGGGCCGGGCGACATCGGCGCCGTGGCCAAGCTCAAGGAGACCCATGCCGGCGATGTCCTCGCTTCCAAGCAGATGGACGTTGCACTCTCGCTGCCCGGGCTCCCGGCTCCGGTCATGGCGTTCGCGATCGAGCCGAAGGCAAAGGGCGATGAGGACAAGGTCTTCACGGCGCTACGGCGGCTCCAGGAGGAGGACCCGACCATCGATCTCCATCGCGACCCACAGACGGGCGAGCAGATCGTGGCGGGGCTCTCACAGGTCCATGTGGAGGTCATCGTCGGTCGCATGAAGGAGCGCTTCGGGGCGGAGGTGTCCCTCAAGCCGCCGCGGGTGCCCTACCAGGAGACCATCCGCAGCGCCGCGAAGGCGCACGGCCGCTACAAGAAGCAGACGGGCGGCCGCGGCCAATTCGGGGACTGCCACATCGAGATCGAGCCCCTGGAGCACGGGGCGGGCTTCGAGTTCGTCGACAAGATCAAGGGCGGGGTCATCCCGTCCGGCTTCATCCCGGCGGTCGAGAAGGGCGTGCGCGAGGCGATGGTCCACGGCACAATCGCAGGCTGTCCGGTGAAGGACGTGAGGGTCACGGTGGTCGACGGCTCCTACCACTCGGTGGACTCCTCGGAGATGGCGTTCAAGATCGCGGGGTCCATGGCCTTCAAGCAGGCCATGGAGGACGCATCACCGGTGCTCCTCGAGCCGATAATGACCATTACGGTCTCGGTTCCAGAGACCTCTGTTGGCGATGTGATCGGGGACCTCAATGGCCGCCGCGGGCATCCCCTGGGCATGGAGAACAACGGCGCGATGACGGATGTGAAGGCGGAGGTGCCGATGGCGGAGGTGCTCAGCTATGCGCCCGATCTGCGCTCGATAACCGGTGGTCAGGGTGATTACACGATGGAATTCGCCCGCTATGAGGAGGTTCCGCCCCACATCGCGGGCAAGGTGGTCGAGCGGGCTACGGCCGAGCACGAGGCCATCGCCTAGGTCGAAAACGGCGCACCGCTAGCATCGCTGGCGATGGCCACCAACAAGGAACTGGTCCCGGATCACCAGCCCGTGGAGTGCGCGGTCTGCGAGCGCACCATCCTCAAGGGAGAACGCCCCGAGTCCTACCTCGTTCGCGATGGGGGGCGGCGCATGGTCTGCGAGCTCTGCCGCCGCCGCGCCGAGCACGCGGGCTGGATCCGCGAGTCGGCCAGCCCGGACACGCCCACGACACCGCCGCGCTTCGAGCGCCGGCAATCCCTGAGGGACCGTTTCAGGCGGAAAGGGGCCGAGGGCCCCGAAGACGAGGGAGATTCCACGGCCGCCGACGAGGCGCAGGACGACGCCGAGCCGGAGCAGGGCGCGTCCGCCGAGCCCGGCTGGCAGGAGCAGGCGGCCAGGCACTTCGACGCGGCTGCCAACCACCGCGAGCCACCGCCCGAGCGGTCGGGCCCACGGGACCCGCGGCACGTCCGGGCCGTGCCCACAAACCAGGACGTCAAGATCGCCCACGCACTCGACCTCTTCAACCAGTCCAACTACGCGCACACGGTGGCAGGGCTGTGCAGGACGCTGGGCGGACCGTGGGTCTGCGCGCTGCCGATGGCGGCGTCTCCCAGCGAGGTCTCGATAGTCGTGGCCTGGGAGATCTCGTGGTACCAGTACCGCGTGGACCTGGGCGATGTTGGCGAGTCGGTGATACTGGTGGCGAAGGGCGACGAGGTCGAGGAGCTCGACGCAGAGCTCCGCCGCTGGAACGCAACCGCGTTGACCGATGGCACGCTGGCGGCCGGCTTGGTGAGCGCCGAGTGAGCGACGGCCTGTCGGTCGTTGTCCATGTCGATGGAGGCTCCCGGGGCAATCCCGGGCCCTCTGCCGTCGCCGCCGTCGCGACCGATTCGCAGGGCGAGCTGTTGATGGAGGCGTCCGAGTACATCGGCGAGACCACCAACAACGTGGCCGAGTACCGCGCGGTGCAGCTGGGGGCGCGGATCGCCAAGGAGCTGGGAGCCGACACGCTCGAGGTGGTGAACGACTCCGAGCTCATCGCCCGCCAGATCTCCGGCGCCTACAAGGTCAAGAACGCCGGCCTTCGCCCGCTGTGGGTCGAGACCATGCAGGCTCTGCGCGAGTTCCCGCAATGGAGCGTCCGCAACGTTCGCCGCGAGCAGAACGAGCGTGCCGACGAGCTCGTGAACATCGAGCTCGACCGCGTTCTGGGCTAGACGCCCCGCACCGTGACCCAGGCCCCGTAGCCGGGAATTCCCGACTCCGGAGAGCGAGCGGTGCGACCCACGAGCACGTTGCCCTCGGGCCAGTGGACCTGGACGTTGCCCGGCTTTACGGGGGCGATCAGCACGTTCCCCGCCATCTCGCCGGCCTCGCTGGCAACGCTCACCCGGTCGCCGTCGGACAGCCCCAGCCCTGCGGCGTCATCCGCGCTGATCAGCACGGCTTCGCGAAGCGCTCCGGTCAGCGCGTCCTTTCTCTCCTGGACCATCGAGTTGAACTGCTTGCCGCGCCGCGTGGTCAGGCGCAGCCGGCCGTCAGCGGCCTCCATCTGAGGGGGTGCCACCGGGCTGAAGCGCGCCCGGCCGTCGGGCGTCGGGAAGACGTAGCCCTCGCACAGGCGGGGCCCGCCGTACTGGAACTGGTCACCCTGCTTGGCCAGGCTCTCGATCCCCGAGTAGAGCGGCACGGTCCGGGAGATCTCCTGGCGGATTGCCACGGTGTCCGCGAAGGCCACCCGATCGGCGAGGTCCGGATTGACCCTGGCGGCGAGCTCACCGAACACGCGCCACTCGCCGCGGGCCTGCCCGACCTTCGACCCGGGGATCTGCGGCGAGTAGATCACCCGCCGCTCGGTGCTGGTCTCGGTCACTCCCCCCGGGATCTCATAGCGGGTGGCCGCCGGCAGCAGCAGGACTGTGTCGGCCGGGTCGACCAGCATCTGGGGTGACACCACGATGTCCATGTGCACCCGCAGGGGGATCCGGCCCAGAGCCCCCTCGACCCACTCCGGGTCCGGCAGGACCTCCAGGAAGTTCCCGCCCGCCGAGAAGAGCACGTCGAGATCGCCGGACGCGGCGGCGTCGATCATCTCGGGCGCGGTGAGGCCGGGCTCGGAGGGAACGGCGAAGCCCCACTCGCGGCCGAGCTTGGCGGCGTTGTCCGCGTTGACGGGCTCCCCGCCCGGGAAGGCGGTTGTGTAGCAACCCATCTCGGCCCCTCCCTGCACACCCGAGTGGCCGCGGATCGGCATCAGGCCGCACTTCTCGCGCCCGATGAACCCCCTGGCCAGCCCGAGGTTCACGATCGCGCGCACGTTGTCCTCGCCGAACACGTGCTGAGTGGCGCCCATCGACCAGACGAGCACGGCGGTGCGGGCCTCGCCCAGCATCCTCGCCAGGTCGAGCATCTCCTGCCGGCCTACTCCCGAGCCACGCTCGAGGTCCTCCCAGGACAGCCCTTCGAGCATCGCCGCGAGCTCCGGGAAGCCGGTGGTGTGGGCATCTACGAAGGCGGAGTCGACCCAGCCGTTCTCATGCATGTGCTTCAGCACGCCGCTGAGGAACGCCACGTCGCCACCCGTGTCGATCTGGAAGAAGCGATCGGTCACGCGGGTCCCGAACACGGCGCTCTCGGGGATCGAGGGGATCCAGTAGCGCTCCATGCCGGGCTCGCGAAAGGGGTTGACGCAGACGACCTTCGTCCCCTCACGCTTGGCGTGGTGGAGGTACTTCATGGCCACGGGCTGGTTGTTGGCCGGGTTGGCGCCTACGAACACGATCAGGTCGCTGCCGATCCAGTCTGTGTAGGAGCACGTCGTCGCGGCCACGCCCAGCGCCTCCTTCAGCCCGTACGTGCTGGGCGAATGACAGACACGTGCCGCGTTGTCGATGGAGCCGGACCCGAGCGATCGCCACGCCTTCTGCGCTGCGTAGTAGGACTCGTTGGGCATCCCGCGGCTGGTCAGAAACGCGGCAATACGGTCGGGCGAGCTGGCCCGGATGGCTCCGGCGGCAAGATCCAGGGCGTCGTCCCAGGAGATGGGGGAGAAGCCCGGATCGCCCCGGCGCCTGATCATTGGCTCGGGAAGGCGCCCCAGCGCCCGCCACCCAGCCGCGGTGCGCGACCTCACTGCAGCGACGTCGGCCAACTCGCCGGGGTCGATCGGCCCGATCGTGTTCAGCCCCAGGAGGCGCAGCCGTACGTTGCAGAGATGGGGTCCCTCGAGGGTCCAGTCCTTCATGCCGGTGGTGCCGAGGGCACAGCCATCGCAGACCCCGCGGGAAAGGATCCGCCAGGCGTAGATCGGCCTGCGCCGGGACTCCCAGGCCGCCTTGAAGATCTCCCTGTAGTTGTTCGGCCGTTGCTCGCCGATGCCGAATGGGCGGAGGCTCGCGCGGAGCCGTTTGTCGAATCGTCCGAGGTGCGTCGCCACCTTCGGCACGATACTTCTCGCAATGGCCGATCCAACCCGGGATGCAGCCCGCATGTACGCCCGCGCCGATCACGATGGCGTGTCCGACCGCGTTGCGGTCGAGGAGCCGCTCGAGATCAGGGTGAACGGCACTCCCCTGGCCGTGACCATGCGTACTCCCGGGCATGACGAGGAGCTGGCCGCTGGGTTTCTCTGGGGTGAGGGCCTGTTGTCGGAGGCTCCGCACGTGGGAGTTCCCGACGACCTCCCTGCCAACACCGTCGATGTCTCGGGCCGGCTCACCGAGGATCCGCGCCGTCGCAGCTTCTACATGACCTCCTCGTGCGGGGTGTGCGGCAAGGGCGCGCTCGAGGAGGTGGCGCGATTCGCCGAGGGCCTGCCCCCGGGCCCGCCGGTTGCACGGGAGCTGCTGGCCGGCCTGCCGGACCGCCTCAGGCAACCGGCGTTCGAGCTGACCGGAGGCCTCCACGCCGCGGGGCTCTTCGACTCCGCCGGGCAGCTGCTGCTGGCACGTGAGGACGTGGGCCGTCACAACGCGCTGGACAAGGTCGTGGGGCGGTGCCTCCTGGACGGCGAGCTGCCCCTGCACGATCGGCTGCTCTGCGTCAGCGGCCGCCTTGCGTTCGAGCTCGTCCAGAAGGCGGCCGTGGCGGGCTGCCCGGTGCTGGTGGGCGTAGGGGCACCAACCTCGCTGGCCGTCTCGCTGGCGGCCGACCGCGGCATGACGCTCTGCGGGTTCGCGCGTGGCGGACAGGTCAACGTCTACGCGGGCGCGGACCGCGTGGTCTGACGTTCACCTCCCAACCTCGGGCCCCCTGGCGCGTTGAAGTAGCAGGAACCCCGAAATCGGAGGAAACGTCATGAAGAAGCTGATCATCGGCTGTACGGCTGCGTGCCTGTTGCTCGCACCCGCAGCCTTCGCCGACAAGCCGGCCGACGCCGGCTCGAAGAGCGCCGCCAAGGCCTGCAAGGCCGAGCGCAGCGCAATGGGCGCCGAGAACTTCGCGCTCACGTACGGAAGCAACAAGAACCGCAAGAACGCGTTCGGCAAGTGCGTTTCGCGCACCGCTCGGGAGCAGGCCGCCCAGGCCTCGACCATCGCTGCCAACGCCGCCAAGGCCTGCAAGGCCGAGCAGGCCGCCGATCCGGTTGCCTTCACGACCAAGTACGGGACGAACGGAAACGGCAAGAACGCGTTCGGCAAGTGCGTGTCCGCCAAGGCGGACGACCTCCAGGACGAGCAGAACGCGGCCGACGCCGCGGAGCTGAACGCCGCTCGCCAGTGCCACACCGAGCAGAAGGCCGACCCCGTCGCCTTCCGCACTGCTCACGGCACCAACAAGAACGGCAGCAACGCGTTCGGCAAGTGCGTCTCGGCCCTCGCTGAAGCAGCCGCCTAGCCGCCTGTTCGGTTGGCCTCCCGCAATGCCTCGCAACACTCGATAATGCGCGGATGGAGGCCAGCCCCATTCCTCGCAGTGCCCGTGGGCGCATCAAGCGCCCCCGGGCACTGCTTGTGCGCATGTCCGACGATCGCCTGGGGCAACTTGCCGGCGAGGGGGACGCCGCCGCCTTTGCGGTCATCTACGACCGCCACGCAGCAAGCCTGCTCTCCTACGCGGCCCAGCTCCTCGGATCCAGTCACGAGGCCGAAGACGTCGTTCAACACACGATGCTTGCCGCCCACCGCGAGCTCGAGGGGCCCGGCGACGTCCGCCTCAAGCCCTGGCTCTACACGGTCGCGCGCAACCGCGCACTGTCGATTCTCCGGACTCGGCGGGAGCAGCCGCTGGAAGAGGTCGACATGCCTGCGGCCGAGGGCGTTGCGGGCACGGCAGAGCGCTCCGAGGAGCTCCGGGCGATCCTCGGCGACCTCGCCAGGCTCCCCGAAGACCAGCGCACCGCCCTCGTGCTGGCCGAGCTCGGAGATCTCTCGCACGAGGAGATCGGCGCCGTGCTCTCCTGCCCGGCGCGCAAGGTCAAGGCGCTCGTCTTCCAGGCAAGGACGGCCCTGATGGCCGGTCGCCAGGCACGCGATACGGACTGCTCCGCCATCAGGGAGCAGCTGGCCACCCTGACCGGCGCCGCACTGCGCCGGCGCGAGATCCGCGAACACCTTCGCGTGTGCGAGGGCTGCCGCGAGTTCCGTGACGAGGTCCGCGCACAGCGGGCGCAGCTTGCGCTGCTGCTGCCGATCGTCCCCGGCGCCGGACTACGCGAGGCCGTGCTCGGCACGATCGGCGCCGGCGGGGCCGGCGGTGCCGCAGCTCTGGCGGGTGGTGGCGCGAGCCTTGTTGGCGGAAAGGTTGTGGCGGCACTGGTGGCCGGCGGGCTGGTGGCCGCGGGGGTCGGCGTAGGGGTGAGCAACAGCGGGCCAGGGCAGGATCGGCCGGGGCCTGCACGCGAGCCCGCACCGATAGCCGGGCCAGAGCGGGCTGCGGCCGACGCTGAGCCGGCTGACGGCGGCGGCGCCAAGCATGGCGGGGACCACGGGAGCGGTGGCCGGCAGGACAGGCATGGGTCGCGAGCCGGGCATGGCCACGCCCAAGGCGGGCATCACAGTGGCGGTAACGACTCCGCTCCCGCCGCGGCCGCGCCCGTGGCCGAGGCACCGGCTCCGTCAGCCGGGGCGACTGGGAGCGAGGGGTCGCAGTCTCAGTCCTCATCGGCCCCGGGGCAGATCCGGGCGACCGAGGTCTCAAAGGGCGCGAACGGCGCAGCGCAGTCGTCCGCCCACTCGAGCTCTGGAGGGTCCAGCGGATCTCAGGGCGCCATCCACTCGTCGAACGCCGGAGGAGGCGGAGGGTCATCCGCCGGCGCCAACTCCCAGGGCTCAGCCCATGCAAATGCCAACTCCAACGCCGGCGGGAACGGCGGCGGGGCCTCCGATACCGGCAACCACGGCTCGGCCGGTGGGGGAAAGCCCGACTCGCCACCGGGTGGCGGGAAGCCGGACAAGACCGAGTAGCCGCTAGTCCGACAGGCCCGCGGCTGCCAGAGCCTCCTGCACATCGGCGTACATCTCCATACGGATCTGTAGCCCGTCTGCAAGAGACCAGACCTGCGCGAACTCCATGTCCACCCGAAGACCCGAGACCCTGGAGCGGCCCGTCTGCGTTGCGATCGCGACCACCTGGCCGCCGGCCTCGCGTAGATCCGCCAGCTTCAGCTCCCACTCGTCCCACGCCTCAGCCCAGTCGGACATGAACTCCCGGGCGCCCTCGATCCCGGCGTACGTCTGGCGCTCGAGCCAGCCCCCGAACCTCGACATGTCCCAAACGAAATCGGGGTGGAATATCTCGGGGAGCAGGTCGCCGGTCCGACTCACGTGCTCGTAGCCCCTCCGGACGACGTCGACGTTCTCCTGCGGCATGGAAGCGGATGATGGGACTCGAACCCACGACCTTCTGCATGGCAAGCAGACGCTCTAGCCAACTGAGCTACATCCGCGCGAACGGCGCATTATAGGGCGGGTCGGGTCAGGCCGGCTCGAGGACGATGACCGGGATCTCCCGCTCGGTGCGCGTTGTGTAGACCTCGAAGTCGGGCCAGACCGCGGCGAGGCGAGGCCAGAGCGCCGCGCGTTCCTCCCCTTGGGCGAGCCGGGGGCGAACCTCGCGCAGGTCGGTGCCCACCTGGATCTTGGCTCGGCCCGCATCCCGGATGTTCAGCCACCAGGCCGGAGTGGCATCGGAGCCGCCGCGGGATCCGGCGATGACGACCTTGTCGCCATCGAGGACGCCGATCAGCGGCGATACGCGCTCCTTGCCGCTCTTGCGCCCGACGTGGTGCAGGAGTACGACCCGCGCGCCCTGGCCCATCTTGCCCCCGATCCGCCCGCCGCTCATCCGATACGCGGCGACGTGGGCGCCGGTCATGAGGTTGACGAGCTTCAGCTTGAACGACCCGGGCGGTGGCATTTCGGGTGAGGCCATGGCCGAACCCTACACGGGCCGACGTGACCGGTTGGCTAATGTTTAGCTAGCTAATGACTACCAAGACAAAGCACGAGCCCGGATACGCCGAGTTCGAGGCCGCGTGGGACGAATTCTTCGGCACCATCCGGCGGGTGCGCGGCCGTGCGGCGGCCGAGCCCGGCGCGCTGACCTCATCGCAGTTCCACCTGCTCGACGCGCTCGAGCGCGGCACGGCGAGCCGGGTGAGTGATCTGGCCGAGGCCGCGGGCATCACGCCGCCCACGGCCACGCGGATGCTCGACCTCCTCGAGCGCCAGTGTGTGATCGAGCGCGAGCGCCGCACCGATGACCGGCGCGTTGTCTCCGTGACGCTGACCGACATTGGTCGCGAGCGGGTCAGGGCGCATCGCCGGCGAGTGGCTCAGCGACGGAAGATGGTCTTCAAGGCTCTGACCACCGACGAGCGCCGCCAGGGCGCCCGGCTGCTCCAGCGGCTGGCCGCGGTGGTGGACGACCTTTGAGCGCCCGCCGCCGCCCCGGTGTCGCCGCCGACCACCACCACTACAAGTGGTGGGCCCTGTCGTGCACGAGCCTCGGCATGTTCATGGCCACGGTCAACTCGGGCACCCTGATCATCGCGCTGCCCGACCTGGAGCGGGCGCTGGGCACCTCGCTGCTGGAGCTGGTGTGGGTGATCCTGGCCTACATGATCGCGGCCACCGTCCTGGTGCTCACGGCGGGCCGCTTCTCGGACATCTCCGGCCGCAAGAAGGCGTACGTGGCCGGCTTCATCGTCTTCTCGGTCGCCTCGCTGGGGGCGGGTTTCTCTGCGGACGGCACCCAGCTGATCCTGTGGCGCATCCTCCAGGGCATCGGAGGCGCGCTGATCTTCGCCAATGCCGCCGCAATCGTGACCGACGCCTTCCCCAAGGAGCAGCTGGGCCTGGCCATGGGCACGAACGTCATGGTCGCGGCCGTGGGACTGGTCATCGGCCCGGTGCTCGGCGGGGTGCTGGTGTCGATCTCGTGGCAGTGGGTCTTCTGGTTCAACGTGCCGCTCGGAATCGCGGGCAGCGTCTGGGCCGGCCTGATTCTGCGCGAGCTGATCCGGCCGGAACGGCCAGAGGGACTCGACATCCTCGGCACCGCGACCTACGTGGTCGGCCTCACGGGCCTGGTCTTCGGCATCTCCAAAGGCGGGATCTCGGGCTGGATCGATCCGCTGGTGATCGGGGGCCTTGCGGTGGGCCTGGTGCTGTTGCCGCTGTTCGTCGTGATCGAGAAGCGGGCGAAGGCACCGATGCTGGATCTGACGATCTTCGAGAACCGTCTCTACGCCGCCGCCACCGCGGCCTCGTTCATCAACGGACTGTCGCGATTCGCCCTGCTCTTCGTGTTCGTCTTCTACTTCCAGGGCGTCCAGGGCGATGACCCGATCACGGCCGGGATCAAGCTGGCCCCGATGGCCATCGGCATGCTCATTGCGAGCCCGCTCGCGGGCATCTGGGCAGACCGCCACGGCTCGCGCACGCTGTCGGCCCTCGGCATGCTCGTATCGGCCGGCGCGCTGGCCGGCATGACCACGCTGGTCCAGGACAGCGCCTACTGGCAGAGCGCGGTCTGGCTGGCGCTCGTGGGCATCGGCTCGGGCATGTTCAACAGCCCCAACACCGCTGCGATGATGGGCACCGTGCAGCCGCACAGGCGCGGGATCGCCGCGGGTGCGCGGATGATGCTGCAGAACACAGGCGCGGTGATCTCGATCGCATTTGTGATGGCCATCATGACCACCGCGGTGCCGCGCGACACCCTCTTCAAGATCTTCTCCGGGCTGACCAGTGGCATGTCCGTCCAGACGCTCGACCCCTTCGTCGCCAACATGCACGTCGCCCTCTGGGCGCTGGCCGCCATCTCCCTGGTGGGGGCGGGTGTGTCGCTGCTGCGGCCGTCGGCCGACACCGGCGAGCTCCAGCCCGAGCTGCGGCCCGCCTGACCCCGGCCGCTACCCTTCTGCCTTCGCTGGCGACGTGGCGGAGTGGTTACGCAGCGGCCTGCAAAGCCGTTCACACCGGTTCGATTCCGGTCGTCGCCTTGACCGGGCCTAGAAGCCCGGGCGCAGGTCGCTCTCGGCCGCTACCTGATCCTCCAGGCCGCTCACGCGTTTGAGGGTCGTCCCGGTTCGGGCTCGCTCGCGCAGCTCGAGCCGGCGCGAGAGGCGCGACAGCAGGAGGTTGACTGCGATGAACAGCAGGCCGATGAAGATGAACACCTGCAGCACGGGCGCCTGAACGCCGCCGAAGAAGTTGGCGCTGGTGACGATCCGCCCGTGGCGCATGACCTCCTGGATCGCGATGATGCTCACCAGGGTCGTGTCCTTGTTCAGCGTGATGAGCTGGGACACGGTGGCCGGCACCATCCGCCGCAGGCCCTGGGGCAGGATCACGAGGCGCATGGCCTGCAGGTGGGTCAACCCGAGCGAGGCGGCGGCTTCCGACTGACCCCGCTCGAGCGAGAGGATCCCCGAGCGCATGATCTCGGCCAGGACGGCGGAGTTGTAGAGAACGAGCGCGGCCAGGGCCGCCAGAACCCGCCCCGACTGGAGCGCCTCCGGGAAGAAGCCCGGCACGAGCGACTCGTAGGCCTCGCGCCACACCTGTGGCATCGCGAGCGCGAAGAAGAGGATCATGAAGATCAGAGGCAGGTTGCGCCACAGATCGATCCAGAGCCCGGTCGGCACGCTCACGAGCCGCACCGTGGAGACCCTCGCCAATGCCAGCAGCAGCCCGAAGATGAGCGAGACCACCATCGCTATCGCCGCGATCTCGAGGTTCACCAGAAAGCCCTCGAGGATGAACCGGACGTCGTTGTCGGTGATCAGCCACTGCCAGTTGGCCGGGTCGAAGAGGTAGCTCATCGCCGCACCGCGTAGCGCCGCTCGAGGTAGCGGAAGACAAGGGTGGTGGTCAGCGTCAGGATCAGGTAGCCCACAGCCGCCCAGAAGAAGACCTCGCCCGTCTCGAAGGTCCGGGACTGCACGATCCGGGCCTCCTTGAGAAGGTCAGGCAGCGCCAGGAGCGACACGCCGACGATCGCGGAGTTCCGGATCATGGCGATCACCAGGCTCCCGACCGTGGGGATCACGGAGCGGAACGCCTGGGGGATGACGATCCGCCGCAGGGTCGCGGCGTAGCTCAGGCCGAGCGAGAGCGCGGCCTCGACCTGTCCCTTGCCCACGGAGAAGGCGCCGGAGCGCAGCGCCTCGGCCACGTACGCCGCGGTGTACAGGCCCAGGCTCGCCGTCCCGGCCACCCATGGGCTGATCGGCACACCCGCCCGCCGCAATCCCGCGAACGCGATGAACAGCAGAACGAGGAGCGGAATATTGCGGAACGTCTCGACGTAGATCCCGCCCAGGCGCTTGAGCCATTTCGACGGCGAGATCCGCAGCGCGGCCACGAACGCGCCCACGATCATCGCGATCACGAAGGAGATCGCGACGATCCGGGCCGTGACCAGGAAACCGGAGGCGAGCTCCGGGAAGTGCTCCCTCAACACCTCCCAGAGCCCGCTCATGACCTAGGGATTCAGCTCGATGGCTTCCTTCAGGGTCATGGTCGGCGGCTTCTGCTTCACCCCGGTGTACTGGCCGACCCACTTCTCGTAGCTGGCCTCCCAGCGCCCATCCTTCTTGTAGGCGTCGATGGACTTGTCCACAGCCTTCTTGAACGCCGTGTCGCCGTCGCGCAGGCCGGCTCCATAGGGCTCAGTGGTCAGGTCCTCGCCTACCAGCTGGAGCGAGTCGTCCTGGATGACCATGCCGGTGAGGATCACGTCGTCGGTCGAGACGGCGTCAACCGAACCGTCCTGGATCAGCTCCAGGCACTCGGAGTAGGTATCGACCAGCTGCAGATCCGCATCCGGCGCCTGTTCGGCCAGCGTGTCGGCGTAGGTCGAGCCCAGCACCGTGCACACGCGCTTGCCCGCCAGGTCGTCGATTCCGGCGATGTCGGACCCCTTGGGAACCAGGATCCGCCCGTTGGCGATGTAGTACGGCTCGGAGAAGTCGATCTCCTGGTCGCGCTCCCCGGTGATCGTCATGGTCGAGAGGATCAGGTCCACGGTTCCGTCCTGAAGGAACGGGATCCGGTTGTCCGAGATCGCCTCGACGAACTTCGGCTCCACGCCGAGATCCTCGGCGATCGCCCGGCCCAGCTCGACGTCGAAGCCCTCGACCTCACCCGTGCTCGGGTTCTTGAACCCGAACGGGGGCACGTCGTACTTCACGCCGATCACGATCTCGCCGTTCTCCTTGATCCTGTCGAGCGTCGGCTGGGACACGTCTCCGGCGCCGCCGGTCGCGGCCGTGTCGCTGCCCGCGCCGCCCCCGCATCCGGCCGGCACGAGCGCGGCCAGCGCGATCAACGGAATGGCGAGCCTCCACTTGCCCATGGTCCTCATATTGCCCTCCTCAGTGGTGGATGATCTTGTCAACGAATTCCTTGGCTCTGGCGCTCCCGGTCGCCTGGAAGAACTGCTCGGGTGGTGCGTCCTCGACGATCGAGCCCTCGTCGATGAAGACGATGCGGTCGCACACCTCGCGGGCGAATCCCATCTCGTGGGTCACGACGATCATCGTCATGCCGTCACGAGCCAGGTCGCGCATCACGTCGAGTACCTCGCGGATCATCTCCGGGTCAAGCGCCGACGTAGGCTCGTCGAAGAGCATCAGCTTCGGGTCCACGGCCAGGGCGCGGGCGATCGCCACCCGCTGCTGCTGGCCGCCCGAGAGGTCTGCCGGCAGGTCGGACTCCTTGTCCGGGATCCCCACCCGGTCCAGGAGCTCGCGACCTCGTTGCCTCGCTTCCTCGGCGGAGACACCCCTTACGTGCGTCGGGCCCAGCGTGATGTTCTGCAGCACCGTCATGTGAGGGAAGAGGTTGAACTGCTGGAAGACCATCCCGATCTGGGCGCGGATGCCGTAGATGTCCCGGCCGATCCCCTCAATCGATCGCCCATCGAACTTGATGGTTCCCGAGTCGATCGGCTCCAGACCATTTATGCAACGGAGCATGGTCGACTTGCCCGATCCAGATGGGCCGGCCACGACCACGGCCTGTCCGTGTTCGATCCGCAGATCGATGTTGTCCAGTACGAGGTTCTGCCCGAAGCTCTTGGATACCGCGCTCAGCTCGACCAGCCCACCGCCCGACGGCGTGCTCTGCTCCATTCAGGCGACTCTACCCGCACCCCACTTAAGGCCGGAGTTGCCTACCCGCTCGGGAAGAAGCCCTGGTAGGGCCCGGCGGGGAATGACGGCCCCGCGAGGACGGGTGGCAGAGCGCCCTCGACGGTGGAGCCGCCGCGGCCCCCGGTCAGCCGGGTGAACGCGCGCCAGGATGGCTTGGCCAGGCCGTCGTAGTTGAAGAGGCCCGTGTACGGCTGCCACGCGTTCGACGCGCCCGGCCGGCCCATGTCGCGCCAGCTGTACCAGAGGGCTCCGACCAGGTTCAGGTGGCGCTGACGCCGCATGATCTCGACCGCCTTCTTCAGGGCCCGGGCCTGGGCGCCACGGTTCTTTCGCTGGGGCACCTTTTCGCCGGCCGTCGACCAGCCGAACTCCGTGATCCAGACCGGCATCTGGCTGGCGAAGTGGCTCTCCATGAAGTCTCCGACGAAATCCAGCAGCTCGGTCAGCTGCTTGGGCTTGCGCGGGTAGGTGTGGAGGGCGATGGCATCGGTGGCTGCGCGCGTGCCGGGGATCTTCCACAGCTGGTCGAGGTAGTCGAGGGCCCCGAAGTCCGCGCTGGGCGACATGCCGCCGACAACCACCTGGGTCACGGGGTCACGGGCGTGGATCTCCTCGGCGGCGATCTTCAGTACGTAGGAATAGGTGCTGGGAGATGGCTTGAGGCCGGGCGAGTTTCCGGGCAGGTTGGGCTCATTCCAGATCTGCCAGGCGGGTGGCGCCATCTCGGGAAGCTCGGGGTGCTCCTGCCAGAAGCTCCCGCCGTGGCCGTAGCGCGAGATCAGTTGCTGCATGAAGTAGCGGAAGCGCGTGAGCTGGGCGATTCCGGCGGGATATTCGGCATAGGTGTGGTCGATGTAGGCCGGCAGGCCCTGGATGACGGGGAAGTAGGTCATCCGGCGGTTTGCGAGCGCTGCGAACGCGTAGTCGTAGAAGTCCCACACGTAGTGATCGACCCGCGGCTCGATGAAGTTCCAGTTGATCGGGAACCGGACCAGGCTGGCGCCGCCCATCTGCATCCGGGTCAGCTCGGAGTCCGCCACGGCCTGGTTGATGTTGATGCCCACGCGCAGCCGGGCCTCGGCCGCGGAGGGGCCGTAACAGAGCACGACAAGCATGCCGAGCGCGGCCAATGCCGCGTGCAGCCCCCGCCGAGGTCGCAGTGTGCGCCGGTTTCGCACGACCCCTAGCTTCCCAGGTTGCCGGGAGATTTGTGACCGCACCTTTGCCACGCCGACGTATTCGCCCAAATGTCGGGAATGGTGGTCAGGGGCGGCCCTGAGGACTAAGCTTGCGGAAGTCGACGGGAGGCGACAGGTGTCGAAGCTCGCGGGATATGTCCGGCAGCACCATCTGGCTCTGCTTGCCATTTTCCTCGCCGTGGGCGGGACCGGCTACGCCGCGGGGGCCGCCAAGAACTCGGTCAGCTCCAAGAGCGTGAAGGACAACTCGCTGAGGGGCAACGACATCCTCGATGACAGCCTCACCGGCGCGGACATCAACGAGGGCACGCTGCAGGGGACCATCGGGCCACAGGGTCCGGTCGGGCCGCAGGGCCCACCCGGCTCCCCCGACCTGCCCGCGGACGTGCTGAACAAGATCAAGCAGGTCGACGGTACGGGGTCGGGGCTTGATGCCGACACGCTCGACGGCTCCGACTCCACCGAGTTCGCCCGCTACAAGAAGACCATCCTGGTGAGTCCCGGAGCAAACGCGAGCGCGAGCGGAGCCGCTCTGATTGCCGCCGTACAGGGCGCCCCGACTCCTTCGGTCACGAATCCGATCCTCCTGAAGCTCGAGCCGGGGACCTACGACATCGGCTCGGACACCCTCGAGCTCCCGGACGGACTGAGCCTCGAGGGGTCGGGGTACCGGACCACATTCGTACGGCACTCGAGCGGCAGCGGGAGTGCCGTTGAGGTGACGGGAGCGAGCGAGGTCTCGAACATCGGTTTCACGAATACCGTTGCCGACCCAGCGAGTGCGGCTCTGACGGTCGCGACACCCGGCACCCCGGTGAAGCTCAACAACGTGAACGCGTTTGCCGCAGGCGCCATCGGGCTGGACATCGACACGAACGGCACGGTGACCGTCACCGACACCTTCGCCCAGGGCGTTCCCGGAACCCGGCTCGAGAGCGGATCCCTCAACATGCGCGGCTCAAGCTCATTCTCTCCAACCGACACCGGGCTTGAGGTACAGGCCGGGACAGCCCGGATCTGGGACAGCTTCGCGACCTCCACCAGCGGCCCGGGGATCGAGATCCAGGGCGGGTCAGCCACTGTCTGGAGCAGCCTTGTCAGCTCGAACAGCGGGACCGGGATGGATTTCCAAGGGGGTTTCGCCACGGTCTGGAGCAGCTTCGTCAGCTCGAGCAGTGGCACCGGGATGGGGATCCAAGCGGGCCAGGCAACCGTCCGGGACAGCTTCGTCAACTCCCTCGACGGCAATGCAGTGGACATCCAAGGCGGTTTCGCCAACCTCTTCAGCAGCTTCGCCAGCTCGACCGACGGCAGCGGGTTGGTCGTCGCGGGACCCACGTCCAGCGCGACGGTCCGCGATAGCTTCGCCACAAGCGCTAACGCGGTGGGCGTGGACGTCAGCAACAACGCCTTCGTGAATCTCAATACGAGCACCGCGCGGGGTGCCACCGGAGCCCGGCTGATCTCCAACTCGAACCTCGTCGCCACAGGCAGCGAGTTCAACGGGCAGGGCCCGGTCGCCCTCTCGGTCTCGGATAGCAATGCAACGCTCCGCTCCAGTCAGGTCTTCGGCTCGGACAAGGGCCTGGTGCTTGACCAATCGATTGGCACCCTCAGCGGGAGCAGCGTGTTCGGTGGCACGACTGCAATCACGGTGGAGAACGGGACTCTGTACATGACCACCGGCTCCGTCGCCGGGACCACCGGCCTGGACATGTCTGCAGCCTCAGCTGCCACCGTTGCGACGACCGACCTCGGCGGCGCCCTTACCGGTGCCGGCACGCCCGTCTGTGTGTTTTCCCATTCCGGGAGCTCCGAGCTGGATGCCGCCTGCCAGCCGTAGGCGGGATCGCGGACCAGGATTGGCTATCGTGAGCCATCGGGGCCGTTAGCTCAGTTGGGAGAGCACCAGCTCGACAAGCTGGGGGTCACTGGTTCGAGCCCAGTACGGCCCATCGTGACCGTTCTCATGTCAAGGACCGCGCTCGGCGCGATTGCAGTCGGCGCGGCGCTGGCTGCTGCGGGCTGTGGTGGATCCTCCGCTCCCGCCACAAGCGGGGACGATGCGGAGAAGGCAGCGTCGGACGGCGCAGTCCGCTACCAGCAGGCCTTGGCCACAGGCGACTTCGAGAAGGTCTGCGCGCTGCAGACCAAGGCCAAACTCAAGCAGAAGGCCCAGGACACGGGCAAGGGGGGCGACCCGCGAGCCGTGTGCGTCGCCTACTACCAGAAGCACCCTGAGCTCTCGAAGAGCGCCGATCAGCCCTTTTCCGTCACATCCGTGAAGCTGACCCCCCGCACGATCCCGCTCGCGGACGTCACCGTGGACACGGACGGTGACAGCGTGGTGGTGCCGATGGTCGGGCACCAGGACGAATGGCGGGTTGACGGCGAGGCAGGGGCGCCGGGCTTCACAGGCACTGGAGTGGATGCGCCGGCGGACCAGGCCAAGCAGGACGCCGCAGGCCAGACCTATTCCGACTTCAGAAGGCTTCTGGCCGATCACAAGTACTCGGGCGCGTGCGACCTGCTGACCAAGCGCTACCGCCTGGTGCGGGCCAAGTCGCTTGACAAGGCGGGAGTTGTCGGCACGCTCTGCACCACGTCGTACGAGAAGGACCCCGGCGCGGCCAAAGAGGCCGCAGCTCCGTTCGACATCAGTGGAGTCCAGCTGAAAACCCTCACGATCCCCGGGGCCCAGCTCAACGTGACGCTCGGCGACCTGGAAGGCGTCTGGTACATGCGCTTCGAGGATGGCGCCTGGCGCTTCGGAGGCGGAGGGCTGGCCCCGCCGAGCGGCGGCACCACCACCCAGCCGACCCCCACGGAGGGACAGAAATCATGATCATCGAGCGCGTCCTGAACGACCAATGGCTATCCAACAGCTACCTCGTGGGCGATGAGCCCGGCGGCACTGGGATCGTCATCGACACCAGCGGGCCCTCGCAGCCGCTCTTCGATGCCGCTGAGAAGCACGATCTGACGGTCACCCATCTGCTGCTGACCCACCACCACGCGGACCATGTGGCCGAGAACCACCTGTTCAAGGAGCGCTACGGGGTCGAGATCATGGCCCACCCGCTCGAGGCGGCCCGGCTGCTCGACGTAGACACCACCATCGACCCCGGGGAGAAGCTGACGATCGGCGGGCTCGAGATCGAGGCGGTCCACACGCCCGGGCACACCGACGGGATGCTGAACTTCCTGATCAACGGCAGCGAGATCTTCACAGGCGACACGCTCTTCAAGGGATCGATCGGCGGGGTCAAGGCACCGGGCTCGACGACCTTCGAGGACATGAAGCACTCGATCATGGAAGTGCTGATGAAGCTGCCGCACGAGGTAAGCGTGCGGCCTGGCCACACGGATCCCACGACCATCGGGGACGAGTGGGAGAACAACGCGTTCGTCCGGGTCTGGCGCGGCTTGGATCCGGAGGGCGAGGAGCACTGCACCGTCTGGGATCAGGGGGCCACGCTTGTGCTCTTCGCGCCTGACTACGACGGCGGGCACAAGGCATGGGTGCGCTGGGACGAATCCGGCGCGGACGACATCGTGCCCGGCAGCCAGGTCGTCCGGGCCTGAGCCCGAACGACCTGACGCCTGACACGGAGTCCTAGGCCCCACCGGGGTCATGCCCCAGCAACGCCCATCCTGCTGAGCGAGTTCGTCGGCTACTGGCCGCAGACGGGCCACTGGCCGGCGCCGGACTGCGCGTACAGAATCGCTGCACGCTTGTCCTGCTCGGCCGGGCTGGCATCGGCGGGGTTGCCGGAGCCGCCCACGGCTTCCCAGGTGCCCTGCATGAACTGGTAGGCACCATAGAACCCGTT
>JAXDIE010000055.1:0-12122 GCA_034664165.1 Thermoleophilaceae bacterium | reverse complement strand
CGCGCGCGACGTCGACTCGATCTACAAGGTCCCGCTCTACTTCCGGGCCGAGGGCGTCGACGATCAGATTCTGGATCACTTCGGGATGGAGGCCCCGCCCGCCGACCTGTCCGACTGGGAGGACCTTGCGCAGCGCCGCGACGCGGCGGTCGAGCCGGTCGTCATCGGCATGGTCGGCAAGTACATCCAGCTCGAGGACGCCTACCTGTCGGTCAACGAAGCCCTCTACCACGCGGGAATCCACCACGGAGCCAAGGTCGAGATCCGCTGGGTCGACGCCGAGCAGATCGACGCGGACCAGGCGCAGGCCGAGCTGGGCGAGTGCGACGGCATCCTCATCCCCGGCGGCTTCGGGGTCCGGGGCGCCGAGGGCAAGATCATGGCGGCGCGCTTCGCGCGCGAGCAGAAGGTCCCCTACCTGGGGATCTGCCTGGGCATGCAGATGGCGGTGTCCGAGTTTGCCCGCCATTTGGGCATGGAGGGCGCCAACTCGACCGAGTTCGATCCCGAGACACCGTTTCCGGTCATCGACCTTCTGCCCGAGCAGAAGGAGGTGCGCGACCTGGGCGGCACCATGCGCCTGGGGGCGGACCCGGTGAAGCTCCACGAGGGGACGCGCGCTCGCGAGATCTACGGCGACCAGGTCGTCTACGAGCGCCACCGCCACCGCTACGAGGTCAACAACCACCTCCGCCCGCGGCTCGAGGCCGAGGGCATGGTCTTTTCCGGGACCTCCCCCGACGACCGACTGGTCGAGGTCATCGAGCTCCAGGACCATCCGTTCTTCGTCGCATCGCAGTACCACCCCGAGTTCAAGTCGCGGCCGCTGCGGCCGCACCCGCTCTTCCGCGAGTTCGTCGGCGCCGCCGTGGAGCGCGCCCGCCGGCGGGCCCCCGAGGGCGAGCCGCGCGTCGTCGAGGGCGACGAGCGCGCGGCGGCATCCCAGTAGGGCCGATGGCGCGTCCGGCGTCCCAGGACGAGCGCGCCTGGATGACCGGCCTCTTCGTCCGGATGTGCGAGGTTCCAAGCGTGTCCGGCAACGAGCGCGCGATGGCGGATCTGGTCACGGCCGAGCTGAGGGCGATGGGCCTCGAGGTCCACGAGGATGACTCCGGGGCCGAGACCGGCTCCAACGCCGGGAACCTGCTGGCCCGAATCGAGGGGACGGGGGAGGGGGTCATCCTGCTGTGTGCCCACCTCGACACCGTTCCTCAGGACGCGCCGATCGAGGTCGTCGAGAAGGACGGCTTCTTCGTCAATCGCAACCAGGCGATTCTGGGCGCCGACAACAAGGCGGCGGTTGCGGTGATCCTGGCGGTGGCGCGGCGGCTGGTGCAGGAGGGCTCCCGGATCGGCGTCGAGCTCCTGTTCACCACAGCGGAGGAGCTGGCGCTGCGCGGCGCCAAGGCCTTCGACTGCTCGCGGCTTTCATGCCGCTTCGGCTTCGTGTTCGACCATGCGTCCCCGGTCGGCGAGCTGATCGTCGCGGCCCCCACCTACTACCGCCTCCAGGCGCAGATTCGGGGCAAGGCCGTCCATGCGGGCATTCGCCCCGAGGAGGGGCGGAATGCCATCGCCGCCGCCGCCGCGGCGCTCGCCCGGCTCGAGCTGGGCCGTCTGGACGATCAGACCACCGCCAACGTCGGCACGATCGAGGGCGGTACCGCGTCGAACGTGGTGGCAGAGCGCTGCACCGTCGAGCTCGAGGCGCGCAGCCTGGATCACGAGCGGGCCGGCCAGGTGGTCCAGGCCATGGTAGACGCCTTCACGGCCGCCGCCGGCGAGTTCGAGTGTGACCTCGAAACGGTGGTCGAGGAGCTGTTCCGCGGCTACCGCCTGACCCGCACGGCCGAGCCGGTCGCCGTGGCTGCGGCGGCGCTCGAGTCATGCGGGATCGAGCCCGTGTACGTGCCCACCGGGGGCGGAAGCGATGCCAACGCGCTGATCCCCGCCGGGATCCCCTGTCTGAACATCGCCAACGGCACGGAGCGAAACCACCAGCCCGACGAGCGCGTGAGCAGGTACGCGCTCGAGGGAATGCTGGATGTGGCCCTGGCGCTGGTCGAGGGGCCCGCATGAGCGCGCTGGCGCTCAAACGGGGCGTGGTCACGGAGGTCCGCTCGACCGGGCCGGCGGCCGAGATCGTCGTCGAGGTCGACGGGCAGGCTCGGCCGGCGCTTGCCTACACCGAGCTCACCGGGCCCGTCGAGACGGGCGATGACGTGGTGGTCAACACCGCCGCCGTCGACCTCGGCCTTGGGAGCGGGGGGTTCGATCTGCTCCTGGTGAACCTCACGAGAGGGCTCGGGCTGGGAGATCCCCAGGGCGCCCACGTGATGAAGCTCAACTACACGCCGCTCCAGTACCCGGTTCACCCGGTCGAGGAGGTCGCGGGGGACCTGGTTCGCCCGCTGGCAAGGCCCGTCGCTGTGATCTCGCTCCACGCGCAGCTGCCGTGCGTTGCCTGGGCCGCGGACCAACACGCCGCAGGCGTACGGATCGGATACGTCCAGACGGTGGGTGGCGCGCTGTCGGGTGCGCATTCCAAGGTGGTGCGCGACCTTCGGAAGAGGGGCCTTCTGGCGGGGCACGTCACGGCCGGAGCGGCCTTCGGGGGCGAGCACGAGGCGATAAGCGTGGCCGGCGCGCTTCACGCCGGCCTGACCGCCCTGGAGTGGGATGCCGCGATCGTCGGGCCGGGCCCGGGGATCCTCGGCTCCTCCACGACCCTGGGGCACGGCGGGATGGCGGCCGTCGACAGCGCCCACGCCGCCATGGCCCTCGGCTGCGCCACCGTGATCGTCCCCCGGATGTCCTCCGGTGATGTGCGGGAACGGCACCGGGGCCTCTCCCACCACACCCGCACCGCGCTCGAGCTCATGTTGCGCGCCGCGCTGGTGGCGCTACCCGACGACCTTGACGACCCGCCGGACCTGCCGAACGGGCACAGGCCCCGAAGCGGCAAGGCCGACCTCGCCGGATATGCCGCCAGCGGCCTTCCGGCCAGGACCATGGGCCGCTCGATCGAGGAGGACGACCTGTTCTTCCGCTCGGCGCTCGCCGGCGGCGACGTGCTGGGATCGGAGATCCGTGGCCTTTGACCGGATCCACTCCGACGAGGTTTTCGCCGGAGGGCTGATCCAGGTCCGCCGCGACGTCTACCGCCACGAGGACGGCGCCGAGGTGGTGCGCGAGGTCGCGATCCATCCCGGGGCCGCGGTGATCGTCCCGTTCGACGGGCGGGCCGTGCACCTGGTGGAGCAGCCGCGCGAGATCGTGGGGGAGGAGGCCCTGCTCGAGCTGCCCGCCGGCAAGCTCGACCCCGGTGAGACGCCCGAGCAGGCGGCCCACCGCGAGCTGGTCGAGGAGGTAGGACAGGCGGCCGGCACGCTGGAGCTGCTGACAGTCGTATACGCGTCGCCGGGCTTCACCAACGAGACCTTCCACCTGTTCCTGGCCACCGATCTCTCGCCCGCGGCGGCCCCCAAGCCCGACGAAGACGAGCGGATCACCATCCGGATGGTCAGTCACGCCGACCTGGCCACCGTGATCGACCAGGTGCGCGACGCGAAGACGCTGATCGGCCTGCTGCTGCTCCAGAGGCGACTGCTCCGCTGAGACGGCAGCCGTCTTGCAGGCAAAGGGAAGCGCCGCCTGTCGGGCGAAGACCGCTTCCATGTCGATCATTGCACCGGCCGATCAGGCCTTTGAACAACTCGCCCTGGACTTCCTGGCCTACCTCGAGTTCGAGCGGGGGCTGTCGCGCAACACCCTCGAGGCCTATCGGGGCGACCTGCTCCAGTTCGGGCGCTTCCTGGAAGGCCGCGGGACCCGCGCGGTCGACGTTCAGGGGGCCGACATCTCGGAGTTCCTCTCACAGCTGGCCGGTGGCAACGGTCGCGGCCCGGCTTCGCCCGCGACCGTGCACCGCAAGGCCGCCTGCCTGAGGAGCTTCTACAGGCACCTGCGCCGCGAGAACGTGATGGCCGAGGACCCCACGGCCGCGCTCAGCGCTCCCCGGAGGTCCAAGAAGCTGCCACACGTCCTGACGCGCGGCGAGATAGCGACCCTCCTGGCGCAGCCGGTGGGGATGGAACCCTCGGCGCTTCGCGACCGGGCGCTGCTCGAGGTCATGTATGCCTGCGGGCTGAGGGCCTCGGAGGCGATCGGCCTCGACCTGGGCGACATCGATCTCGAGGACGGGATGCTTCGGGCCCGCGGCAAGGGCTCCAAGGAGCGGCTGGTTCCGATCGGCCGCGAGGCGTCCGCCGCACTGGCCCTCTACCTCGAGCGGGGACGGTCGCGCCTGGTGCGCGATCCCCAGCAGAGCCACCTGTTCGTCAACTTCCGCGGAGGTGCCCTGACCCGGCAGGGCCTCTACAAGATCATCCAGAAGCACGCGCGCAGCGCCGGCCTGGATGACCGGATGAGCCCGCATACCCTGCGGCACACCTTCGCCACCCATCTGCTGGCGGGCGGCTGCGACCTGCGCTCGGTCCAGGAGATGCTCGGCCACGCCGACGTGGCGACGACCCAGCTGTACACGCACCTCTCCAGCGAGAGGCTCAAGGACGTCTACTTCAAGGCCCATCCGCGGGCCACTGCGTGAACGTCGCGGCGGTCGCCGCCTGCGTCTATCTCGTGGGCGCGCTGGTCCTGCCCTTTGACTCCGAGGGCACGCTTGCCGGATCCCTGGGCCCGCTTTTCCTGGTCCCGGCCCTGCTTGCGCTGGTCGCGGAGGTATTTGCGCTCCAGCTGAAACGAGGCGGGCTGGAGCTCGGGCCCCGCGCCGCGAGGCTCACGACGGTGGGCCTTTCGGGTCTGGCGCTGGCGATCGTGTGCGTCGCCCAGGTGAGCGCCGACGGCCCTCTGCCGCGCCCCGGCTTCGGCGCGTACGTGCTCGTCGTGTCGGGTCTCGCAATGGCCGTCGAAGCCGCCTGGAGCACCTGGCGCCTTTCCCGGAGCTGAGGCGGCTCTAACCTGGGCATATGCCCGAGTTGCCCGAGGTAGAGACCGTGCGCCGCCAGCTGGCGCCCCATGTGGAAGGCGCACGCCTGGAGCGTGTCGAGGTGCCCGACCCGCGCTGGTGTGAGCCGGCGGACCCGGGCTATCTGGCCAACGCCGTCGACGGCCGCGAGATCCAGGCGCTCCGGCGCCGGGGCAAGTACCTGATCTGGGAGCTGGCCGACGAGGTCCACATGGTGATGCACCTGCGCATGACCGGAAACCTCCTGCTGGTCCCCGAGGATGAGGACACCCCTGATCGCAAGTACGTGCGCGCCCGTGTGGTGCTGGGCGACGGCCGCCGGGTCCTCTTCGCCGACCCGCGGCGCTTCGGAACCGGCCAGGTGCTCCTGGGCGACGCAGCCCGGGACGACTACTTCGCTGCGCGCCTGGGTGTGGAGCCGCTCGGCCCCGCGTTCACGGCGGAGGCCATGTGGGACATCGCGCGCGGCCGCACCGCCCCGGTCAAGGCCTTCCTTCTCAACCAGCAGCGGATCGCCGGGGTCGGGAACATCTACGCCGACGAGGCTCTCTTCCGGGCCCGGATCCACCCGCTGCGGCCGGTGGGCAGCTTGCGCCGGGCGCAGCTCTCGGACCTTCGTGACGCCGTGGTCGAGTCCCTGGAGCTCGGCGTGGACAGCAACGGCGCCACCATCGACGACTTCCGCGACATCGATGGCGCCCGCGGGTCCTTCCAGGACAGGTTCCTTGTCCATCGCCGGGAGGGCGACCCGTGTCCCCGTTGCGGGACCACGATCAAGAAGATGCGCGCCGCGGGCCGCGGCACCTACGTCTGCGAGAAGTGCCAGCCCAAGCCACGTCGGCGCTAGCCCGGCCTGCCGTCCGGGCCGTGGGGCAGAGTTGGCCCATGCCCGGATCGTTCAAGACAGAGGCGGTGGTGCTCAGATCGATCCGCCTGGGCGAGGCAGACCGGGTCCTGCATCTCTACACCCCTGACCGGGGGCGGGTAGGGGCCGTGGCCAAGGGCGTGCGGAAGATCAGGTCCCGGTTCGGCGGAAGGCTCGAGCCGCTCTCGCGGGTGAACCTGATCCTTCACGAGGGCCGTGGCGATCTGTGCACGGTCACCTCGGCCGAGACCGTGCACGCGCACGCCGCACTGCGGGAACGCAGGGAGTCGCTCGAGCGCGGAACCGAGGCCTGCGAGGCCGTGCTGCGCCTGTTCGACTCCAACGAGGCCAACCGGCCCGCATACAACCTGCTCTGCCAGGAGCTCTGGCTGCTCGACGCCGAGGAGCAGGCGGCAAACCGGGCCCAGGCCCTGTCGTTCCGGCTCAAGCTGCTGCTGGCGGCGGGCTTCGTGCCGGAGCTGTCCGCGTGCGCCTCCTGTGGCGAGCAGGAGCCGGAGGTCAGCCTGCACGGGTTCTCGGCCGCCGCCGGGGGCGTGGTCTGCGACTCCTGCGAGGCCGGCTCGTTCACGCTTGACGGCCAGGCCCGCGGCTTCATGGCCGGCGCGCTGGCCACAGGCCTGGCCGAGGTGCCGCGTGCCTCCGAGGGGTCGCTCAGGCAGGCCGACCGCGCCATCGGGGAGACGCTCGAGTACCACGCGCACGTTCGCCTCCGCCGCGTCGCGGCCTGAAGCACCCGATGGCCGAGGTGCGCCGAGCCACCCGCGCCGACCGCTCTGCGCTGGCGCCAATGCTGGCCCGCGCGTTCCACGACGACCCGGTCATCTCGTGGGTCACCCCCGACGACCGGGCTCGGCCGGCGCGCGCCAGCAAGATGTTCGGGCTTCACCTGGACCGACTCCTGCCGTTCGGCGAGGTCTATGTGGACGAGCAGATGCGCGCAGCCGCGCTCTGGGCGCCCCCCGGCGAGTGGCGCTGGCCGCCCTTCGCCGGCATGCGGCTGCTGCTGACCGCGGGGCTGAGGGCCATTCCTCGCATCACCGCCGGATTCACCACCATCGAGCGGGCGCACCCGAAGAAGCCCCACTACTACCTCGCGGTGCTCGGCACCGACCCATCCGCCCAGGGGCAGGGCCTGGGCTCGGCGGTGCTTGCTCCGATCCTCCAGATGTGCGACGCCGATGGTGTGGGCGCGTATCTGGAGAGCTCGAAGGAGAAGAACATCGCGTTCTACTCACGCCACGGCTTCAAGGTGACCCGCTGGATCGACATGCCGGGCGGCCCGCGGGTCTTCCTCATGTGGCGGGAGCCCCGCGGATCGGGGCCGCCCTCCGGGGTCTGAGCCGGTCACGTAACATCGCGAGGCCTTGGCAGTCGCGACTGGAACCCGGCTCGTATTCGATTTCGCGGAAGGCTCGCGGGACCAGCGCGACCTGCTCGGAGGCAAGGGCGCCAACATCGCCGAGATGACCCGGCTGCTGGGGGCCGAGCGGGTGCCCGCCGGCTTCACGATCACCACCGAGGCCTGCGTGGCCTACATGAACGCCGGCCAGGTTGAGCCCGAAGGCCTTGGCGACCAGGTGGCCGATGCCCTCGACCGCCTCGAGACCCTTGCAGGCAAGAGCCTTGGGGACCCGCAGGATCCTCTCCTGGTGTCGGTCCGCTCCGGCGCCCGGGAGTCGATGCCCGGGATGCTCGACACCGTCCTCAACCTCGGCATGAACGCGGACGCCGTGGCGGGTCTCGCCGATCGGACCGGGAACGAGCGCTTCGCCTGGGACTCGTACCGCCGCTTCTCCCAGATGTTCGGCAACGTCTGCCACGGGATCCCCGGGGAGCTGTACGAGCAGGCCATCGCTGAGCGCAAGACCAAGGCCGGCGTCCAGCTGGACACCGAGCTCTCCGCCGATGACCTGCGCGCACTTGTGGAGCAGTTCCACGCCCTCTATCGCGAGCGCACCGGCGAGGACTTCCCGGCCGAGCCCGCCGAGCAGCTGCGCCAGTCGATCAGGGCCGTGTTCGACTCCTGGCTGGGCGATCGCGCGGTCGAGTACCGCAGAATCAACCGGATTCCCGATGACTGGGGCACCGCCGTCAACGTCCAGCAGATGGTTTTCGGCAACACCGGGGAGCAGTCCTGTTCCGGGGTTGCGTTCTCGCGCGACGAGATCACGGGGGCCCCGGAGCCGTCCGGCGACTTCCTGGTCAACGCCCAGGGCGAGGATGTGGTTTCGGGCGTACGCACGCCCAACGACCTGGCCGAGCTGAAGCAGGTTATGCCCGACGCGCACGCGGAGCTCATCGAGATCCTCGGGCGCCTGGAGGCCCACTACAAGGACATGCAGGACACCGAGTTCACGGTGCAGGACGGCCGTCTCTACATGCTCCAGACCCGTAGCGCCAAGCGGCCCGCGCAGGCCGCCGTGCGGTTCGCCGTCGACGCCGAGTCCGAAGGCCTCCTCACTCGCGAGGAGGCAATCAGCACGATCGACGCCTACTCGCTGGAGACCCTGCTGCATCCCACCTTCGACACCAACTCCGATCCCGAGATCCTCGCGCGGGGCGTCAACGCCTCGCCTGGCGCGGCCAAGGGCCGGATCGTCTTCACCGCGCCCGATGCGGTGGCATGGGCGAACTCGGGCAGGGACGTGATCCTCGTCCGCCCGTTCACCGAGGCCGACGACGTGGCCGGCTTCTTCGCGGCACGCGGCATCCTGACCTCCGAGGGAGGGAAGGCCAGCCACGCCGCGCTGGTGGCGCGCGGGATGGGCCGGCCGTGCGTCTGCGGAGCTTCCGCGCTGGACATCGACGTGACCGCCAAGACGGTCACCGTCGGTGACACCGTGCTGAAAGAGGGCGACCTGATAGCGATCGACGGCACCTCTGGCTCGGTGACAACCGACGACGTGGTGCTCGTGGAGCCTCCGCCCGATCCCAACTTCCAGACCGTGCTCGAGTGGTGCGACGGGATCCGCCGGCTCCGGATCAGGACGAATGCGGACACGCCCAAGGACGCCACCAAGGCCCGGGAGTTCGGGGCCGAAGGCATCGGCCTGTGCCGGACCGAGCACATGTTCATGGAGGGTGATCGCCAGCCCAAGATGCGGGCGATGATCATGGCCGAGACCGACGAGGACAAGGCCGCCGCTCTGGCAGAGCTGCTCCCGCTGCAGCAGTCGGATTTCGCCGGGCTGTTCGAGGAGATGGCGGGACTGCCAGTGACGATCCGGTTGCTCGACCCGCCGCTCCACGAGTTCCTGCCCGATCCCGAGGACCTCGCGACCGAGGTCGAGAGGGCTCGTCAGGAGGGCTCCCCGGAGCTGGAGGGGCTGGAGCGCACGCTCGAGCGCGTCCACACGCTGCACGAGACCAACCCGATGCTCGGTACCCGCGGCTGCCGTCTGGGGATCGTGCGGCCGGAGATCTACGAGATGCAGGTGGCAGCCATCGTCCGCGGGGCCCTGGCGGTGCAGGAGAAGAGCGGCACGGCCCCGGCGCTGGAGATCATGATCCCGCTGGTGGCCTACGAGCAGGAGCTCGAGATCATGCGTGACCTGGTGGAGCGGGTCGTCGAGGCGGAGGGCGGCGGGAGCCTCGACCTCAGCGTGGGCACGATGATCGAGCTGCCCCGGGCCTGCTTCGTGGCCGACCGGATCGCCGAGGTGGCCGACTTCTTCTCTTTCGGCACCAACGACCTGACCCAGACGGCTCTCGGGTTCTCGCGCGATGACGCCGAGGGGAAGTTCCTCGCGGAATACCTGGAGCACAAGATCATCGACCGGAGCCCCTTCGACACCATCGACCGCCCAGGCGTCGGGTGGCTCGTGCGTCTGGCCGCCTGGACCGGGCGCGAGGCCAAGCCCGACCTGAAGCTCGGCATCTGCGGGGAGCACGGGGGGGACCCGGACTCGATCACCTTCTTCGACTTTGTCGGACTGGATTACGTCAGCTGCTCTCCCTATCGCGTGCCGATCGCCCGCGTGGCCGCCGCACAGGCGCAGATCCGGCCCCTCGACAGCTAGTCTCTCGGCCATGGGGGGATCAAGGGCAAGGCGGGCGATTGCGGTGGTTGTCGGCGTCGCCGTGGCCGGATTGGTGCCCGCGGTGGCGCTCAGCCATCCCGAGCGCACCACCAAGTTCCCGGACCCGGCGGTCACAAAGGTGCCGAAGTACCGCACCACTGGGCCGCTTCTCGTGGTCTGCAAGGACAACTCGGACACGCTGCTCAAGCGCGAGTTCGGCGGCAAGAAGCTCAAGGACCGCCTGGACACACTGGACCGCTGCAAGTACAGCGACATCCAGGCGGCGATCAACGACGCCAAATCCGGCTACCGGATCCAGATCATGCCGGGGGTCTACAAGGAGATGCCCAGCCGGCACGTGCCGGTGGGCTCGTTCGGCAACCCGCCCTGCGCCAGTGACTACGTCGAGACGGAGGGCTTCACCAACACGCTGCCCCCGCCTGTGGGCCCGCGCTCCAACGATCCGCCGGTCAGGCCCAATCGCAACTTCCAGGTCCACTGCCCCAACGCCAAGAACCTGATCGAGGTGGTGGGCGATCCCCGCCCCGAGCCGAATCCCGACAATCCGACCCTGCCCAAGTGCATCCAGCTCTGCAACCTGCAGGTCGAGGGCATGGGCAAGGAGCCGACCGACGTCCTGATCAAGGGCGACCGCAAGAAGCTCGACGTCTTCCGCGTCGACCGGGCCGACGGTGTGTTCCTCAAGAACTTCGCCACCGAGCAGTCTGCCTTCAACGGGGTCGACATCGTCGAGGTCTCCGGCTTCCGGATAAGCCACGTTGTCTCCCGCTACAACCAGGACTACGGAGTCCTCACCTTTACGGCTACCAACGGGCTCTACGACCACGACGTGGCGTACGGCAATGGGGACTCCGGGCTCTACCCCGGCTCGACCATGAAGGGGTGCGACGTCAGCCCGAACGCGTACGGGACGTGTGAGAAAACTGGCTGCCAGCGCCCCTCGATCGAGATCCGCGATTCCGAGTCCTACGGCAACGTCCTCGGCTACTCGGGCACCGCTGGCAACTCGACCTATCTCCACGACAACGATTTCCACGACAACTCCTCGGGGTTGTCGACGGACTCCTTCGCCGCGGGTCATCCCGGAATGCCCCAGGAATGCTTCCGATGGGTCAACAACCGGATCCGCTCCAACAACCTCAACAACTTCACCGATGAGCGGCAGGCTTACTGCGCGAGAACGTCCTTCGAGGAGCGCAAGCGCACCATCGTGTGCCCCCAGTTCCAGGTTCCCGTCGGGGCCGGCGTGAACATCGCCGGTGGAAACCGTGACCTCCTGAAGAAAAACTTCATCTACGACAACTGGCGCGTCGGGGTCATCCTCTACTGGGTCCCGCCCATTCTGCGGGGCGAGAACGATGTGACCCGGCAGTTCGACAACTCGAACTACAACCAGTTCATCGACAACAAGATGGGGCAGACCCCGGCGGGTAAGGCCGCGCCCAACGGCGTCGACTTCCAGTGGGATTCCGAGGGTGCCGGCAACTGCTGGGAGGGCAACTCCTCGATGTCCGGAGGCAACCGCATCAGCAACGTCCCGTTGCCCAAGTGCCCCGGCAGCAGCGCGCTCGGCGTGGTCTCGCCGGCCTTCTCCGCCACGCTCGTCCCCTGTGCGGCCTGGGACCCGCAGAACCAGCCGGACCCGATCGGGTGCGACTGGTTCATGACGCCCAAGCGCCCGAAGTGACGCGGGCCGCCCTGTTGGCGGCGGCAGTTCTGCTTGCCGGCTGCGGAGGAACGTCTTCCCCCAACTTCGGCTCCCTGGGATGGGCGGCGCCTCCCAAGCTGTTCAAGCCGGCCCGGCTGCCGGACGACCGCGTGCTCATCGGCCAGGTCCGCAACAACTCCTTCCGGGACCTGTCGCTCAAGGTGGGTGACTTCAAGGTCCACGACGCGACGGGCGCGCTGATCGAGTCGACCACACAGTTCACGAACTCCTACGCCCATGGGCTGTACGGGGCCTTCCAGCGCCCCAATCCGCTCCCACCGGATGAGCTGACTCGCCTGGGGCTGGAGGTCAATCTCCCCGGTGGAAAGACCACTCCGATCACCGTCGCCTTCAGGGAGACGAAGGGCTCGAACCCGCCCTACGAGATCGACTACGGGCTGGGGTCGCTGGCCATCCCGGACAACATCGAGCCGGCGCCGGCCGGGTGAGTGCATCCATGACGCCCTCCTGTCTCCTATGATCACCTCGATGACTTCGCGG
>JAXDIE010000034.1:0-5319 GCA_034664165.1 Thermoleophilaceae bacterium | reverse complement strand
TGCGCGCTCTGAAGAACCGCTTCGGCTCCACCAACGAGGTCGGGGTGTTCGAGATGCTCGAGCGCGGGCTGATCGAGGTCGAGGACGCCTCCTCCCGCTTCGTCTCGGAGGCCACCCAGGCGCCTGGGTCGGTTGTGATCTGCGCCATGGAGGGCACCCGCCCCCTGTTGGTGGAGGTCCAGGCGCTGGTGGCCCGAACGGAGCTGGTTCCGCCGCGCCGGATCGCCAACGGGGTCGACCGCAACCGGCTGGCCCTGATCCTCGCCGTCCTCGGCCGCCACGCGGGCGTCACGGTCGGCTCGTGCGACGTGTTTGTCTCGATCGCAGGCGGCGTGAAGGTCGATGAGCCCGGGGCCGACCTGGGCGTTGCTCTGGCCATCGCGTCCGCCGCCAGGGGCGTTCCCCTGCGAGGGGGAACCGGGCCGCTTGCCGCGTTCGGCGAGATCGGGCTGACCGGCGAGCTGCGCCACGTGCCGCATCCGGAGCGCCGTCTGGCGGAGGCCGCCAAGTTCGGGCTCCAGGGAGTCCTCCAGCCGCAGCCCGGAGCCACCCTTCTGGGCTCGCTCTCCCAGGTCCTCGGGAGAGCACCGGATGGCGTCGAACAGCTCGACGATTCAGCCCTGGCTGCCTAGGCCCGGATAGCCGCCAATCCCGCTCTGGGCCCCGCAAGTGGGCGCCCAGGGCCGCCAGATGGGCGAGAAATGGCTTTGGAAAGGCAAAAACGGGCCAAATGCCGTACAATTGGATTTTGTGCTGCCTGGACCTGGGGACGATGTAGGAGAGCTTCAAGAGCGTCAGGAGCCCAGGCTCGTCCGCGCTCTTGAGATGGTGGCACCCGGCACCGCGCTGCGCGAAGGGCTCGATGAGATCCTGCGCGCCCGGACCGGCGCCCTGATCTGCGTGGGCGGCACCGACGACCTCGCTTTTCTGTTCTCCGGCGGCATCCGCCTGGAGATCGACTACTCCCCGGCGCAGCTCTACCAGGTGGCAAAGATGGACGGGGCGATTCTCCTATCGGAGAACTCGACAAAGATCAACTGGGCCAACGTCCAGCTGATGCCGGACCCGACCATCACGTCGCTCGAGACCGGCACGCGCCACCGCACCGCCGAGCGAGTGTCCAAGCAGACGGACGCCCTTGTCATCGCAGTCTCCCAGCGCCGCGACATCGTCTCGCTCTACCTGGGCGGCGCCAAGTACCTGCTGGACGAGATCCCGGCCATCCTGGCCAAGGCCAATCAGGCCCTGCAGACGCTCGACAAGTACCGCACCCGCCTCGATCAGGTCTCGACGCGCCTCACGGCGCTCGAGTTCGAGGGCGGCGTGGTGCTCCACGACGTCCTGACGGTCCTCCAGCGCTCCGAGCTCGTGACGCGCATGGCCGTCGAGATCGAGCGCTACATCGTCGAGCTGGGCACCGAGGGGCGCCTGATCGAGATGCAGCTAGAGGAGACCATGGTGGGCACCGCGACCGACAAGGCCGCCCTGGTCCACGACTACCTCGTCGATGACAACGAGGAGACCTTCGGTCTGGTGATGGAGTCCCTCGCACGGATGTCCCACCAGGACCTTCTGGACTTCGGTCGGCTTGCCGAGATGCTCGGCTACGACCGCAAGACGAACACCCTCGACCATCCGGTGTCCCCACGCGGCCACCGCGTGCTCGGTCGAATCCCCCGCCTCCCGAAGCTGCTGATCCAGGCGATCATCGGCGAGTTCGGCGGGCTCGACGAGGTACTGGCGGCCACCGACCCCGAGTTGGCGGCCATCGAGGGTGTGGGAGACATGCGGGCCAAGGAGATACGCGAAGGCCTGCGCCGACTTCAGGAAATCAACCTCGTGGACCGGTACCTGCAGACCTAGGTCTGCGGATACGGGTGCATGAACACCAAGGAGGAATCCACCATCGCTGATACAGCAACTTGGGAACGGGAGATCGACGATCTCGAGGTAACTCGTGAAGTCCCGCACATCGAATACAAGGTCGGCGACAACGTGGTCTATCCGCACCACGGGGCCGGCCGTGTGCTCAAGCGCGAAGTTCGTGAGCGGTTTGGCGCCAAGCGCGAGTACCTGACGATTCAGATCCTCCACAACGACATGACCGTCATGGTCCCCGCCGAGAACGCCGGCAAGGCCGGTCTTCGCCGCGTCATCGGCGAAGACGATGTGGCGCGCGTGCTCACCGTCCTCCGCGACGAGGTGAGCCAGATGCCAAAGAACTGGAACCGGCGCTTCAAGCACAACCGGGACAAGATCAAGACCGGTGACGTCTTCGAGCTCGCCGAGGTCGTGAGGAATCTCGCGATCCGCGAAGCCGACAAGGGCCTGTCGACGGGTGAGAAGCAGATGTACACCCGGGCCAAGAAGATCCTCGCCTCCGAGCTGATGTACGCGCTCGACATGGAGGAGGAGGGTGCCGAGGAGCACCTCGACGGGATCATCGAGGACGCTCACCTGAATCGTGCCGGCTCCGCAGAGCCGGTGGCCAAGTAGCGAGCGGTCAACAGGTGGCCGGCCGGCCGCCGCTGATCGGAATCATTGCCGCCGCGGGGAGCGGCGAACGCCTCGGCTCTGATTGGCCGAAGGCGTTCGTCACCTGCGGCGGTCGTCCGTTGCTGGACTGGAGCCTTGTGGCGCTGGCCGCGGTCTGCGATCGCGTGGTGGTGGCGGTGCCGGCCGGGATGGCCGAGGGCCCGGGTCGTGTGGCCGGCGGGGCCTCGCGCTCCGAATCCGTGAAGGCCGCCATGCTCGCGGAGCCCGACGCCGCTGTCTACGTGGTCCAGGACGCTGCGCGGCCGCTCGTGACCCCGGAGTTGGTGCAGCGCTGCGCTGCCGCCATCGCCGATGGATGGGACGCGGCAGTGGCCGCGGCGCCGGTGTCCGACACCATCAAGCAGGCCGGACCGGACCGCAGGGTCGAGCGCACGCTGGACCGCTCGCTGCTCTGGGCCATCCAGACGCCCCAGGCCTTCAGCGGCCAGGCGCTGCGGCGAGCGCTGGACGTGGACGCGGCCACGCTCGCGGCCGCCACCGACGACGCCGCCCTGGTGGAGGCCAACGGGGGCTCCGTGACCGTGGTCGAGGTCACCGAGCCCAACCTGAAGGTCACGACCGCTGTCGACCTGGAGCTCGCGGAGTTTCTACTGGCGCGATGCTGACCGACTACCACGTCCATCTGCGCCCGGATGACCCGGACACGCCAGCGTCGCGCTTCTTCACGCAGGAGAACGCGGAGCGCTATCGCGAGGCCGCCGCCGAGCGGGGGATCAGCGAGCTGGGGGTGTCCGAGCACATCCATCGCTTCCAGCAGTCCCTGGAGATCTGGGACCACCCGTGGTGGCAGCAGAACGCCTTCGACGACGTGGATGAGTACTGCCGCTTCGTGCGGGAGGAGACCGATCTCAGGCTGGGCATCGAGGCGGACTTCGTGCCGGGCCGCGAGGACCGCACCGCCAACTTCCTGGATGCCCGCGAGTGGGACTACGTGGTTGGCTCCGTGCACTTTCTCCGCGACCAGGCGGTCGACATGCCCGGGGACTGGGACATCTGGCGCTCGGGCGATCCCGAAAAGGTCTGGAACCGCTATTTCGACACCCTCGGCGAGGCCGCCGCGACCGGCATGTTCGACATCCTGGCCCACCCGGATCTGGTCAAGGTGTGGGGCGGAGAGAGGCCCGCACCCTCGGGCGACCTGCGTCGCTTTTACGAGCGCGCCATGGACGGGATCGCCGCCGCTGATGTGGCTATCGAGGTATCCACGGCCGGGCTGCGCAAGCCGGTGGGCGAGCTATATCCGGCGAGGGGGTTCCTCGAGATGTGCCTGGAGGCGGGCAAGCCGGTGGCGCTGTCCTCCGACGCGCACCTGCCCGAGCACCTCGGGTACGGCTACGACCAGGCGCTGGAGTGGCTCGGGGAGATCGGCGTCACGGAGCTGGCGGTGTTCGAGGGCCGCCGCCGCCGCCTTGAGCCTCTTGGCTGAAGGCCTCGGCCCGGTCCGCGTAAAGCGCGATGCGGCTGATGAAACCGCCCCTGAACGTCCAGACCTGACAGTGGTCGACCACGATCGGCGCGCCGCTCTCGCGGCCCTGCATCTCGGCATGGACGTCCATCACGATCGCGTCCGGCCCGTGTGGCTCGAGCCCGCTCAACTTGACGTGGTACTCGTCCCACTGGGCCATCCATCGCTCCCAGCCCGCGATGATCTCCTCGAGTCCGTGCCAGACCTGCTCGTCGGGAAGCGATAGGCGCCCGAGGTCGAATTCGGCATCCTCGACGAACCACGACGGGTCCAGGCCCCCGTGGGGGAGCTTCGTCATGTCCTGCCGGCCATGGGCGTCGTAGCTCCTCTGTATGAGCTCGATCAGCGCCTCCATGGGTCAAGTATTGCCCACCCCGTGTAGCGTCCGCCGGAATGAGCACGCGCGCAGGCATCGGCTTCGACTCACACCGCCTGGAGGAGGGGCGGGCGCTGATCCTGGGCGGGGTGCCGATCGAGCACACCCACGGATTGGCCGGCCACTCCGATGCCGACGTGCTGACCCACGCGATCATCGACGCGCTGCTGGGCGCTGCCGGGCTGGGAGACATCGGCCAGCATTTTCCTGACACCGATGACGAGTGGAAGGGGGCCGACAGCCTCGGGCTGCTCACGCAGGTCTGCACATTCCTCGAGGAGTACGGCTGGACCATTCGCCACGTCGATTCGACGCTGGCCTGCGAGACACCGAAGCTCGCGCCCTACCGCGATCAGATACGCGAGCGGCTGGCTTCGACCATCGGGCTGCCGCCGCTCGAGGTGAACGTGAAGTTCACCACCGGAGAGGGCATGGGGTTCGTCGGGCGAGCCGAGGGCATCGCCGCGCTGGCGATCGCCACCGTGGATCGCTCCGACTAGGCTCCCCAGGTGCGCCAGATCACGATCCACGACAGCCTCTCCGGAGGGCTGAAGCCGCTCGAGCCGCGGGATCCGGGCAAGGTCGGCATCTACGCGTGCGGGCCCACGGTGTACGCGCCGATCCACATCGGCAACGCGCGGCCCTACGTGGTCTTCGCCCTGTTCAAGCGGTTTCTGGAGCACGAGGGCTACGACGTGACCCTCGTGGAAAACCTCACCGACGTGAACGACAAGATCTACGACGCGGCGCAGGCCCAGGGGACGGACAGCGGCGAGCTGGCGGAGGCGATGATCGCCCGCTACACCGCCGACACCGACCGGCTGGCGCTCGGGCGGCCGGACCATGAGCCCAAGGCCACGGAGTCGATCCAGGACATCATCGACCTGATCCAGGCGCTGGTCGACGGTGGAAGCGCCTACGC